>NZ_JAWOTW010000002.1:0-440714 GCF_033339075.1 Vibrio sp. 970
GCCGCCAGCGTTCAATCTGAGCCATGATCAAACTCTTCAATTTAAGATTTTGTTCGGCTCAATGAATACTGAACATTACATAAGTAATGTTTGAATTGACTGTGCTGAATCTTTCGATTCAATGGTCACTTCGTTTCATTGAAACCTAATTTGATACCGCTTTCCGTTAAGAAAGAAATATCTAATTGGATTATCATCAACGAGTGCCCACACAGATTGATAGGTCTATATTGTTAAAGAGCTTGCTTCGTAAGCTTTGCTATCGAAGCGGAGGCGTATTCTAAGGAATTAATTTTCAGTGTCAAACACTTTTTTAAATTAATTTTTAGAAGTTTTCTTTCGCCTTCTTGCCAACCGCTTTTGCGTTTCCGCTTTGCCCTGACAACGGAGGCGCATTATAGGGAGATGATTTTTCTTGGCAACCCCTTTTCAGAAAAAAAATCAAAAAAAAGCGTCGAATGATTAAATCTCACTCAAACGCTTATTTTTAGCACTCAGTTGTTAACTTCAAGTAGCAAATAGGCAATCAATATGTGTCTAGCCAAGACTCTTCAAAGCCTGTGATATCGAGACTCATTGATTGCGCCGCTTCGATTTGCTCGATAGCCTCCAATTCTTTATTTACACTGCTCATCGTCAGTGTGTTGCTGTCTAGCTCAAACACCTGACTTTGAGTCGTATAGTAGAACTTAAGGATCGTCAGCGCTTTTACATCGCCATTGTTCGCGGCTGCTTTAATGCTTTTTAGTTTACGAAAGATCTTGTTGTGCAGCTGCTTGAGTTTCCAAACGTACAGCACTTCTTCCATGTATGGTCGAGTTTTAATTTGATTCAATAAAGAGAGGGAAGTTGCAACTGCGAGAACGACACCAATCAAATTCCAATGGAAATTGCCCGTTGATTGTTCTGGTACGACTTCAGTGTTGCCAAACAAAACAATCAACAAGGTACTAAAGGCAAGAGAGGAGATGGCGAGCAACGCAACAAAACCGCCAATCACAAGGTTTACTTTCTTTTTATAAATGTCTTTATTTATCTGTTTGATTTCCATATACCACTCCTAACAGGGTTGCCTCCTATTCTAGCCAGCACACCCAGCTCCACAATCGAAGCTTTGTAAGTAAGTTCACATTTGCTATTAAACTCGCATCCCTTCCCTGCTTGGGTATATACTTCCGCGCATTCACTCTTCCTATATAGAGGCTAAATTCATGCGCTCTTTTGTTTTACGAGCTCGCGCGGCGCCAACCACCAGCAAAGCACTGTTAGAAGGTGTTGGTAATGAAGCGCATACAGAGATTCTTGCTCATACCATGATGAACACGATGTTCGTTGCTCAATCACACCGTGAAGATGTGGTTGTTCACTTGGTTTTAGAAAGCACAAAAGATTTCTCACGCACCATTACTATTCGCTCCAACGACATCACCAACATTGGCGGCTTCCATGAGTCAACCTTGATTGCAGCAGTGGCTCGCGCTTTGGATGCTTCGGTTGGTATGGGTAAAGAGCAACTTCGTGAAGTCGAACCTGGTATTACCGTTCGTACAGTGAGCTTTGAACGCCTAGTACAAGAACTGGCAGAAGATCACCAACTATATATGCTGGATAAGAAAGGCGAATTTGTTCGTGATGCAGAAATTGGTGAAAATCCATGTTTCTTGCTAACTGACCATATACCGATGCCGAAAAAGTCTTTTAACAGCTTAAAGCGCCTTGGCACAGAGAAGATCAGCTTAGGTCCTAAGATGCTTTTCGCTTCTCAGTGTGTAGTATTGATCCACAATGAGTTGGACATACGCGAATTCTAGTTATTCGCGCACACGTTGCTAGATAATGAAAGAGGACTCTATTGAGTCCTCTTTTTGTTTCTATAGTAATGCTAAGTTTACTTACCACCAATGCTCAAACGAGCAAAACGAACGTCTGGCGAGAAGAAAGTTCGGCTATCGTTAATTAGCTGAGTATCACCTACTGCCTCAACTTCTTGCAGCATATTGTAGAAGTTACCCGCTACCGTGATCCCACGAACTGGTTGAATGCGCTTACCATCACGGCACAAGAAACCACTCGCGCCAAATGAGAAATCACCACTCACTGCATCCGCACCAGAATGGACACCTTGAAGTTCGACTAACTCTAGGTACTCACCCGCTTTTACTTCTGACGCACTGCTGTTACCCGTCGCAATCACTTTGTGATTCGCTGATACGTCTAGGCTCGATTTTGCACCGCGAGCGGCACTTGCTGTCGAGACTGCGCCCAAGTAACTTGCGGTCTGGCTGTTGTGTAGCAAGGTTTTCAACTCACCATTAGCAATCATGACATTATCTTGAGTAGCGAAGCCTTCACTATCAAAACTCGCGATTGCCATACCATTTGGCATGTAAGCCGTATCAGTAAAGGTAATTAAATCACTCGCAACACGTTGACCAAGCTTGTCACCCAGTGGCGTAATGCCTTTCATCGCGCTTACGCCAGAGAAAGCACTGCCGAAAGCACCGAATAAACTTGCTAGCGCATTGATGTGGAAAATAGCAGGGTAGTTACCTGTCGCAACCGGAGCGCCTTCCAGAAGATCACGAGCAAGGTTGTAGCCACCTTCTATACAGTAAGCTGGATTCAACTCATCAAAACGGCGACCAAGTGACATTCTACCCGCCATTGACTGTTTGCCGTCTTTTTCAAACAAGGTATACGCGTAACAAGTGAACGAGCGCTCGAAGTGTTGACACAATGTGCCTTGAGTATTGGCAATGATCAGTTGTGTTTCGCCATCGCTATAACCATTGTAAGGTGCGCTAGAAGCGTGAGGCAGAGCCACTACGCCTTGCTCAAGTGCGAGAGACAGTTCAATTTTTTCATCAACCGAAGTTGTGTCTTCTTGAGCAATCTCAGCCACGTCAGTCGTGATTTGGCTGTTCACACAACTAATGGTCTGATGTTCATCTTGCTTGGAAAAACGAGCGCTTTGCAGTGCATTAGTTAGCATTAAATCCAAGCTTGGTTGCTCTAGTGATTCAGAATAGCTTGTCGCGACACGAGCATCTTTAATAAGTCGAACACCCAGCACTTGACTTGAGCTTACTTTGTACTCATCCAGCTTTCCTTGGTTCGCTTTCAGAGAAAAGCTGCTGTTGCGGTTTACAATGACGTCCGCTTCTGCACCTTGGCGTTTTGCTTCTGATAGGACGTAATCAACCGCATTGAGAAGTTGTTGTTCTTGGCTCATTAGTTACCGCCTCCTACCAGAATGTTATCGACTTTCAGCGTTGGCTGACCGACTGTTGTTGGCACTGAACCACTTACGGAACCACACATGCCCGGCGCAAGTGCCATGTCTTTGCCGACCATGCTGATTTCTTTCAACACTTTTGGACCCGTGCTGATCAGCGTTGCTGTTTTCAGAGGCTTGGTGATTTTACCATTTTCAATGAGGTAAGCTTCACGAACGGCAAAGTTAAACTCGCCCGTTCCCGGTTGAACCGAGCCGCCGCCCATCTTCTTCGCATAGATGCCGCGTTCAATACCTGCCAGCATGTCATCAAGTGAATGCTCGCCTTCTTCGATAAAGGTGTTACGCATGCGTGAGGTTGGTGCGAACTTGTAGTTTTGACGACGACCAGATCCCGTAGGTTCGTAACCCGTCTTCATGCCACCCATTTTATCGACCATAAAGCTGGTTAGCTTACCGTCTTTGATCAATTGGGTGCGCTGAGTCTTCATGCCTTCGTCATCAACATGAATCGAGCCCCATTCGTTGGTCATGGTACCATCATCGACTGCATTCACTGCGGCATGAGCAACCATTTCGCCCATCTTGTCGTGGAAGACTGATGCTTTCTTCGCAACTGAAGTAGTTTCTAGCAAGTGGCCACACGCCTCATGGAAGATTACTCCACCAAAGCCGTTACCAATCACTACTGGCATTTCACCCGATGGACAAGCATCCGCACCAAGTTTTACTAACGCTTGTTGCGCGATAGTTTGACCTAGCTCTTTCGCATCAAGCTGTTCACTGAACTCCCAACCAGCAAGAGCGCCAGGACCTTCCATACCAGAAGACTGCTCATTACCTTTTTGAGCGACAGTATTACCAGCAACTCGGATGTAGTGGCGAGTATCGTCAACGTGTAGACCTTCTGAGTTGAAGATAGACACTTGTTGTTCGCGCTGAAGCACGCTGCCGATGAACTGGCTGATATGTTCACTCTCTGCGCGAGCGGCTTGGTCAACTTGCAATAAGAACGCGATTTTAGAATCTAGGTTAGCGTCTTTGCCAAGTGGCAAACTACAACCATGTTGAATTGGGTAGCGGTTCAGATTGAGAGAACCTGCTGACGCGATTTGCTCACGCTTATCTTTTGCAGCAAGCAGTGAGGTTACGCGTTTAAGTTCAGCTTCATCGGTGCTGTTGGTGTAACCGTAAAGCACTTTATGACCGAAGAAGAGACGAATACCGATACCAAAATCGATACCCGAGTTAACCTTGTCCACCTCACCAGATGCGATCTGGACAGTGTTGGTTTGATGGTGTTCAACGAATAGCTCAGCGAAATCAGCCCCTAAAAAGAGGGCATGATCGATCACCGCTTTCGCTGTTACAGAATTAAGCATGAAATCTCCTTGCTCGTTGATCGTCCTAGCCTTCCCCACCTTTGAGTTAGACTCTGTTTATAACAGTCGTAACCTAAATTGGATGACTCAAAAGCATATTGGCAACGCGTTAAATATTAACACTTTTTTAACCTTGTTTTATGCTAATCCTTGCTAAATCAAACAACGATTCGTTACGTATTATGTCGACATCTCACTAATAGATAGTGTCTTGAACTGCCAGTTTCAATGCGGCACGTTATTTACACTAATTTCTGTTCTCTCGTTACTGCTCTCAAGTCTCATATTTAATCGATTGCCCCCTCTTGGCCGGAAAAAACACGTGCACCGTAACTGAGTGAACTGCTATTATCTTGACGAAATAGTCGGGGGGCCACACGACAAGTGTTGGCTGAGATCGAAATTCGAGACCCGTTGAACCTGATTCAGTTAGCACTGACGTAGGGAACTATGCACACTTTGCCTTTCGTCGCCCCTCTTAGGTAAGCGATAGCGATCGAAAAATCGATCTATCTGCAACGGTCAAAGTCAGTTCCTATACGTCTTGTAGTAGGAGCGACCATGACGCAGCAATCACAACCTCATTCACATCACACGCCAGCCTTGCCTACCCCTATCGTATTGACCATCGCGGGCTCAGACAGTGGTGGCGGTGCAGGTATTCAAGCCGACATCAAAGCGATGTCCGCAACCGGCAGTTTTGCTTGCTCGGTAATCACGGCGATTACTTCGCAAAATACCCAAGGCGTTTCTGCGATTTTCCCCATTCCTCTCGACCATGTAGAGAGCCAACTTGATGCAGTATTTACCGACCTCAACATCGTTGCAGTCAAAGTGGGCATGCTGGCAGATTCCAACATCATCAAAGTCGTTGCAGACAAAATTAAACAATACCAGCCAAAACACCTCGTGATTGACCCTGTGATGGTGGCCACCAGCGGCGATCTATTACTGGAACAGTCGGCAATCAGCACTTTAAAAGAAGAATTGATTCCGCTCGCAGACATCATTACCCCTAACCTACCCGAAGGCGCAGCATTGACGGGTAAGCCAATGCCTCAATCAGAATCTGAAATGAACGATATGATTACCGACCTTCGTGCGCTTGGCGCCAAAGCTATTCTGCTCAAAGGCGGTCACCTTGAAGAAAATGAAAACAGCAACGATCTGCTTATCATGCAAGACAGTGCCGAGTTAATTAGCGCCAAGCGATTTCCAACCAAAAACACTCATGGCACAGGCTGTACACTTTCTTCCGCCATTGCGTCTTATCTTGGCCAAGGCAACAACCTACACAAAGCGGTGCACCTGGGTAAGCAGTACATCAGCCAAGCTATCGCACACGCTGATGAATTGGATGTAGGTAAAGGCCATGGCCCTGTGAACCACTTTTTTGCGGGTCATACTTATGTTCGCTAACGCGATTGGCATTCAGCTTTCCGATGCTAGTCTGCGATACAAAGACAGCCAAACACCAACGCTAGCAGGGTTGAGTATGACTATTCCTGCTAATCAATGGACAGTGTTACTTGGTCGCAGTGGCTGCGGGAAAACCACAATATTGCGTTACTTAGCTGGCCTACTGGATGACCAAGTTGACTGGCATGGCGAACTCATCACAACGGATGGCGCTGAACTGCATGACCGTATCGCTTACATGGCTCAGCAGGATTTATTGCTACCGTGGTTGAATGTGTTAGACAACGTCTGCCTCAGTTCTCGATTTTCTCAAGTGCAAGCACCAGAGCAAAATAGACAACGTGCACTGACTTTACTAAGCCAAGTGGGACTCGCCGATTACGCGGATGCTAAGCCAGCTCAGCTCTCTGGCGGCATGAGACAACGTGTTGCCCTTGCTCGCACTCTGATGCAAGACAAGCCTCTAGTTCTGATGGATGAGCCTTTCTCTGCACTGGACGCGGTTACTCGTCATAAGTTGCAAACCTTGTCTGCCGAATTGCTGAAAGATAAGACGGTTGTTCTGATTACCCACGACCCACAAGAAGCGGTGCGATTAGCTCACCAACTCTATGTGTTGCAAGGCACACCTGCGCAAGCTCAGCACTTGGTCGTTCCAGACTCCAAGCCGCCCCGAGTTCTCGATGGAGAGTGCGCCGCGCTTCAACAAGCGATTTTGGATCAATTGGAGAAAGACTATGAGTGATATGACTCAGTACAACTCCGTTTCGGCACGTATTAGTAAAAAAGAACGCGTGACCCATCCGGCTCTGCGCTTAGTTATCAGCACAGCGGTGATCTTGGGATTGTGGCAGTTGGTCGTGGTGATATTCGATATGCCAAGCTTCATCTTACCTTCACCAATTGAAGTGCTGGATAGATTGGTCACTCGTTACGATGTCTTGCTCAAACATACTTGGGTTACCGCGCAAGAGATTTTACTTGGTTTGGCGCTTGGATTATCAATGGGTTTGCTGTTCGCATTGCAAATGCTGATGTTCGAACCGCTGAAGCGTTGGTTACTGCCCATTCTGATTGCTAGCCAAGCGATCCCTGTGTTCGCCATCGCGCCAGTACTCATGCTTTGGCTGGGTTACGGCATTGCATCGAAAGTCGTCATGGCGGCGATCATCATCTTTTTCCCCGTCACGACATGTTGCTATGACGGCTTACGCAATACACCAACAGGTTACCTCGATCTTGCCAAGACCATGGGCGCGTCTAAATGGCAGTTACTTCGTCATATTCAATTGCCAGCCGCACTACCAACTTTAGCTTCAGGTATTCGTGTTGCCGTCGTTATTGCGCCAATTGGAGCAGTGGTCGGTGAGTGGGTAGGTTCAAGTGAAGGCTTGGGTTATCTGATGCTCCAAGCTAACGCTCGCATGATCATTGATGAGATGTTTGCGGCGCTGTTTATCCTCGCCGTGCTGTCTATCTCACTCTACTTCATCACCGATAAATTATTGAAAAAAGCCATCCCTTGGGAAAGCAAGTAATTACAGAAAATAACCAAAGAAAATTGGGAAAGAAAAGGAAGAACCCCGTGAATAAAAACAAACTTATGGGCGCTGCTGCTCTACTCGCTTCAGTGGTATCAACCAACGTGCTTGCAGCTGAAAAAGAGATGACACTGATGTTGGATTGGTTCGTCAATCCAAACCATGGTCCTATCGTTATTGCCAAAGAGCGTGGTTACTTCAAAGAACAAGGTTTGAAGGTCAACATTCAAGAGCCGGCAGATCCAAGCACGCCACCTAAGTTGGTCGCGGCGGGTAAAGTCGACATGGCGATTTCTTACCAACCAAGCCTAACTATCGATGTCGCGGCGGGTTTGCCACTAATCCGCTCTGCGACTTTGATTGCTACGCCACTCAACACGTTGATGGTGCTGGATAACGGTAAGAATGAAAACCTTGGCGACTTGAAAGGCAAGAAGATCGGTATTGCGATCGCAGGCAACGAAGAAGCGACAATCGGCACCATGCTAGCGCAAGAAAACGTGAAGTTTTCTGACGTACAAATCATCAACGTAGGTTGGGCGCTGTCTTCGTCTCTTGCGTCTGGCAAGGTGGATGCGATTTGGGGCGGTCTACGTAACTTCGAAACCAACCAACTGGCACTAGAAGGTTATAAAGCTAAGGCCTTCTTCCCTGAAGAACACGGCGTGCCAGCGTATGACGAGTTAGTCTTCGTAGCCAATGCAAAAACCTACGACAAAGAAGCCATCAAGGCATTCAACAAAGCGCTAGAGCAAGCAACCACTTACATCGTTAACCATCCAAAAGAATCTTGGAAAGAGTTTGTTGCTTATTCACCAGACACGCTCAACAACGAGCTTAACCAACGCGCTTGGAACGACACGCTAACTCGTTTTGCTCTTCGTCCATCCGCAGTAGATCTGAAACGCTACGATGATTATGCGCAATTCATGTATTCACAAAAAATCATCGAAACACTGCCAAAAGCGAAAGATTACGTACCGAACTTTGACTAATTCTACTGACTTTGGGCTCTAAGCCTAGGGTCTTTTGATAACGAGATACCCATAATGAAATACCAAGATTTGATCGACGCTTGCCGCCAAGATTGGCAAGAATACACTGAGCATGCTTTCGTGCAGCAATTGGCGCAAGGCACTCTGGCTCAGCCTTGTTTTCTGCATTACCTAAAGCAGGATTTTCTTTTCCTAAAACAGTACGCACGAGCCTACGCATTAGCGATCTACAAAGCACGTACTTTGGATGACATGCGCCGTGCCTTACCAAGCGTACATGCATTGCTCGATTCTGAAATTGCCCACCACGTGACTTACTGTGAGCAATGGGGACTGACAGAATCCGACTTGGAAAACGAGCCAGAGGATTTCGGGACAGTAGCTTATACCCGCTACGTATTGGATGCTGGCATGACGGGCGACCTTGTTGATCTATACGCGGCACTAGCACCATGCTCTATCGGTTATGCCGTAATCGGTAAGATGCTGATTGAAGATGAAAAGACAGTAATCGAAGGCAACCCATACGCAAGTTGGATCAAACTCTACGGTGGTGAAGAGTTCCAATCTGGTGTCGCAAAAGGTACAGAACACTTTAACCAGTTATTGGCGGAAATCGACATCAATAGCCAGCGTGGTCAAAACCTGATTCAGGTATTCAAAACCGCAACGCGTATGGAAGTGGCATTCTGGCAACAAGGTCTGAACGCTCAGTAAGATTAATCGGAGAGTCTCATGTTAATTGAACAAATCACCCAAGCATTAACCGCAGTACGCCAGCAAAAGCCATTAGTCGTCAACATCACTAACTACGTGGTGATGAATAACTCAGCAAACGCACTATTGGCCATCGGAGCTTCTCCAATCATGGCGCACTCCAAGCAGGAAATGGCAGAGATGATGTCGTTCGCGGGTTCACTGGTTATCAACATTGGTACCCTAGACAGCGTTTGGATACCACGTATGAGCTATGCCGTAGAGCAAGCCAATGCCAATGGTAAAATCGTTGTACTCGACCCTGTCGGTTGTGGAGCAAGCTCACTACGTACAGAGACATCACGTGAAATCGCACGCCTTGCAGACAAGTTGATCATTCGTGGTAACGCCTCAGAAATCATCGGTCTCGCTGGCGAACAAGCACAAAGCAAAGGCGTCGATGCGTTAGACAGCAGCGACGCAGCACTTGGCGCAGCGAACTTCTTAGTTTCAGAGTATGGTGCAAGTGTGGTGATTTCTGGCGAGACTGATTACATCATCACGAAAGAGCAAACTGTGCAGCTAAACAACGGTCACGAGATGATGCCATACGTAACCGGAATGGGCTGCACACTAACGGCACTGACGGGTGCTTTCGCTGCTGTTGGTGATCACTCCGGACTTGCTGCCGCGGCGGTACTGGGCGTTGTGGGTGAAATTGCGGCTGAGCAAGCGCGAGGGCCAGGCAGTCTGCAAATGAACCTGTTGGATGAGCTTTACCAACTGGATGAAGAAACACTGGCAAAACGCCTAAAACTCCAAGTGAGTTAAGCTTTCTCTAACAAATACCGGCCTCTCACTCCCTGTAGATGAGAGGCCCAAAGGAAACAAAATGAACGCCTATCGTTTATATTTGGTCACCGATGACCAACAAGATTTAGCCACACTAAAGCGTGTTGTGAGAAAAGCCGTGGAAGGTGGCGTGACCATGGTACAAGTCCGCGAAAAACACGGCGATGTGCGTGCGTTTATCGAACGTGCTCAAGCCGTGAAAGACATCCTTAAAGATACCAATGTGCCTTTGATCATCAATGACCGCGTTGATGTTGCACTGGCAGTTGATGCCGATGGGGTTCACCTCGGGCAATCAGACATGCCCGCAACTATCGCTCGTGAGTTGATTGGACCAAACAAAATCCTCGGCTTATCCATCGAAAATGAAGAGCAGCTTGCAGAAGCGGACTCTCTTCCGATTGATTACATCGGCTTGAGCGCAATCTTCGCGACGCCGACCAAAACCAACACCAAGAAGTTCTGGGGTATTGATGGCTTGAAGATGGCGTTAGAGACGACTTCACTGCCGATTGTTGCCATTGGCGGCATTAACGAAAGTAACATTCCGCAACTCAGCGCCACTGGTGTTCATGGCTTAGCTTTGGTTTCAGCGATTTGCCACGCAGAAGATCCAAAAGCCGCATCGGAATATTTATTAGGGTTGATGAGCTAACCTTGCTCACGCCTGAACAAAGCGCTTATGGATGAGCGCGTTTGCCTTTCAGTACTTTCAACAACCTCTCCTTTCACAACGAAGAGCTGCAATGTCACTTTCACGCTCGAATTGACAGAGCGTTGATAAGTTTTTCACGCCAGATAACGTAAGATAAGCCCCTTATTTTCACGTGGTTGAATAACCCTCAATAAAAACAAAACGCTCTCAATGAAAACCAAAAAATATGGATTGATGATGCTCGCCTTGTTTGTTCTTGGCATCATCCCAATGTCGCTGTTTGGCTCTTATCACAATCTCACTTCACAGGTGCCGGAAAGTCTGGGTATTACTTTTACTTTGCTCACAGATTCTGCTGGTAGCAAAGGCTTTTTAATTACGTTAACACTGCTACTGCTTTCTTTATTTCGCTTTAAACCAAGTCGCATTGAGTGGATACAAAAACTCTCAATGTTAGGGTTGTTACTGGTGATTGGTTTTGCCAGCAAAACGGGGCTAAAACTGATGACAGAAAGCCCGCGTCCCTACACGGAATTGCTCGCAGCAGAACAATTGATTGAGCACCCAGACGCGTTTTATCAGTTGGATACAAAGCAGCAAGCCAACGTAATTAACCAGATTTCTGAACACGTCAGTGATTGGCGAACGCGCCATTGGCAAGGCGAGAAAGACTATTCTTTCCCATCCGGCCATACGATTTTCGTTTCGATTTGTTTGGCTTTCTTTGGCGGGTTGTTCTTACAGAACAAGTGCTATATCTCTGCACTGTCATTATGGATGTGGGGAATGAGCGTCGCATATAGCCGCTTATGGCTGGGGATGCATCGCCCTGAAGATTTAATAGGCTCAGTCTTGTTTGTCGCGATTGTATTTACTTTACTCCCGACATTTCAAATTAAGAAACAGATGCCATTTGTTTCTCTCGCTTCGCGCTAATGTGAACGATTACTAGATAAAAAAGAAGCCAGCGATTCGCTGGCTTCTTGCTTTAAAACGCTACTTTTTTCTAACCATTTCTTGGTGGTTCAAACGCTGTTAGTTCTAATTCTGGGCCAGTGTATTTTTCAATACGAACCAGCGCCGAGTTCGCCGCACAGCCGTTTGCAAGTCGAGAGGTCGGAATATCCAACGTTAACACGTTACAACCGCCGTTCTTACAAATGCCGGTTTTCGGATCCAGATCCGGCCAGCCGCCTTCATGAATACACACTGAACCTTGCTTGATTCGGTCAGTCACTTCTGCACCAACCAATACTTGGCCACGGTTGTTAAACGCACGAACTAAATCGCCCGTTTTAATACCACGCGCTTTCGCATCTTCAGGGTGAATCCAAATAGGTTCACGGTTTGCAATTGCGTACTCTTCGCGAATCTTCGCGTAGTTAAACTGGCTGTGTAGACGATGCGCTGCGTGCGCGGTCATTAGCTGCAACTCGCCGTCTTTTGCATTGCCAGTGTACTCGGTTGGTGCCATCCACGTTGGGTGTGGAGGACAGTCTTCCAACTGATAACCTTCAATGGTTTTCGAGAAGATTTCGATCTTACCACTTGGTGTACCGAGTGGATTCATGATCGGGTCTTCACGGAAATCTGCGTAACGAACAAACTGTGCGTTCTTCTCGTTCCACTTCATCTCGATCAGTTGGTTATCTTCCCAGAACTTGCTGAAGTTCGGCATTGCTACGCGAGAGCCACGGCCACCTTGTTGCGCCGCCTTGTAGAAGCCGTACAGCCATTCCATTTCAGTTTTGCCTTCGGTGTATACGTCACGGCCACCCGGAGCTAGCATCTCGGCCATGTCCGCGAATACATCGAAGTCATTACGCGCTTCACCTTGCGGCTCAACCACTTGCTTCATTGGCACCAAGTGTTGGTTACTGTAGTCACCCGTCATCGTTAAGTCGTTACGCTCGAACGATGTGGTGATTGGCAGAACAATGTCCGCGTGCTTCGCAGCCGCCGTCCAGTAAGGCTCTGAAATCACGATCAGCTCAGGCTTTTGCCACGCTTTGATCAGACGGTTGGTGTCTTGGTGGTGAGTAAAGTTCGCACCACCTGCCCACCAAATCATCTTGATGTCCGGGAACGTCAGTTCATGACCGTTATGATGGTAGGATTGACCTGGGTTTTCCAACGCCTCGACAATACGCGCCACAGGGAAGCTTTGCACCGCGCCAGACACCGCCCAGTCGTTACCCGCAGAAGAGCCACCACCCAGTGATGCCGAAATCGCAGGAAGTACGCCAGCATCACGAGCAGGGTTACCACCGTTTGAGTAGTGATAAGAGAAACCAAAACCACCGCCCGGTAAACCGATTTGACCCAACATCGTTGCCAGTGTAACCAGCATCCAGTGACGCTGCTCACCGTATTGTTGGCGCTGCATGCCCCAACCCGCCATCAGCATGGTGCGGTTTTTACTGAAGATATCAGCCAGTAACTCAAGTTGCTTCGCAGGTACGCCACAGATTTTTGATGCCCATTCTGCTGATTTTTCTACGCCGTCTTCTTCGCCCATCAGGTACGCTTCAAACTTGTCGTAACCTGCGGTGTATTTATCGAGGAAGGCTTTATCGTGCTTACCTTGTTTCACTAAGGTGTGTGCGATACCCATCATCATTGCCACGTCGGTCATTGGGTGAGGAGCAATCCACTCCGCATTCTCGCCAAAGAATTCAATGGTTTCAGAACGAACAGGGTCAATCGCAATAACCGTCTTGCCTGATTTTTTCAATTGATGGAAGAATTCAAGACCAGCACAGTCTGTTGAGCTCCACGCGATTTTTAAGGTGTTGATTGGGTTTAAGCCCCAAAGCACAACCACATCACTGTGCTCTAGCACCACTGGGTACGTGGTTTGTTGCTCGTACACTTCGATAGAGCCCACAACGTGCGGCATGATGATCTGCGCAGCACCCGTTGAGTAGTCACCCAAGTGGCCTGAGTAGCCGCCTGCCATGCTCATGTAACGTTGCAGCAAGGTTTGTGCTTTGTGCAGCACGCCACTTGAACGCCAGCCGTAAGAACCAGCAAACACAGAAGCCGGGCCATATTCTTTACGAATGCGCATGTGCTGTTCGTGGATCAGCTTGTAAGCTTCATCCCAAGACACGCGTACAAATTCATCGCTGCCGCGAACACCTTCGGGAGCTGATGGGTTTGCCAAGTAACCTTTACGAACCATTGGGTACTTAACACGCGCTTTAGTGTGCACTTGGTCAGGACCGGTGCTTTGTAGGCTATTTGGTACAGTTTGAGGCAGAGCATTGGTGGTCGAAACCAACTTACCATCTTGTACTTCACACAACATTGGGCCCATGCGGCCCGCCGTTAGAATGCCTTTGCCGCGAGCATTAGAAGACGCAACAGACATAGGTGCAAATGAAGTGAATGCCATTGCACCAGCCGCCATACCAGTGCCTTTTAGAAATCCGCGACGGGTCATATTAGTCATAATCTTATCCTTCTATTTATCGTTAGTGACCAACCACATCTTTCGCGTGGTGCTGGAAGAACTTGGTTAGAATTTCTAGGTTCTCGGCTGAAATATCAGTTCGATCACCCATACTTTTCGCTACCGGTCCCCATGCATTCACTGTGAAGTGATTTGAAGGAATTTTCGCGTGACAAGTTGCACAGTAAACGTTGTCCAACTCTTCTGCGTATGACCATACTGGTTCAAGCGTGTCAACAACTGGAGAATCAATAGCACCTGTTAGAGAAACCGCGCGCCATTCGTTGCCGTAAACATCTGCCTCAAATTCACCAGTTTCAAGCGCTTGTTGGCCTTGCTCGGTTAGCGTTGCTACGATGGCACGTTGACCTTCTCCCATGTAAAGCACTTGCTCTGCGCCTTTCATTTGGAATGCGTTCAACTTAACAGTGCGGTTGTCGCCTTCAGAGCTGATTACTTCCAACTTCGTCGTTGGGTTAATTTTACCCATCTCACCCATTGCGATTTCAGTCACAGGGTAAACAACCTTGGCATTAGGTGATGTTTTTGTGGTGAAGCTCATCAACGTTTCAAATGCCTTGCTGTCTAGCTCTGCTTCTGGTGCAAAGTGCGCCACACCTTTGTGACAATCGATACACGTTTGATCGTTCGCTTTTGCGTACTCGTGCATCTTCGCCGCATCACGTGATTGCTCAAACTCTTCCATTGCATCGAAATCATGACACGAACGACACGTCGCTGAATCATTTTCACGGAACTGAGCCCATACCGTTTCAGCCATATCTTTACGATGTGCTTCATATTTCTCTGGCGTGTCGATCTTACCTGTCACAAATTCATGGTAGATGTCTTTCGACGCGCGAATTTTGGTGATCAGGTAATCCATTGGTTCTTGAGGAATATGACAGTCAGAACATTCCGCGCGAATGCCTTTCGCATTACTGAAGTGCACTGAGCCTTGGTACTCTTTGTAAGGGGTTTCCATAGAGTGGCACGAGAGACAAAATTCAGTATCTGAGGTGTAATGCATTACTGCCGCACTCCCCCCCAAAGTTAACCAGCCCACACCAATGCCGGCAGCAACCAGCAGTGCAACATATCGTTTTTTTATTGACATAATTAGCAACACTTCCAAATAAAATGTAATTATAGGTCGCAAATTACTACTTTATGGGTAGTCCTCTCTTGATCCACATCATTTCCGTGTTGCTCTGTATGCCTCAAGTATGAAATTTTGTTATTTACATCTCAAAGATGAATATATGGCAATAATCCATTGCCTAGCCAACTATTCACCACATAAATCACTTTTATGAATGCAACTATTTGATTAAACAGATAAGAGGATGAGAGACTGAATCTCCACATTGATGCAGTAAGGACACGCATGTCAGTTTATATCGAGACGCACAGAAGCCAATTAAGACCCATCAAAGCCAGTGACTGGGAACTCTTTCAACGATTACTCTCCGAACAAGAGGTTATTGCGCTCTGTTTCGATCGTCCCAGCGAAACAGAAATAAGAGAAAAATTTGCTTCGCGATTATTACCATGGACCCCAAATAGCCAGCATTGGCTTTGCCTTGTAATACTCAATAAGCAATCAGAACAACCCATCGGCATCACTGGCTTTGCTATTGAAAACGGTAAGGCAGAGGTAGGTTACTTACTTTTGCCGGAATTTCATGGCCAACAGTTTGGAACAGAAACTCTTCAAGCGCTTCTATACTGGGCAACCTCGACACATAACATCAACCACTTTTCCGCGACGGTCACTGAAGGCAATATTGCGTCAGAGCGTGTCCTGATAAAATGTGGTTTCGAACTCATTGAGGTCATTCCAGACGCATACCAAATTGGTGGCAAACCCTACGCCGATAAAATCTACTCACTACAAAAATAAGGACGTATTTTGAATAAAGTAGTCATCATTACCGGCGCAAGCCGAGGCATTGGAGCCGCAGCGGCGAAAAAGCTGGCCGAGCAAGGCTATCGCGTTTGCGTTAATTACCGCACTCAGCAAGAGGCCGCCGACCAAGTTGTGGCAGAAATACAAGCAAACGGTGGCAAAGCGATTGCCATCGCCGCAGACGTAGCCGATGAGAAGCAAGTGCTCTCCTTGTTTGATGAAACAGAACGTGAATTTGGTGCAGTGACGCACTTGGTCAACAACGTTGGCATCCTATTTACTCAATCGCCTTTGTCAGAAATCAGCTTGGAACGCTTTCAGAAAGTAATGAACACCAATGTGAATAGCTGTTTTCTCTGCTGTCGAGAAGCGGCGAAGCGATTCAGTGCAGGCGGTGCAATTGTGAATGTCTCCTCTGGAGCGTCGCGCTCAGGCGCGCCATTTGAGTATGTCGATTACGCCACATCAAAAGGCGCGATGGATACCTTAACTAAAGGGCTCTCGCTAGAGTTGGCAGAGCGCAATATTCGCGTCAATGGCGTTCGACCTGGTTTCATTTACACTGATATGCATGCCGACGGCGGAGAACCAAACCGAGTAGATAGACTCAGCCCTCAAATTCCTCTTAAACGCGGTGGCACGGTAGAAGAAGTGGCAAATGCGATCGCTTGGCTATTAAGTGACGAAGCCTCTTATGTCACAGGATCATTTATCGATATTGCAGGGGGCAGATAGAATGCAAGTCCATATCCGACAAGCGATTCCCGATGATTTAGACGGAATTTTTCAGCTTAATTTTCAAATTAATTCACTGCATTTTGCGAATGCGCCAGAAGCCTTTGTTGCGCCTTCAGAAGCTGACCGTGAATTTCTTGCACAAGCACTAGAGAACAAAGAGCGACTCTTTTTGATTGCCGAACGCGAACAGCAAATTCTCGGCTTCTTAACCGCGATGATCACCCAAAACGACACCATCAGTTTTCTGATCAAAGACCCAATTTGTCGCGTGGGAACAATTGTTGTCGATGAAGCGCAAAAGCAGCAAGGAATCGGCCGCCAACTGCTCCAAGCCTGTGAGCAATGGGCGCGCGATGCCAATGCCACACAAGTTCGATTGGAAGTGATGGAATTCAATCAGCCAGCACAGCGCTTTTACGATAATCAAGGTTTTAAAACTAACTCACGCATTATGCTGAAACATTTGTAACGATAACGACAATTAAGCGCTTTTCACGACTAAACCCACCTAAATCGCATTTATCGATGCAATTTACCCCCTGATTTTAGAAAAAGACGATATGATGTGCGGATAAGGAGATTCGAACATGATTTATCTTTTCGATTGGGGGAACACCTTGATGGTAGATTTCCCTCACGCACAAGGAAAAATGTGCGATTGGGAACACGTAGAAGCAGTTCCTCAAGCCAGAGAAACACTGGCAATACTTTCCCAAAATCATCCCATCTACATTGCGACCAGTGCATCTGATTCCAACATGGAAGAGATTCAGCGTGCATTTGTTCGCGTCGACTTAGACCAATACTTAAATGGCTATTTTTGTTTTGCCAACCTCGGTATCGCTAAAAACCAACCTGAGTTTTATCTCGCCATCGCAAAACAGTTAGGGGTTAACGTAAGTGGAATAACCATGGTTGGCGATTTACCTCACAAAGATATTTACCCTGCGATGAAAGCGGGCGTAAACACAATTTGGTTTAACCCAACGGGCGCTGATGCACCAGCCGAAGCCATTCCTAACCAAATTCGTTGTTTATCTGAGCTTATCCCCTAACCGTTACTAACCTGCACTAATCAAGGAAGATGAATGCAAATCAGATCCATCAAGGTGAGCGATATCGCGCGCTTCACCGCGCTGTGGAATCGAGTGTACTCCGAAGGGGAATTTTTGATTTCTCCGGCACCCGATAACGCAACGCTTCGCAGAATCCTGCAACGTGTGGAAAACGAGTCCATCCCTCAGTTTGTCGCGTTTGACCGCCAAAAACTTATCGGTAGTGTTGAAATCTACCCAGCTGAGATGTGCGGTTACGAAAGAGGGCAACGCCTTCGCGTCGGTATTCTTGGTATTCACATCGACAAAAACTACCGAGGCAAAGGATTGGGGCGGAAACTATTGGCAGTCGCGATCGCACGTGGTTGGGAATTTGGTTACGACCAAATCGCACTCTACGTATACACAACCAACACACCAGCGATTGCTTTGTATGAACGGTTTGGATTTGAACATCAGGGAGAACTTGGGGAAGTGACCTTGCCAAATGGTAAAGTCTTGATGAGTCAAAAAATGATATTGTATAAAGCGCAAAGCCGTTCGAAAAGCCCAGATTTGTAGAGTCACGATAACCGTTGTTCGCAACACTTATTCGGGGTTAACACCCTTGCGTCACATGCCCTCGAACAATTGAATCGTTAGAGGCTTGATTCACGTAGTAGAAATAGCATGCTTCTTCTGCCAGTGTGTAACCTTGCGGCCAAATGTACACCACGCGATCAACACCCGATTTATCTAAGAACTGATAATCAGGAATAGCGACAAAATGAGCACTGTTTGGGTGCTGCTGACCGATGATGCAAAAATCACTGCCTTTGCACGGCACGTCAATTTTCGAATAACCTCTGGCTGGTAGATCGATTTCTAACAAAGCTCGAATACTATCGGCACTCGCTTCTGGCATGCCTTTGCGTGTTTTGACATGTCGGTCAATGTAGTGAACGTGCTCTTGGCCGTAAGCGTTATCAATCACTGATTGAGCATGAAAGAATTTGAGAGCCGTACCCAAAGAAGACTGAGAACTGTGCAGCATCGCAGCGTATGCTTGGCGATGAATATCGAGTAGTACTGGTAAAGCAGCTAATGCGATGAAAGCCAAAGTGGTGAGCACTATGGTGATTTCCATCAGCGTAAATCCCTTTGATTTCACGTTTCTTATCTCAACTAGCCCAAGACAATAGCCCCACATCCATGTGAGACCGAGCCAATATATCGCCAATTTTTTACGATTAAAGGTCCAAGGGGTAAGAAGAGACAAACACCACGCAAACTTGAGAACAGCAGCCAAAGAGCGGTGCAACAAAACGACGCTATGTATCAGATATTAGACGGTTTTCACTCTCTAGCTATTGAGTAAAGGCACATTATTTCGCACGAGACCACGACGAACATTCGTGCACATTTTGCCAAAACGACGAATCTCATCGAACTGCGGAACAATGCCGCGCTCCATGGCTGACTCCCAATAAGTGACTTCTGAATCGACCATTTCCAACAATTTCTTCGGACAGCCAATGCACTGCCCTTCTGGTCCACATACAAACGTTTCTGGTTCATAAATTGGTAGTTCCGCTTTTACTTGCTCGATGATGCTACGCATGGCGGTCATTCGATCTGGCTTTACCTTCATCATTCTGCTCCACGGATTAAGATGAAGCAGATTGTACCCACTGATACGCAAATGTCCCTACCCAGTTTAGGTATATTCTGTTTGAATCGATTTCTTTATCGTCAGATCCGGCTTTTTAACCACCAAATACACCGCCGTAGCTGCCAGTACGAAACCAGAAATCCCCATCCAATCAAATGACTCTCCAAACGCGAGCCAAGCCTGAATCGCCGTCGTTGGCGGCACCAGGTAGAATACAGAAGCTACGCTCGATGCAGCACCGTTCTTAACCATGTACAGCAGCAGTAGAATAGCTACACAAGAGAGCACGACGACCAACCACAACACAGTCAAAATAAACTCCAGTTCCCACTGCACTTGCATGGTTTCAAACTGCATCGCAACGGGCAGAAACATGACGAGCGCGGCCAAATATTGCACCGTCGCACCACCCACCATATCCACTTGTTGGCAATGTTTTTTCTGATAAAGCGTCCCTAGCGTGATACCAACCAAAGCCAACAAACACAAACCAATGGCCAACACTTTATGCTGCTCGGATTGCCACTCCATTTTACCCATCAACACCATAGCGATACCGACAAAACCAAGAGCCAAACCCAACCATTGCGAGGGTTTAAATTCCTCACGAACAAACGCCACCAGCAAAGCCGCGGTTAAAATCGGTTGAATACCCACCAGCAACGAACTCAACCCAGCAGGCATACCCAAGGCGATAGCGAAATAAGTACCGCCCAGATAGAAACCGTGGATCAACGCACCAACTACACAGCTGTGCCAAAAATCTTTTCCTGTCGGCAACCTTCTACGCAATACCGCCACAAGAACCAAAAACAATAAGACATTGAATGCCATACGGATAGAAAGTAGTGTCGCAGGCTCGGCATATTGCAAACCAAAACGCGCACCAACGAATCCAGAAGCCCAAAGGATGACAAATACAAAAGGGATGGCTCGGATTAACATGATCGCCTCACTCACGCTTGTTTTATGTTTTGAGATACTGCTAATGTAATTAGGTACAGTGTTTTCAAAAAGTGACAGATGGAAGTGTTTTTATGGGTACAGATTTATTGGGAAGCGGTGAAGGGAATAAGTACCTCGTGGTGGAAAAACACCTCAAACAAGCCATCAATGGTGGCGTTTATCAGGCGGATGATCGACTGCCTTCCATTCGCTCGTTGAGCCAAGAATTAAACGTCAGTAAAAATACCGTGATTCGTGCGTATCAAGAGTTGGAAGCACAAAACTTGGTGTACTCGGTTCCCAAATCGGGTTATCGAGTTAAAGTCGCCTTGCCGACCTCTCGCTCAATTCCGGATCCGACTCGCGTGGATTTGCTCTCGATCTGCAAAGAAATCCTCACGTACCCTGAATACCAAGAGCGTTTGCCTACCGGTTCTGCCCACCCAAACATTGACTCCCCCGCGATCAAAAGCTTGTACGCCGAGATCGGCCGCCACAGCCGCCAGCAAACGCATGTACCGAGCCATTACCAATTACCACCCGGTGATCACCTCTTAATCAAACAACTAGCGAAAATCACACAAGATTTGGGCACGCCAGCCAAGTTGGACGAGATCATGGTGACGCACGGCGCGCAACAAGCCATTAGCCTAGCGCTGCGCGCAACGACACAAAAAGGCGATATCGTCGCGGTGGAGTCCCCTTGCTATTTTGGCAACTTATTGATGCTAGAATCACTCGGCCTCAAAGTGGTGGAAATTCCGAGTTGCCCACGCGACGGTATGTGCCCCGAAGCCTTAGCAAAAGCAATGGCGACATGGGACATAAAAGCGATCATCGTAACGCCAAACTTCACCAATCCAACTGGTGCCATGATGCCGCTAGAAAAGCGTCAACAATTACTATTGGCGTCCGGCAATATTCCTATTATCGAAGACGATGTGTTTGGCGGGTTAAGTTATGATAAGCCGTTGCCAAGCTTGAGATTGCTCGATGACAAGCAACGCGTAATTTACGTGAATTCGTTATCCAAAACGCTCGATTCGCGTTTGAGAATTGGTTGGATGTTGGCGGGGCGATATCGAGATCAAATTGAGCAATATCTACTGTGTGAGAACATGGGCAGTTTGAACCTGATGCAATCTGCCGTGGCAACGTTTCTAACGTCAGGCAAGTATCGAACGCATACTGCGCGAATGGGTCGGGTTTATCAAAACAACATGCGTCGATTTATCCAGATGCTTCATCAATACTTGGATGAATACGAATCTCTAAAAAATCGATATCAGATCAACGCCGTACAAGGCTCGTTCTTGCTTTGGTTGCGCCTGCCCGAAGACACGGACAGCTATGCGTTGTATCAAGCGTGCAATAAGCACAGAATCAGCCTACTTCCCGGCACCGTATTTGGCACTCAAGGGCAATATCGGCATTGCGTACGCCTCAGCGTGGCAAACTTTGGTCATGAAACCGATTGGAGTCAAGCGATGCAAACACTGGCAAAATTGATAGCAAAGCATGCCTGTTAACTCGCTCTTGCTAAATGAACTTATGCCTACACACGCAAACAGGTAACAACAAAAAACTCCACGCAAAGGTGGAGTTTTTCATATCGTCATCGCCTTCAGTGCAACTTAATTTGCCACATTCTCGCGACGTTTTCGGCTAAGTTAGCAACGTTGACGTCGGCCTCTTTCATGGCCTCAGGTAAGCTCATTGCCCTTGGTACACAAGCAAACACCGCATCAATGCCGCACTCATAAACCGCCTGATAGTTGTCGCCCACACAGCCTGCTAATGCAATGACTGGTAAATTACACTGCTTGGCGACCTGAGCAACGCCCATCGGCGTTTTGCCATGTGCGGTTTGATGATCGATTCGACCCTCGCCTGTAAATACGATATCCGCATCCGCAACATGCTGAGCAAGTTTGACCGTTTCAAGCACAATCTCAATTCCCGGTTGCAAACGTGCTGGCGTGTACCCGAGCAAGGCCGCGCCCATACCACCAGCAGCACCCGCCCCTTCACGAGTCAGTACATGCTTACCCGTCGCTTGTTCCGTCAACTCGCCAAACTTGCGCAATGCGTTATCGAGCAGAGTAACGTCTGATACGGTCGCTCCCTTTTGCGGGCCAAAGATAGCCGACGCGCCTTTGTCACCACAGAGTGGGTTATCAACATCGCACGCTACCAGCACTTCGCAAGTTGCTAAACGAGGGTCAAGACCAGAAATATCGATGGACGCAAGCGCCGCTAACCCGCCTCCATTTGGGGTAATTGCATGACCAGATTCATCAAGAAACGCCACCCCCAACGCGGTCAACATGCCCACGCCACCATCATTGGTAGCGCTGCCGCCCAAACCAATGATTAAGCGTTGAATACCTCTATCTAGCGCGTGTTTGATCAGCTGTCCAGTACCAATGCTACTGGTCAGTTTTGGGTCGCGAGCATCACTCGGCACAAGGTGCAGACCACTGGCCTCCGCCATTTCAATAACCGCGGTTTCGCCGTCGCCGAGGATGCCATAAAACGCTTCAACATCATTCCCTAATGGCGCGGTCACCGTTGTGAAGACTTGTTCGCCTTGAGTTGCATCTATCAAAGATTGAACCGTGCCTTCGCCACCGTCTGCGACCGGAACCGTAACAAACTCGGCATCATGCCATACGCGAGCAAGACCCGTTTTGATCGCCTCGCTCACTTGTTTGGCGGTTAAGCTTTCTTTAAATGAATCAGGTGCAATTACCACTTTCATACGTATTTCCAGAGACTTATAAGAGAACGAGACTCAAAATGTACACCAATGCCATTGCCGTGACACCTTGAACGAGCGTAGCCATGGTTTGCGCGCGGTACGCTAAGCCCACCGACATGCGGCTAAACTGCGAAACTACCCAGAAGAAACTGTCGTTTGCATGAGAAACCGTCATCGCACCAGCACCGATCGCCATCACCGTTAATACGCGGCCCATTTCTGAATCGAGCCCCAATTGCGTAAGCATAGGCGCAACCAAAGCCGATGTGGTCACCAATGCAACCGTTGATGAACCTTGCGCCGACTTTAGCGCAGCCGCAACGATAAATGGCATGAAAATACCCACGCCCAGCGCCGATAGCGTCGTACCTAAGTATTCACCTAGCGGCGTTGCTTTTAATACCGCGCCAAAAGCACCACCCGCACCGGTAATCAAAAGAATAGGCGCAGCAGCCGTAATACCTTGGCTGATTCGCTCGCCAAATTCTTCAATCTTGTTGTCTGACTTGAGTAGACGAACAGAAAGGAACAGGCCAATCACCAATGCCGTTAGTGGCTGTCCTAAGAAAGTCAGAACATCAAACACAAAACCTTCGCCCAGCGGTAGGCTTGGGAATTTCGCGATAGAGCCAAAACAGATCAATAAGATAGGAACAAAAATAGGAGCGAATGCTTGGCTCGCCGTTGGCAATTTGCCGTAAGACGCTTTGAGTGCTTGCCAGTCTTGCTGAATTTCTTCTGCGGCTTCAATGCCATCTGGTTCAACATGTTGGAATCGGTTCGCCCACAACATCCCCGCTAACGCCGCAACCGCTGCAACAAACACACCCACACCAATCACTAAACCAAGGTTAGATTCCAGGCCTAAGTTACCCGCAGCGGCAATCGGTCCAGGAGTTGGCGGCACAAACGTGTGCGTTGCGTATAGGCCAGTTGCCAACGCCACACTCATCGCAACGCTTGAAGTTTTTAAACGCTTCGCGAGTGATTCTTTGAGCGAGTTCAGAATGACAAAGCCTGAATCACAAAATACCGGAACAGAAACGATGTAACCGATGATACTCGTGGTCAATGTTGGGAAACGCTCACCCAACACTTTGATGACCGTATCGGCCATAGTGATCGCTGCACCACTTTTTTCCAAAATAACACCGATGATGGTACCTAAAACGATAACCAAACCAATGTAACCAAGGATGCCGCCAAAGCCAGAAGCAATGGTTTTGGCAATGCTATCTGCCGGTAAGCCGTAAGCAAATGCCGCAAGGAACGCCGCGATGATCAGCGCTAAAAAGGGATGTAATTTGAATTTGGTGGTCGTGAGCACAATAAATGCGATCACCCCGAGCAGGATTAATATAAGGTTCATGATAACTCCATTTATTCTTATTTTGCTGAACGAGTCCGTGTTGGCTCACTCAACATGTAGGGACGCATGAATTATTAATCGTTTGCTTTCGAATTCCTTTAGGCGGAGTGACAAATGATGTGGTCAAAAAATGACGCGTATTGTGCAAATGCACAATATCACGCCATTTTTGAGAGCCGAGTCGCAATATAAAGCTCCGCTAACCCCACAAAATTGGTAGTTGGTAGCCCTGTTATCTCGGTGATTTTCTCTAACCGATAGCGCAGAGTGTTCCGGTGAATAAACAGCATTTTAGAGCATTCTGTTACATTGCCATTGCATTCAAACAACGCATCTAGGGTTTTCAGTAATTGCCCAGATTTGTCTTTCTCTTTCAACCGTTTCACGCCATCAATAATTTGTTCACCTTGCCAAATATCCGCCAACGGCGCTAACAAAACAGGCAAACGAAGTTCATCGAACAGGTACTTACGTTTCTCTGGGTAGAACTGCTTGCCAATGGCTAATACCTGCTTCGCGCTTTGGTATGACAACGCGACATCTTTAGGCTCATTAAACAGCTGTCCTAGCGCAATGTGAAACGTATGCGAATCGTGATCGCTTAAACGCGACATCAACTTATCAATGCGTTCACTTTCGATTTGGCTATCCCACTGCTTGGCGGAATGACACGGTTTCAACACCACAATTTCATTCACCGAGACAATCGCAACCAGGTTGTTACGCTCTGGGTATTCAAGCAGCTCAACAATATTGCGCACACTCTTCATGCTTTTCGAGGCGGACGGCGTCGAGACTTCAATCACCGTTGCCACCCGTGGTTGAGTAACATCGATAGAAAGACGCATCGCCCAATCTTTCAGCTCTTCATCGGTCAATTTGCCATTGATCCAAGCCAGAATAAACTCTTCACGATGACGTCTGTCCCACTGAAATTTTTCCACCAGCGCAGCTTGCTCGATTGTTAGTTCAGCGGTCATTTTAACCAGTTTTGCAAAATCTCGGATTTTCTCCGGCTCTCCTGTGACGCCAACAATACCGACCACGTCGCCATGTAATTTCAACAACATATTGATACCGGGTTTGACACCCTGCAACGTCAAACATTGCTGCTCATTAAGCTCTAGCGAATCGCCATGATTCAGCGCCAGTACCGCGCCATCATGCACTTGCCCAACACGTTTAGGGTCGCCACTGCCAATGATGATGCCTGCCGAGTTCATCACATTCACATTGTGACCAATGATGGACATGGTTCGATCAACAATTTGTTGTGCTAAAGCGTGGTCGAGAATCACCATTTCGAGTTTCCAAATTGACCGTTTAATCACTCAATAAATCACAAATGGCAAACTATCGCGATGCTGCGGTTCTAAATAACGGAAGCAGCTCAAAGCATTATCCAATTACCCATATTTAAAAAGTGGATTAACCTTCATTTTTAGCAGCGGGTTATATACTTAGAACAAAGGTTACCAATGCATTCTTCACTGTGCATTGATGCCACTCGTCTACCTACAGAGGAGAGATCAACATGGAGTTACGGAATAAATCGGGGGAAGTTGCAAATATTGCTGATAACCTCACTTTGAAGGAAATCACAGAAATGGGCTACACCGTAGATTTATGCGATGAAGCATTTGCTCCTGGAGAGCATTGGAAAGCGGAAGGTAAAACGCAAGGTATGGGCGAGTATCCAGAGGAGTAAACGTCCTGACGAACCAGCGCAAAAAAGCGCTCCACAAACAGAAAAGCCGAGCGACTTAACGCTCGGTTTTTTACTTTTGAACTTCTTGAATAAACAAGCTCATCTCTTCAAGATAGTTGCCGTTTGAGCATCCCCAGTCGGTGACCTCAATCAACTCTGTAACTAACTGTCCAGACTCATCATCTTGCACTCTCTGCACAAACGCTTCAAAACGTTCCAGTTGCGCCTGACTCTTAACGCCATGCACGGCATATTCTACAAGCAAGCCGTTATAAGTCTGCCAGCGCTGGTCGCCAGCAACATCATTGCTTAAAATCACAGAACACTTTTGTTGAATGCTTTCAACCGCATCATTTCTTGGTGGCGCGACTGTAGAACATCCAACTAAAATCGTACCTACCGCCAATAACGTAACTTTTGTTTTATTTATCATATTGTTTCCAACTGTATCGCCACGATATGGAAATCTTATTACACCTGATAAGGATCATCGATAGCGCATCGCGGATTAATTACTTAATAAACTGTAAACTCCATACCAGTCTTAATACTGCAAGCTCAGAACTCCTATTAACTCACCCAAAGGTAAACAAATAGTAAAATCACCTTTACGCGATGCAAAATCGACAAATGAGATTAGCGTTCCTTTCTCGCGACCAAGCGTGCAATAATCAACTGTCTACATAACGAAACCATTTGAAGGATCAAAATGACCGCAACGGATTACCTCAACGACCTCAATCAACGTTACCTTGCGATTCACCGCACCAAAGAAGATTTCTTTTGGGAAACTTACATGGGGATCAGCGATGACCATGATGGCTCGACGCAAGCACAAACGGCATGGACAAGCTTTTTAAGCAACGCCGAGCAAATTACTGCCATCAAACAACAGCTTGAAGCCGCGGACTCAATTACCGACCCACAAGAGAAACAACAAACCATGACGGGTCTATCTGGTTGGCTGGCGATGTTTGAATCTCACGCTATCGAGGGCGAAAAAGCACAAGCGTTGAAAAATCAGCTCATTGCCTTTGAAGCTGAGCTGTTCGAGAAAAAACAGAACCACGTACAAACGTTTACCGATGAAAACGGCGAGCAAGTGGAAGGTTCACTGCCAGTATTGAGCTCAACCATTCGCACCAACAATCATGAAGAAGTTCGCCAATCGGCTCATCAAGCGTTGCTGAACCTTGAACAATGGCTACTGCAAAACGGCTTTATAGAACTGATCAAACTACGCAACCAGTTCGCTCGCTCACTGGGTTATGCGACCTTCTTTGATTACTCCGTGCAAAAAACGGAAAAGATGAGCTCTGAGCAGCTATTCGAGATTTTGGAAGATTTCGAACAACGCACGCGAGATGCGCACCTCAACAGCTTAGAAAACTTGGCGAAAGAGAAAGGCGCAAGCGCACTCACCGGCTTCAACTTTGTTTACTCGTTCGCGGGTGACGTCATGCGTGACCTTGACCCATACGTGCCGTTCTCTAAATCTCTGAGACGCTGGGTAGAATCGTTTGGTCGTCTGAATATTGATTACTCTGGCGCGACGCTAACGCTGGATTTGTTAGACCGCAAAGGTAAGTACCCGAACGGGTTCTGCCACGGCCCTATCCCTTCATTCTACAATCAAGGCGAATGGGTCGCAGCACAGGTGAACTTCACCAGCAATGCCAAACCAGACCAAGTGGGCAGCGGCTACGATGGCATAAACACGCTGTTCCACGAAGGTGGTCACGCAGCACACTTTGCGAACGTAAAAATGAACGCGCCTTGTTTTTCGCAGGAGTTTGCGCCGACGTCGATGGCTTATGCAGAAACTCAGTCGATGTTCTGTGACAGCCTGTTAACCGATGCCGATTGGCTAAAACAGTACGCACTGGATGATGAAGGGAATTCGGTTCCTAATGAGATCATTCAAGCGATGATCAACAGTCGTCAGCCATTCAAAGCTTATGAAGAACGTAGCATCTTGGTTGTGCCATATTTTGAGCGCGCGTTGTATCAATTGAGCGATGACGAGTTAACGCCAGAGCGCATCACTAAGCTCGCTCGCGATTGTGAAAAACAGATCCTTGGTTTGGAATGCAGCCCTCGCCCACTGATGGCGATTCCACATTTGCTATCCGACGAAGCAGCTTGTGCGTATCAAGGTTATCTACTCGCGCACATGGCGGTGTATCAGACCCGTGCATACTTCCTTGAGAAGTTTGGTTACCTGACGGATAACCCAGAAATTGGCCCACTGCTGGCAAAACACTACTGGCACGCAGGCAATCACTTGTCGCACAACGAAACCATTGTCAGCCTGACTGGCGAAGGCTTCAATGCCAAATACCTTGCAGACGTGTGTAACCTGTCGCCAGAACAGGCATGGGAAGTGCAGCAGAAGAAAATCGACTCACTTGCGACGCGAGAGCGAGCATCAGTCGCTTCACTGAACGCCGCGATTAAAGTCGTCGACGGCAGTAAAGAGCTGGCAAGCAACACCATCTCTGACGAACAAATGTGTGACGATTTTGAACGTTACATCGTAGAGACTTACGGTCGATAACACGCAGAAAGCCAGGAGCTCGCCTTCTGGCTTTTTATTCTTTAGCTAATGCAATAGGAAGGAAGATCCATGTACCAAGAAGTCATCAAATTTTGGTTCGAGGAGCTATCGCCCCAAAATTGGTTTGAAAACAACCCAGAACTGGACAAGCGTATTGCATCGCGATTTGCCTCGGTATTAGAACAAGCCGCTCGTTGTGAACTGTTTAATTGGCGTAACAGCGCACAAGGACGATTGGCCGAAATCATCGTCCTCGACCAGTTTTCACGTAATGTGTATCGCAACACCCCAAAAGCGTTTGCACAAGACCAACTCGCATTAGCACTGGCTCAAGAGGCAATTCGGTTAGGTCACGATAAAGAATTAGCGCCTGAGCAGCTAAGCTTTTTGTACATGCCGTTTATGCACAGCGAATCTCGCCTCATTCATGTCGAAGCTGAGAAATTGTTTCGCGCATCAGGGCTTGAAAATAACTACGATTTTGAGCTAAAACACAAAGCCATCATCGACCAGTTTGGACGTTACCCACATCGCAACGCCATCTTGGGTAGAGAAAGCACACCTGAAGAGTTAGCATTTTTGCAACAACCTGGGTCAAGTTTCTAAATAACAATGAATAATGAGTTAACCATGAGAGCCCACGCAGTATGCTGGCCATGCTTGCTAAAACTAGACGGCGACGATGAGCTGATCTATACGCATTCCCAGTCCGACTTAGACTCTGAATGCGAAGCCCTCATTTTTGGGCAAGATGATTACGTTATTGACTCAAATGGCAACACGTTCGAATTGAAAAACAATGGTTCGAACACCACTCTTTTACACCCAAAAGAACGAACGCTGTCCGTAGAAGAGGTTACGTCATTAATCCAATCGCATGAATTCAGCCTCGCGCAACGGTGCATTATCAAGATTCATTTCACCTCGGTGAGGCAAGCTGTTGAGGCCTTAGCTCACTAACTCAATCCCAACATGTACAACATTAAATAAAATTATCATTTTTATAATTTATGATAATTTCATGTAATCAACATCACGCCATATACTCTCCCACATCGAAACAAGACAACGTTCAAACACACATGTTGGGAGCAAACAAATGAAAATGAATCATGTCGGTATTATGGTCGGAGATATGGACAAAGCGGTTGAGTTTTACACGCAAGCGCTAGGTCTAAAAGTCGTTATGGGCAACACGAAAGTGATTGAAGAACGCGAAACGGCAATTGGCAGAATGTGTATTGCGGTCTTTGGGGAAGGCTTTAAAGGCTTCAACATTGCGCACCTTGTGACAAGTGATGGCATCGGCCTTGAGTTATTCGAAATGAAAGAGCGTCAAGAGCGCCATGAAGTGGATTTTTCTCGCATCGGTATCTTCCATTTCTGTTTGCAGACAGACGATTTTGAAGGTGCTATCAAACGCACCGAAGCACTAGGTGGCAAAGTTCGCATGGACATCATGCGTTACCACCCAGAAGACGATAATAAGCCTGCGAAAATGGTTTACCTAGAAGACCCATTCGGTAACCTATTCGAGCTTTACTCACACTCTTACGAAGAAACTTACGCTTCTGATTACGAGTAATAGCCCCATCCATATACCAAAAGGCTAGCAATACGCTAGCCTTTTTTGTTTGCTTTAAGTTGCAGTGTTTCTGCACTCGCTCTAGCAAAAAAACGTCTGGAATTTGATCATTTCTCTCACCACTTTTAAGGTCACTTTATACTTACCTCAACACAATGCAAAAGGAGTGAAGCATGCCCACCAAAAATCCAATCGCCATCAAAGCGCTTGATCATGTTGTTTTAAGGACCTGTAACCTCGATGCTATGTTGCATTTCTATCGAGACATTTTGGGCTGCCCTGTCGAGCGCCAAGTAACGGAACTTGGTTTAACTCAACTTAGGGCAGGTAACGCATTGATTGATGTAGTGACGGTAGACAGCGAATTGGGTCAACTCGGCGGAAAGCCACCAGTTCAAAATGGTCGTAATATTGATCATTTTTGCCTGCAATTGGCGCCTTTTTCCGAGGATGAATTACTGGAATATCTGCGTTCGAACGGCATTGAAACCGAAGAGTTTGCGAAACGCTACGGCGCACAAGGATTCGGTCGCTCACTCTATATTCATGATCCGGAAGGAAATATCGTCGAGTTAAAACCTCAAGTGATTGATGAGTAAGCGAGTAAAAAAACCTTGTTATATTCTGAAAATAACAAGGTTAACTTCTAAAATAATTATTGAAGTAAGAACATATTATTAAGTCAAAATTCTAGCTGGCTCACCTGTTTCTTTTTCTCGCCACCATTGTTTATTTATCTGTTTTTTATGAACGAAAAAACTCTCCCCCGGCATTGGCGTCAGCAGCGTTATATGTTCTTTTTGACAATGGGCAAGCAAATCTAAAATCGGTTCGTCCCAGCGGTGAGTAAACAGCTCGTATGTAGCCCAATGTACGGGCAACAGTTTTTTCGCATTTAAATCGCGAAACGCTTGCACGGTATGATGAGCCTGCATGTGCCCCCAGTTTTCGACCGGATAACCTTGGCCTTTCACATCGGCAGCCACTTCCAAACAGGCAATGTCGATTGGTCCACATCGCTGTGCTATCTCGGAAAAATGCGAATCGTAAGCTGAATCGCCACTAAAATAGAGCGTCTCTTCTTTTCCTTTGATGACCCAAGAAGCCCACAGGGTCGCGTTTTTATCGAAATAAGTACGACCCGAATTATGGTTAGCAGGCGTACAAATCAGTTCGATTCCGGCATAGTGCACGCTATCCCACCAATCGAATTCCACGATGTTGTCTGCGCAAACGCCCCACTTTATCAGATGCTTGCCAACCCCTAAGGGCACATAAAACGTCACGGATTTATCAGCGTAGAAACGTATGGTCGATGCTTCTAAATGGTCGTAATGATCGTGTGAAATCACGATAATTTCAGGAATCGGCAAACAATCTCTGGCATGGGTATTGGGAATATTGCGTTCAAACCACGCTTTTGCGATGAACGGAGAAGCGTAATCAAATACCGGATCAGTCAGAATTCGAATGCCATCGACCTCCACCAGCATGGTGGAATGGCCCAGCCAAGTAACGCGCATCGATTCACTTCGCTGCGCAAACTGCGTAGGTTGAATTGGGAAATGTGGCAGATGTTCGTTAGGACTCAATGGCGTTCTACCACCAAGATAGCTCCAACACACCTGCCAGAATGATTGCGGGCTAGGGACATTTGGCATCTCGTTTTTAACTCGGCCGTTTTCAAATTGAGGCGAGTGGTGAACACGGTGCGCCAACTGCGCATCGTAGGTTTGAGGGGAAATCAGTGAACTTGGCTTTTGTGTCTTTTGTTCACTTGTTAGGTATGTGCGCTTAAGTATCGTCTCAGACATATCGTAGTTTTGTCTCGCTTGTGAACGCTCAACAGTAGGTTTATTAAAACGTGCGTGTATGTCTATTTCGTGACCAAAATGAGGTGTAAGATGAAGATTCAGTTTCAATCAAACGTCTCCTATTTAAGGATACGGTTCTCAAACCTTCTGAATACTGCGTCGGTTTGAAAGGAGAAAACTATGGTGACTTGCAGCCAATACGATTTTATTGAAATCGCCTGTATGTTTAAGCTCCCTATCGAGATCACACTAAAAAATGGTGAAACTCATCAGGGCAACGCGTTCGACACAGGCTACGACATGCAGCGACAAGAGTGCTTGTTTTTAGATATGGATGGTGAGCACACCGCTTTCCCGACTGAACAATTAGTCGCAATGCGCGCGCTCAAAACCAATCCGCATTTTGACGAAGTGACGTTTGAGTAAACGTCCTTCTTTCACTGGCACTGTCCAATAAAAAACGCCTCTCAAGCTGACACAACTTGAGAGGCGTTCTCTTACACTATTCACCGGAACTTCATGTTATTCACGCGACCGAATGAAAACCAGCATCGGCATCATGATCACGAACATCACTCCCACAAGCTGGAAGGTGTGCACAAACGCGACCATTTGCGATTGCTGCTGCAACATCTGTTGGTATTGGTCTAACGCAACCGGGTCGGTAATAGAAAGCCCCTGATTGGCCGCCCAGTCATGCAAGTTAGGATTATAAGGATTAATACCCTCTCCCAGTGCATGCCATTGCTGCTGACTATCACGATATTGGAACGTGGTGGCGATAGAAATACCAAACGAGCTACCAATGGTACGGAACAGATTGTAAATACTCGCCGCCGCAACAGATTGCTCTTTCGGAATCGTTAAATACGCCAAGGTGGATAGCGTCGAGAAGGTTAAACCAAGCCCCATCCCCTGAATCATACTCGGCATCACAATCCAAAATGTATCGATCTGCAGTGAGTATTGCGTCATCAAATAACTACCAATACCGATGCAGCTTAAGCCAAAGACTATTTTGATTCTGGGATCGAATTGCGGATTGAGCTTAATCACCAAAATCAACATCGCCGCTGACGCCAACCCACGCGGTGCCATTAATAAACCAGTGGTTGAGACCGGATAATCCAGCAAGCTTTCCAACAGCATTGGTTGTTGAGTCGTCAGACCAAACATCGCCATCGACACCACGGCAATCATCAATGACGAGACCATAAGGTTTCGGTCTTTCAGTAGCCACAATGGCGCTATTGGACTTTTGGTTTTCCAACTGCGATAGATCCACATCACCAATCCCATGACTGCGAGCAATATCGCGGTCTGAATCATACGTGAGTCGAGCCAGTCGTCTTCATTCCCTTTATCCAACACAAACTGCAACGCGCCCACACCTAACGCCATGTAACCGATGATCCACCAGTCAAAGTTAGGTTTGGATTTGTTGTCGATATGGATATAGCGATAAATCAAAGAGGTACAGATCAAACCGAATGGCAAGTTGATGTAAAAAATCCAGCGCCAGTTAATGTTGTCGGTGATCACACCACCTACAACTGGGCCCAAAATAGGACCAAGCAAAATGCCGATGGAGAAAATCGCCATCGCTTTGCCTTTTTGCTCATACGGATAGATCTGCACTAACGTCGACTGCGCCAATGGAATCACCGACGCGCCGAAAGCGCCTTGGATAATGCGAAATAGCACCATCTCTTCAAGAGACTGTGCTTGCCCACAAAGCGCACTGGCAATCACAAAACCGATCACAGCAACCAACATGACTTTGCGTTCACCAAAACGCGACACCCAGAAACTGGTCATCGGAATGAAGATCGCTTCCGCCATGCTGTAACCCGTCAACACCCACGTAATTTGGTCTGCCGTTGCGCCCAACGCGCCCATCATGTGCGATAGCGACACGTTCGCAACGGTCATATCGATTAACACCATGATGGCAGAAAGCATCACGGCGACGGTGGCAATCCCCCGTTTGTCTGCCGTAATTTGATGGCTCATTGCACGCTACTTTGCAAATCAATGGTGACTTCTGAGCTCGCACCCACGCGAAGTTGCGGCGCATCGGCCGGTACTTCTAATGCCAAACGTACAGGGAAACGCTGTTTGATTTTAACCCAGTTACCCGTTGCGTTTTCTGGTGGCATCAAGGAGAACGATGTACCACTCGCAGGCGATAGTTGTTCTACCGTTGCTTTCCACACCACGTCTGGGTACATATCAATCACCACATCCGCATGCATGCCAGGTTTAATATGAGTAAGATCGGTTTCTTTAAAGTTCGCGCGTACCCAATAGCTGTCTTTTAAAATCACAGGGAACAACGTTTGACCCACGCTAACGACCGAGCCTACGTGCGTATTGATCTCACCGGCAATGCCATCCACTGGTGACGTAATGTCGGTGTAGCTCAAGTTCAGCTCTGCTTGCGCTAACTGTGCTCCCGCTTGTTGAACAACCGCAGCCTCTGCGCCTTCTTCACCACGGTTCGCAATGGCTTTTTCTACCGTCGCGCGCGCTTGCTCCAGGCTCGCTTGGGCATTGGCTAGTTTGTTTTTTGCCGTATCTAAATCTTGGTCCGACGCCAGTTTGCGTTTCACCAAGGAATCCGTACGTTTGTACTCCACTTGCGCTTCTATCAGGTTAGAGCGCGCCGCATCTAAGCCCGCAACAGCTTCAGTTACCTGCTTATCGGCAACGTCATGTTGCTGGACCGCCAATTGGTATGCCGCTTTTGCTTGCTTCACTGCCAACAAATATGGGCGTGAATCTATCTTCAGCAGTAGGTCACCTTTGTTAACAGATTGGAAGTCTTTGACATCCGCGGAAACCACTTGGCCTTTTACCTGAGGCGCTACCGACAAAATTTTTGCCCTAACGTAGGCATCTTCCGTGCTTGGGTGACTGTCTGAATACTGCCAAGACCAATACATCGCACCAAATGCGATAACACAGAGAGTAAAGAAAAGAGTTTTTACCAGCTTAGATCTGGAGGAGGAATGCTTTGCGATGTCGTCGCTCATTTATATTGTCCACTTGTTCAATTATGTGATCAGTGTAGGACTTTTCGATCTTCCGACAATAAAATGATCTGCAAGGTAAAGATCCAATTTTGCATGTTGCTAAGTGGAGTAAATGATGTGCAATCAAAACGAGGATAAAAAAGAGGGGCAGTCCCCGTAACCGCCCCCAAAGTCATGCCAATAATAGTAATGTGCGTGTAACTACTGGTTTTTCTTAGAACTTGTAACCGCCGCTGATCATAAATACCCAAGGGTTAATTTTGACGTCGGTTTTTTGCTTCGCTCCACCTGCTTTGTAAGTTGCTTCTGTTTCAATGTTTGCGTACCACGCAGCAGCGTTGAGGAACCATTGATCGTTGATCATGTAGTCCACACCAATATTCGCTGCTAGACCGAATGAATCATCTAATTTCAAATCTGATAAGCCATTGTCTTTACCCGTGCTATTGAAACCCTCATCAAAGAACATGGTGTAGTTGAGACCTGCACCAACGTATGGACGGAACTTACTTTGTGGCTCGCCAAAGTAGTACTGCACCATTAGCGTTGGTGGTAAATGTTTGGTTTTCGCGATATCACTACCAACCAAACCTGTCGAAATATCGTGGCTGAATGGTGTTGCTGCTAGAAGCTCTAGGCTGATGTTATCTGTGAACATGTAGCCAAACGTCAAACCAAGCTGCGTATTTGAGTCAACTTCTAACTCTTCTTGAGAACTAAGAATCTTATCGCTGCTGTCATTTGGAACAACAGACGCCGCACCAACACGAAGAACGAAGTCACCTTGTTTATGAGCGAAAACACTTGGTGACACGAGTGCAGCAACCACTGCTAGACTGCAGATTGTTTTTTTCATTTTTTATTTCCTTTTATAGGGCTTCGTTATGTCGTACCCAAAGGTGTGCCTGCTGACTGGCCTTAGATTTCAAGTAAACTCAGCGCCTTGAAGCACACGGGCATCTATATTTTTTTGAGCTGCGCGCAATCTAGCACATAGAAACCCTACTATTTTGATGGAAATCAATTTGTGAAAAATATAGGTTTTTTGTATGGAGAAACGCCATATTGATCAACAAATTATGCAAATAGGATACAATTCTGTAATGCAAACTGTGCGTGTGAGTTGCCATGCATACCCATAAATGCGAATCCTCTCGTTAAGGCTCGTAGCCAGCAAAAACTTTTTTCGTCCTCTACGTCTTCTATTTTCAAAAAACAACCCACTTAAAACGCTCGTTTGCCCCCTTAAAATCGCGACTTGAGGGGTTTGTAAAGCACTGAAATACAAGAAGTTATTTTTCTGGAAAATCAGTCACTTGGAGTGCTAGTCTGCTCGCAGCTAAGGAGAAGACATGTTAAAAACCGATCTCATTTTTGAACGAGAAAACTTTTCTCATCACGATTTTCAGAATGCTACCTTTAAAAACTGCCACTTTTATATGTGCTGTTTCGACCATGCCGATCTGCGCGATGCTAAGTTCATCGACTGTCGCTTTATCGAATCCAAAGCGCTAGAAGGGTGTAGTTTTCGCTTCGCGAACTTAAAAGACGCCAGCTTTACGAACTGCATGTTGGCGATGAGCCTGTTTAACGGCGCAAATTGTATGGGCTTGGAGCTGCGTAAGTGCGATCTCAAAGGGGCAAACTTCCAAGGTGCGAACTTTGCTAATCGCGTCAGTAACACCATGTTTTTCTGTTCTGCTTTTATTACTGGCTGCAACCTCACCTACTGTAACTTCGAACGAGTGTTACTAGAAAAATGTGACCTCTTTGAAAACCGTTGGAACGGTGCGAACCTCGCAGGGGCAACTCTCAAAGGCTCGGATTTATCTCGCTGCGAATTCTCGCCAGAACAATGGGGAACCTTTAACGTTGAGCAATGTGATCTGACTCATGTCGAACTAGACGGGCTGGATGTGCGCCGCGTTTCTCTGTTTGGTGTTAAGATTTGTGATTGGCAACAAGAGCAATTGCTTGCGCCTTTTGGACTGATCATTCTCTAAGGAAAGGCCATGAACCTGTTTAAAGACTTACCGAATAACCTCGACGAGGAAGTGTTCGAAGACCTGCTGACCCACAAAAACCTGCGTATAGAACGCATTGTCTCAACGGGGCAAACCTCACCCGAAAGTGGCTGGTACGATCAAGAAGAACATGAATGGGTCTTGGTTCTTAAAGGAGCTGCAGAGCTGACTTTTGAATCAGGTGTAGTGCAACGACTTGAGGCAGGCGATCACGTTACGATTCCAGCTCATACCAAACACAAAGTGAGCTGGACTGACCCAACGCAAGAAACCATCTGGTTGGCGGTGTTTTATCAATAAACACAAAACGATCTTAAACCAAAAAATAGGCGCTGAATTTGCTCGATAATACTAAGCCGTCACTGGCACTGTTTGATTTTGATGGCACCATCACCCGAGAGGATATGTTTAGCCTTTTCCTCCACTATTCTGCTTATGGCCTGCGCAAACGAGTAGGAAAGGTCGCTATCATGCCATTTTATGCGCTGTACAAACTCGGAGTGTTACCCGCTCGTGTTATGCGTCCTCTCAGCAGTTTTATTGCATTTTCAGGGAAAGAAACGCAGAAAATTGAAGCGATTGGCACTCAGTTTGCCCATGAAGTGATCCCGCTGTACTTACGGCCAGAAGCGATGGAAAGGTTGGCGTGGCATCAGCACAGAGGCGATACCATTGTGGTGGTGTCGGCATCACTCAATGCGTATCTCAAGCCTTGGTGTGAAGCGAACGGTTACCACTTGCTGTGCAGTGAACTGATCTCAGAACAGCCAAAACTGAGTGGCTTTTACCAGCAAGGTGATTGTAGTTTAGAAAAAAAAGTCTCGCGCGTTAGGGCCACGTTTTCGCTCGACGAATTTGCGTCTGTTTATGCCTACGGTGATACACACGAAGACATTCCGATGCTAAAACTGGCAGACTACGCGATGCTCAACTGGAGCGAGTGGAGAGCAAGCGAATAACGATATGTGCTCTGATTTTCAAGACAACCACTCGACCAAAGTGATCGTTTTAGGCTAAAAAAACAAACCCTTCTAACATGAGAAGGGTTTTATTGTTCAGAGCCCGAATAACTGGCTTAACGCCATACACCCCATTGGCCTGTTGTGCCTGGTTCCTCACCAGACGTCCACCACTGGGCAGTCCATTCTTTGCCGTTGTGCGTCACCACATCACCTTGGTTGTATACGGCCGTCTTGTCCCACAAGTTGGTTGGTTCAACTGGTGGCGTTACATCCGCTTTGATCAGTGACAACGCATAACTGAAGTCTGCACTTGGCGCTAATACTTGGTTCGCATTCACGTTGTTACTATCGAACATGTAGTGGCTCATCTCTTGATGCCAAATGCCCACGTACCAATCGCCCGTTTGCTGCGCATTAAATTGATCCGCAATTTCTGCCGCCCAAGTCGCCGTATTGTTTGCACTGATTGGTAGTGAAATATCGACAATTTCATTGCCTGTCGCATTAAACGTACGAAAACGAATGGTGTCACCCGCTTCTACTGGTCCGAAACCTTGCTGAACAAAGTAGCCCAGAGATGTCAGATTATTGCCCGGTTCGGTTGGATCAACAGGGTCAGTCGGTGGCGTCGTGCCCGTTCCGTTTAACGTAATGTCACTACAGTTGTAGAAACCTTCCCCAGCGACATCAATGCGCTGCCAACGAGTATAAAGCACCGCATCGCCGGAACGATCAGCAGGGAAAGTCACCTGAATACGGTAGCGTTTTTCCGCATCAACATACACATCACCTGCGGTGTCGATCAGCTCTAAATCACTCCAAGTAAGAGGCTTTGAATCATCATAAGTTGGCTTGGTGAGATAGAATTCCCAGTACGATGGGTTGTGCGGCGCTTTGCCGTAAAACACCAATTCAATCTGGTTATTTGCATCTGGCGTAACATTGGTGCGCTGCCAGTTTGGAGAAGGAAAGTTCAAGCCTTTCTTAGCGGCATCGCCAGCAGAACATAGCTCACCGTCGCGAACCACGGCTTTCACATGCTCCATATCTCGGTAATTTGGTACGTTTGCTGCAATTTCACTGCGCTGCACAAACGGGTAAGCACCAGATTCTTCAAAAGCCGCTTTACACGCTTGGTTAGGGATCTCGTTGGTCCAAAAACCACCGTCTAAATAACACGTATTTTGACGAGCACTTGGAAACTCTACCCAGCCATGGGCGTTGACGTTAAATGAGCTCAATGCGGCAACAGCGCTTAAGCTCAAAAGAGGAAGTGTTACATGTGATTTCATCGTTCATCCTTAATTTTGCTGACTCGCCGCTCTGAAACACAAGCGGTTTAAGCAAAACTAGCAGGATGGGATTATTTAGAAGGTAAGAATAAATATGGAAATTGTAAGAGTGCCATCTGCTTTCCAGCATTTGTTGTGAACCATTCTCATACTCGACTGACTCTTTCGAGTCACTTCAAATTCATGTGCCACAAAAACTGTCACTCTCGTTTGGCTATCGCTCGTCTTTTGGTGTGTCCATCACCACCATCGTTGTGATCGACTTGACGTGTTCGCACTCACCCAACACATCAGCATGGAACGCTTTATAAGCGGCGAGATTTTGCGTCTCTACGCGTATGAGATATTCGTTAGATCCCGTAATGTTGTGACATTCCACCACCTCGTTTACAAAACGCACATGCTCTTCGAAACCCAGCTGTGCCTGCTTAGAGTGCGAGGCCAAACCAATCGACACATAAGCGACAAAACCCACACCAAGTTGCTGATTATCCAGTACTGCTCGGTAGCCTTTGATCACGCCTTTACGCTCTAAATCTTGCACTCGGCGTAAGGTTGCAGACGGAGATAAACCAACGCGTTCCGACAGCTCCACATTGGAGATTCTTCCATCTCGTTTGAGCACTTGCAATATTCTTTCGTCAAATCTATCCATCATGATGTTTCATTGCTTATTTAGTTTCTAATCATCAAATAAAAGCACAATATTGACCTCAGTTCTACTTATAGTTGTTCTCAACTTATCGAGAACTGATTCAAGGAACAATCTATGGAATATCATCAACTGGGCGCTTTGGCGTTGTTCGCTTTTGTCTCCACTTTTACGCCGGGTCCCAATAACATTATGTTGATGACCTCAGGGGCAAATGTCGGCTTTAAACGCACTATCCCACACATGTTGGGCATTACCTTCGGCTTTGGTGCCATGCTAATTTTGGTGGGTATTGGCTTGATGAGCCTGTTCCACGCATATCCAATTACACACTCCATTTTGAAAGTGTTGAGCTTGAGTTATTTGCTGTACTTGACGTACAAAATCGCCACCAGCGACAAAACCGAAGCAAAACACGATTTTCGCCCAATGTCTTTTTTAGGGGCTGTCGCATTCCAATGGGTGAACCCAAAAGGTTGGTCGATGGCGTTGACGGCCATTACGGTATACAGCAGTGGCGGTTCTTGGCTCGAACTGACTTTTATCGCCGGTATCTTCTGCTTAGCTAACTTGCCATCGGTAACATTTTGGACGGCGGCAGGTATGCAATTGCAGCGTTGGTTGACCACCGATAAACGCGTTAAGGGGTTCAACTACAGCATGGCTGCGCTGTTGCTTTTGTCTACGATTCCAATGATATAAGTCTATTTTGGGTTAAAAAACGACTCACTTTACGTAATTGGGAAAGGACAGATACTGCATTTTGCTTGAGGCTTTGGCGTTAATTCACAGTGTAAATTTGTTTAAAGACGCTACCCTCTTGTTAGGGAACTTGATAATCTTTAAATGAGAAAGAGAATAATTATCGAGTAAAGTAACAATGAAAAAGAAGCCTCAACCTAAAACGCTTGTTGTCACAGACACAGAAACCATCACTCCAAACATGCAGCGCATTACCTTGCAAGGTGAGGCGCTGAGCCACTTTCCTCGTGACTGCGAAGGCAGTTACATCAAATTACTGTTTAACGATATGGGCGGCGCGGATCTGAGCATCCTGTCAGAAGACGACCGACCAATCATGCGCACCTACACTATTCGACGCTTTCATCCAGAAACCAGTTCAATCGAAGTGGATTTCGTCCGACACGTAACGCAAGATCTGCAATGCGGATTTGCAGCGCGTTGGGCAATGGCCGCGCAAAAAGGCGACACGATCAGCATTGTTGGGCCAGGTAGCATCTCCAACTTAAATACTGAGGCGGATTGGTTCTTCATGGCTGCCGATATGACAGCACTTCCAGCACTTTCTGCGAAAATTCGTACGCTGCCAGAAGAGGCCAAAGGCTACGCTGTGATCAGCGTGATGTCTCCAGCCGACATTCAACCCCTAAACACGCCAGCCGGTATGGAGTTGATTTGGCTAACCGAACAGCAAACCTTGGCTGATAGCGTTCGCGAACTCGAGTGGTTAGATGGTAACGCTTCGGTATGGTGTGCGTGTGAGTTCGATTCAATGCGTGCGCTGCGCCAATATTTCCGCAACGAAAAAGAAGTCGATCGCGAGAATATCTACATCAGCAGCTATTGGAAGCAAGGCGTGTCTGAAGATGGGCACAAAGTGATTAAACGTGAAGACGCGGAATCCAACCAATAGTGGTTCATGTCTTTTCGATTCCAGCTCTCATCCTAATAAAAACGCCCGGCATCACCGGGCGTTTTAGCGATTTCAGTTGTATTAAAGTTATTGAAAACTCTAATCCGCTAGTTCCTGCGCTAAAAAGTCGATCAACAACCTCACTTTGGGCGATAAATTTCGGCTTTGTGGATACAGTGCCCAAATGCCTTCACGGTCATCTCGGTAATCGGTCAGCACCTCGACTAGCTCACCGTTATCTAGAGCTTCTTGAACGTAATAGTCCGGCAACTGCACTAAACCCAAACCACGCTTGGCGGCGCCCATTAGCGCAAAACCACTATTGCATTTAATCCTCCCCGACACACGCAAAGACTTATCGCGTTTATTTTCCTTAAAATGCCAATAATCGACCGAACCAACTAGGCACTGATGTCGAGCCAGTTCGAGTTCGGATAATGTGTGAGGCTCGCCAAATCGCTCCAAATACATAGGGCTAGCACACACGTAATTTTGACGCGACGAAAGACGCTTTGCGATCATGCTGGAATCTTGCAGGCGGCCAAGACGAATCGCCACGTCTACCCCTTGCTCTATCAAATCCAGTTTTTGATTGGTCAGAACTAAATCGAGGTCCACACGCGGGTATTTCTCCAAAAACTGATGCAAGAGCGGTGCGAGGTTCATTTCCCCATAGGTCACAGGCGCCGTCACACGCAGCAAACCTCGCGGTTCGGTCTGCATTTGCGTTACAGCAAGCTCAGCTAGTTCTAGCCCTTCGACCAAATGTTTGCACTGCTGATAATAAAGCTGTCCAGCTTCAGACAGAGAAACTTTTCGCGTCGTGCGATGCAGTAACTTAACCGCAAGACGCTCTTCAAGTGCCGATACGCGGCGACTGATTTGTGCCACTGACGTTTTCAGTTTAGCCGCGGCAGCTGTAAAGCTGTTGGTTTCCGCTACGGCAACAAACTCGCTGACTCCTTCCCAATTCGCCATGCTGTATTCCTGTCGACCTCTTCTAGACAAATAGTGATTACATTGTTCTCGTCGCGCTACGCTTTGAAAACGGGAAAACTTTACGCGTCAGGTAACGGACGAAGATCGTCGTATTGCGCATCAAGCTCAATGCCAAAATAGTCTTTCAACGCATCCAGGTAGGTTTGACCTGGCTCTAGCTCTATTTCTGTTAGCTCTTCATGATTGGTGCATCTGAGTGTGTAGTTAAGCAGCGTCACCAACCCACTTTCTGTCGCTCTAGCAGCGACTCTTGCGCTAGTAAAACGCGAATTAGGCGAAGTCGAGGTAAAGAAGTTGCTACATGCAATGTCACCAGCAAACACAAACTCTAGGTCAAAGCTGTATAGATTGTTCCACGTGTCCGTTCCATCGGTTGAAAGCACTTGGAGGAAATAACCAAACTGAGCATCTTTGACAAAACGGAAGGTTTGTAAATCCGTCTGAATCACTTGGTCAAGGATAAATGGCAATGGCGCTCGAGGGGTATTGGAGCCAAAACCCACATCGACAATCCATGTTTGTTCCTCTAACGTCACTAACGTGATTTGATGACTACGACCTGTTGGTGTACCAGACACATGTACACGCCCTAGCAAACTTCGCGCTTCAAACCCAAGAGTGTTGAGCACATCAAGCATTAAACCATTTAATTCAAAGCAGTAACCACCGCGAGAGTGGTACACGGTTTTTTGAATAATATCTTCAATCTCAACAGAGACGCCTCGCTGCAATGCGATGTCAAAATTCTCAAACGGCAGGCAACGATGTTGCGCCACGTGAATTCTGTGCAATGACTCCAAATCGGCGGGCAATTCACTAGGCAAGCCTAGCTTGGTTAAATAGGCACTCAGATCCGTCTTATTCATAATCACTCTTACTTAGCTGATGGTTTGACTGTTTTCTACTTTAGCCCCTCTATCTAACTTCAGGTCAATCACCTTTTCCATTTCCCTTCCGCTTTAAGGAGGCATCGCACTCTTTTTACACGCTCACCTTATCATTATTACGCATATGTAAAAATCATTTTCAAAATGGACGGATTATCATTTTTACTGAAACACCTAAAATGAGCACCAACAAAACGACGAAGCGCGGTAAGCAAACCTTAACTACGCTTATTACGTCACTCCATATACTGAAAATATAAAGGAAACATCCAATGTCGCTTGAAATCAAACCTGGTCAAACTCACATAAAATCAAAAGCAATGGTCGCTTGGGCTGCAGGTGAGCCGCTTAAAATGGAAGAAGTGGATGTACAACTTCCAAAAGCCGGCGAAGTGCTAGTACGCATCGTAGCAACTGGGGTTTGTCACACTGACGCATTCACACTATCAGGTGACGATCCAGAAGGTATCTTCCCTTCAATCCTTGGTCACGAAGGTGGCGGTATCGTTGAAATGGTTGGCGAAGGCGTAACAAGCGTTGAAGTTGGCGACCACGTTATCCCACTTTACACTGCTGAATGTGGTGAGTGTAAGTTCTGTAAATCTGGCAAAACGAACCTATGTCAGGCCGTTCGTGAAACGCAAGGTAAAGGCCTAATGCCAGATGGCACAAGCCGATTCTCTATCAACGGCGAAACTATCTTCCACTACATGGGTTGTTCTACTTTCTCTGAGTACACGGTTCTTCCAGAAATCTCACTAGCGAAAGTAAACAAAGAAGCACCACTTGAAGAAGTTTGTCTTCTAGGTTGTGGCGTAACCACTGGTATGGGTGCGGTATTAAACACAGCTAAAGTTGAAAAAGGCGACACAGTGGCAATCTTTGGTCTCGGCGGTATCGGTCTTTCTGCAATCATCGGTGCTCGCATGGCTGGTGCCAGCCGCATCATCGGTGTAGACATCAACGAAAGCAAATTCGACCTAGCGAAACAACTTGGTGCAACTGATTGCATCAACCCACAAAAATTCGACAAGCCAATTCAAGAAGTGATTGTTGAAATGACAGACGGTGGTGTTGACTACTCATTCGAATGTATCGGTAACGTAAACGTGATGCGCCAAGCACTTGAGTGCTGTCACAAAGGTTGGGGTGAGTCAGTAATCATTGGTGTTGCTGGTGCAGGTCAAGAGATCTCAACTCGTCCATTCCAACTGGTAACTGGTCGTGTATGGCGTGGCAGCGCTTTCGGTGGCGTTAAAGGTCGCTCTGAGCTTCCAGAAATCGTAAACCGTTACATGGCTGGTGAATTCGGCTTACAGGAGTTCATTACCCACACAATGGGATTAGCAGATGTCAACAAAGCGTTTGATCTGATGCATGAAGGTAAGAGCATCCGAACAGTTATCCATATGGATCAATAATGCTGCCTCAGGCTCTCCTTTTGGGGAGCCTGAATTCCTTCTGCTAATTAGAGAGTTTATTCATGACCATTGAAAATGTAAGCCAAGCCAAAGTGTTTGGCGGTTGGCACAAGCAATATACACACGAATCCAATGCCCTAAACTGCACCATGCGCTTCGCGATATTCTTGCCACCTAACGCAACGAAATCAAATCCCGTACCCGCGCTATACTGGCTCTCTGGTTTAACGTGTACCGATGAGAACTTTATGCAGAAAGCGGGCGCATTTCGTATGGCGGCCGAGCTTGGCATTGCGATCATTGCACCAGACACAAGTCCGAGAGGCGAAGGTATCGCTGACGACGAAAGCTATGACCTAGGAAAAGGAGCTGGCTTTTACCTTAATGCGACGCAAGCACCTTGGTCACTGCATTACTGCATGTACGACTATGTGACCGAGGAGTTACCTGCGATCATCGAAAGTAACTTCCCTGTCTCTGACGTGAAGTCGATTTCGGGTCACAGCATGGGCGGCCACGGAGCGCTCACCATTGGTCTGAAAAATTCAGAACAGTACCGTTCAATTTCAGCGTTCAGTCCAATCAGTAACCCAATGCAATGCCCTTGGGGACAAAAAGCCTTTACTGCTTACTTAGGCAAGGAGCTTGAAAGCTGGAAGCAATACGATGCAAGTGAACTTCTAAAACAACAACAATCACCATTACCAATTTTGGTTGATCAAGGTGATGCTGATGGCTTCTTAAATGAGCAGCTTAGACCGGAAGCGCTGATTGCTGCGGCAAAAATACACGATTCAAACCTAACCTTGAGAATGCAACCAGGCTATGACCATAGCTATTACTTCATCTCAAGCTTTATTGAAGAGCACCTCAACTTCCATGCAAAATATTTGTTTGCATAGTTAATTTAAGTAAGCTCATGAAATAAAAAATAAAGTCACCAAAACTAGGTGACTTTATTTTCTTTACGTACTAACAAATACATATCTGAATATCGATGATTTAAATATGTAAAATAATGTAACTTAAGAACAAATTCGACGTCCATTTCTCGCCTTATTAGATTCTCATTTCCGACACAGTATCTTTATTAAAAATGACACAAAGTTGCACTAAAAACCTATTAAATACCGCGAGATCATTACGAAACTCTACCATCATCCCAATACTCTGAGCTTTTAATTAAGAAGCAACTTAATAACCTTGACGTGACGTAAACCGACAGTTATTTTTGAAACATAACGTATTATAAAATCTCATCCGGTTGGCTCTATAATTATAAATAAATTACCGCTAGCACCTTTGTCCTAGCTAAGAAAAAAGAATAAAACTCAAAAGGGCATATGATGAAAAAAATAGTCGCGCTAGGTCTGTTTTTTGTTGCGCCATTCTTGTCTGCAAATACGATCGTATTTAGTAGTAGCCAGCAGCCTAGTGTCATACTGGAACTGGAAGAGATCCAAGCTTTACCTACCACTAGCTACACGATGACATTGCCTTGGCTTCCTGCCTCGTCAGAGTTTTTAGGCGTTAAACTCAGCACACTTCTTACACACGTCTACGGAAAGGTACCAGAGCAGGTTGATATCAGCAGCTTAAACGACTATCACTCGACATTGTCCCGACAAGATATTCTTCGATATCAACCAATACTGGCTTATCAACAAGATCAGAATTACATAAAAGTCAGGAATAAAGGCCCTTTCTGGGTGATATATCCACTCAATCTCTATCCAGAGCTAAACTACAATAAATATCATGCGCAAATGGTATGGCAAGTAAATGAAATAAAAGAAAAATAATAAGAATGAAGTTATCAGAACCCTATTCTAAGAAACAAAGAATATTGCAATATTCTACCACCAGCAAAATGCTGCTGGTGGTGTTTGCCGTTTCTTTGCTTCTCGCGAATGTCGTGCTTTTACAGCAAACACGTTCACTCTCACAAAATTTTAATAACGAACAAAAACAAGCGACTTGGTTTTTATTCCAACTCTCCAAAGAACTATCAGAACTTGTCGGCGAGGCCAGACGGTTAGATGAAAACGTATTGAATATTGATGGTGCAGAGCTTCAATACGAGTTAGCGTGGAGTCGCTTTGACTTATTGACCAGTAGCACGAAAGCCAATAAGTTTTTTTCTCGGAACAACATGCACCTTTACTTCATTAACCTTTTTGAAGAGTTCAAAGAGCTAGAAAAACAACTAGTAGAAGCTAGAACAGGTGATAGCCAAGCTGCTGCTGCATTTTATCGTTCAACTCAAACACTATATTTAGGCTTAATAGACTTCGTTAATCAAAACTTCCGTCTAAGTAGTAAAGCTTATGAAGCACAAAAAGGTCAAACCCAGCGCTTAATGCAAGCACAATATATGTTGTTTGCGACGTTCGTTTTGTCGATTATCTCTCTAACTTATTTCTTTTATCGTGAATCCCATTTTCATAGAAAATTGGCGCTAAGCGACCCTTTGACGAACCTAGGGAACCGCAATGCACTATTCATTACCCTAAACAAATTTACTCAAGAAAAAAGGCCCTTTTCTCTCTGGATTCTAGATTTAAATGGTTTTAAAGAAGTCAACGACACACACGGACACCAAGTTGGCGACACTGTACTGCGGGAAATCGCTAGGCGGCTTAATTCTATGACACTCAATGATTTTACTGTTTATCGCATGGGAGGAGATGAGTTCGCGGTTATACTTGAAGGTGAACATCTCAATGAAGAGAACGTACGTGAGCAGATAAATACCGTCTTTGATGCACAAATATTAAACTCCGATAAAGTCTCAACACTTTCAACGAGCATGGGCTTAGCGCAATACCCTAAAGACAGTGACAATGTTGACTTTCTTATCAGCATAGCGGATAAGCGCATGTACAAAATGAAATTTCAACGTTAAACGGTATATATGATGAGAAAGTTCATGCAAGTACTGCTTCTACTGGCAGTCATTGCGGCAGGTGTGTTGGCTTGGGTATTTATTCCATCGCACGAAACCATCGGGCAAAAAACGCTTGAGCAGGCACTCAACGACGACTACAGCCTAGTTGGGCATCGAATCTACTCAACCGATCCGGATGCTGGCAACCGATTCGGCTACTTCGTATTGGCAACGGGCCAGAGCATTGAAGAGCAAGAGCCGTTTTTGGTCACTTCGGATCAGTTTATTCGCATGGAGCAAACGGGTGATAATACCTTGTCTGTGACCATAAATGGCCGTATTTACCATTATCATAACGACTTGTGGGTGCCAAAATCAGACGGGAAATTGCAACACTTTTTAGTCAGCGCAACCGCCAAGTACGTACGCTAAAACGGGAACCTTACTCCCCCCAAAAAAAACAAAGCCCCGCAGTGTATGCGGGGCTTTTTACGTGAAGAAGAAAATAACATCGAAAAAATGAGCGTTACTTCGCTAACACTTTCTCTTTAATCACTTTGAGTACCCCAGCCTCTTGGTTGCTTGGCGCAGAATAACGAGCAATTTTCTTAATCTCTTCGTGCGCGTTGGCAACCGCGTACGAATGCTCACTGACTTGCAGCATTTCAAGGTCATTGAGGTAATCACCAAACGTCATTGTTTCTGCCGGAGTAAAATTCATCGTCTCTTGAAGGTGCTGAATGGCCGCGCCTTTAGACGCCTCGGCATTCATCACATCCAGCCAAATTTTTGCGCTCACTACGACTTTATGCGTTGCGCCAAACTTCGTATTCATGGTCGGGAACAGGAGCTCTTCCGAACCGTCAAAGTGACAAATTGCTACCTTAATAAACTCGTCTTCGACCTCAAGCAAATCCGGCACATATTCACAGCGGTGGTAGTACTTTTGAAATTCTTCCAGCGATTGCTGATCATGCGTTTCGATGTACGCCGAGCGCTTGCCACACAATACGATGTTCGCTCCGTCAATTTCACGAGCCGCTTTCACAATCTCCGCCACTTCCGCTTTAGGAATGGTGCAACTGTAGAGCTCTTTGTCTTGGTACATCACCAAGGTGCCGTTTTCAGCCACATACAACAGTCTGTCTTTGATTGGCGCGAACGTGTCTCGCAGACTGTAATACTGACGACCAGACGCAGCGGAGAACAAAATACCTTGCTCTTCCAGTTGCAAAAACAGATCGAAAAACTCCGGATCCAAACGACCGTATTGGTCAAGCAATGTGCCATCCATATCGGAAGCAATAAATTTGATGCGAACTTGTGACATTAACTAAAACTCTAAATGACGCTGCGAAAATATATCCATGTAAGGTACAGGATCTTGTATGAATCTCAAGTCGGGATGACGACGCCTTTCGCTATTACCAAGGATGCTGTTTAAAGTAATCTTCACTGTGATCGATGAAAGCTCTCACCGCAGGAGACAAGTGTTTACGTGATGAATACAGCGCGTAAATGTTGAGATCATTTGGCTTCCAATCCGGCAACACCGACTCAAGCTGACCCGATTTGAGATAGATATTGCTCAAGTAAGTTGGCAACATCGAAATACCCATGCCTTGTAAAGCGCCATGCAATAACGCCGTGGCCTCATTGCTGGTTAGGCGACACTCAATTCCCACCGATTCGAACTGGTCGCCCTGAGACAAATGCCACACGTGACGCTCAAAGTTTTTGTATCCCAAACAGTCGTGTGAAGATAAATCTCGCGGATGCGCGATCGCGTGGTGAGTTTGTAAATATTGCGGTGATGCTACCAAAACCGATTCGCACACCGCAATCGGCTTACCAATCAAAGAAGGATCGGGATCTGACGCAATTCGGATCGCCAGATCGATACGTTGTTCGGTTAGATCACTCACTGAATCTTGCAGATCTATGTCGATATGCACTTTGGGGTGCTTTTGCATAAAACTGTTTACTACGGGGATCAACTGTGAGAATCCAAATGAAGTACTAGACGCAAGACGGATTTTTCCGGACAGCTCACCATCAGCGGCAATGTTCGACGTTAATGTATCGGCCTGTTTTAACCAGCGCTCAATCTGAGGCAAGCTGCGCTCCCCTGCGGTGGTGAGGGACACCTTGCGCGTGGTGCGGTGTAATAAACGAGTTTGCAGCCAGTTCTCCATCGCCTCTACATAGCGAGTTACCATTGGCCGAGACATGTCTAACCGTTCTGCGGTCGCGGTAAAACTGCCAGAATACACCACATCTACAAATACTTTTGCTGCCGTTACTCTATCCATACATTTGCTCGAAATAAGAAATAGTGATGCATATTATTGTGTATTTTTCCGAGCGTATCAATTTCCTAATATAGCTCCCGTTCTCAAGCCATCGTCGCTTGGCCCCAAATTCTTTAGGAGCTTATTATGAAAAAATTCACTTTGATTGCTGCATCCATTTTAATGGCAAGCCCTGTTCTAGCGGCAAACCACTCTCCCCTTACTCTTGAGGTTTACAACGCCGACGGTAACAGCTTCCACGTAAACTCAACCTTGGTATACGGTGAGACTGACGCCATGGTTATCGACACTGGATTCACCAAAGCTGACGCGATGCGCATTGCCGCTAAAGTGCTGGACTCAGGCAAAACGCTTAAAACCATTTTTATCAGCCAAGCGGACCCAGACTACTACTTTGGCGCAGAGGCCTTACACCAACAGTTCCCTGATGCGCAGATCATCACAACGCCTGCGGTTCAAAAAATTATTAAAGAGAAATTGGCTGGAAAGCTGGCGTACTGGGGACCAAAGCTTGGCGCAAACGCACCGGTAAAACCAGTGATCCCTGTCGCGTACGATAAAGCATCATTGGAGCTAGAAGGTCATAAGATTGAAATTCGTGGTAACCATGGCACATCAGCACACCGCCCTTACCTATGGATTCCAGATAACAAAGCGATTCTAGGTAACGTAGCCGTGTACTCAAACGTACATTTGTGGATGGCAGATGCCGCTGACCAAACCGCCATCAATGCTTGGGAGCAGCAACTTAGCGAGATGCTTGCGCTTAAACCTCAAGTGGTCATTCCTGGTCACATGAAAGCAGGCACAAAGCTGAACGCAGACACCATTCGCTACTCGCAACAATACTTGCAGGATTTTCAGCAAGCGAAAAAACACAGCAATAACAGCGTTCAACTCATTGACACCATGTCTGCGAAATACCCAGAAGCTCAATTGCCAATCGCGCTAGAAATCGGTGCGAAAGTGCATACTGGTGAAATGTCATGGTAACCGTGCATTACTTCTTCGATCCCATGTGTGGTTGGTGCTACGGGGCATCACCACTCATCGAAGCCTTGATGGACACCTCTCAATTTAAGGTGGAGCTTCATCCCGGCGGCATGATTGAGAAGCGCGCAATTGAGCCTGAATTTCGTCAGCACATCATCAACAGTGACGCTCGTATCGCAACCGAAACCGGAGCAACGTTTGGTGAAGCATATCTACAACGCGTGAAAAGCGAAGGTGCGTTTGTTCTTGATTCTTATCTACCAACACAAGCGATCTTGAGTGCGGAGAAAATGGGGCTGAATCCATGGCACATGCTAAAGACCATCCAATCTGCGCATTATCAACTCGGGTTAAAAGTGAATGAAGCATCGACACTCAAAGCCATTGCAGAATCGCTAGGTTTAGCAAGTGATGCGTGGGAGCAAAACATGACGTTAAGCGAAGCCGAGCTAAACGAGAGAATTCACTCTAGCCGACAGTTGATGCGCCAGTTACACGTTGGTGGTTATCCAACCCTGATTGCAGAAGTAAATGGCGAGTACTTGACCTTGCCGCACTCGACCTACTACGACAAACCGGCACAGTGGAAGCTTGCATTACAAAAACTGCAATAAGCTCTTCCCCACTCGCTCTTGTTCTTAATCCAAGAGCGAGTGCCAACACCGACATGGCAATCCTGACTCAAACAGGTACAATCCTCGCTCGAATTTTTACTCGCGCGGATACCCACCATGCACTCGCCTGAACATTGTTTTACTCGTTTTACTGCTGATACTTCTGATTATGAATTACCAACGCAGTTTACGTTTCCGTTCTACTACACGCCGCATCCTCTTTGCGTTATAGCCGCAAAGCAATTGCAACAGCATTTATTAGCGCAAACCGACTTCGAACACGATTTTGGTTTGGTTAATGAAGAAACGGGGCGAGGCAAAATGTTTGGCGTATTGCTGGTAGAAAGCCCTCAAGGCGAGCTCGGCTTTTTAAGTGCGTTTTCTGGCAAAATTGCTGACCAAAACTTGATTCCAGGATTTGTCCCTCCTGTGTACGACATGCTGACCGATGAAGGCTTCTTCCGCGCAGAAACGGATGCCATCAACGCCGCCAATGCGGAGTACAAAACCTGTGCTGCGAATCCGGAATTGGCGGATCTTAAAGCGCAAATCCAAGCCGACCGAGCCGCTTATCAGCAAGAGGAGCAAACACAGCGCCAAGTGATGATTGACGGCCGCGCCGCACGCAAACGACAGCGCCAACAGGGTGAGCAAACACTCAATGCCGATGATCTCAAAATCTTGTTGGATGAGTTGGGTAAGCAAAGTGTCGCTGAGAAAAACGTTCTCAAATACTTAAAGCAAGCGTGGGATGAAAAGCTTGCAATCAAAGAAGCGCGATTGGCCGAGTTAGAGCAGCAACTTGCTCACCTGAAAGAGCAGCGCAAAACGCTCTCCAACGCTTTACAGCACAAATTGCATAAACAATACCGCTTCCTAAACAGCCATGGCGAAGCACGCGACTTGGTGGACATTTTTGCAGACACCACAAACCCAGTTCCACCAGCAGGTGCGGGGGAATGTGCTGCGCCAAAACTGCTTCAATACGCGTTTAAACACGGATTCAAACCGCTGGCGCTGGCAGAATTTTGGTGGGGTGTGTCGCCAAAGTCTGAAGTTCGCCAACACAAAAAATTCTACCCATCGTGCAACAGCAAATGTCAGCCGATTTTGGGCCATATGATGCAAGGGCTGGATGTCGAACCTAATCCATTGGCGGAGAATTGGGCAGAAGACAAAGAACTAGAGATAATCTACCAAGACGACGCTATGGTCGTCGTCAACAAGCCCTCGGGCTTACTTTCAGTGCCTGGTAAAACTATCAAGGACTCTGCTTATACGCGCCTACAAGCGATGTACCCTGATGTGGAAGGGCCGTTTGTGATTCATCGCCTCGACATGGCGACCTCTGGCATTTTGGTGTTTGCCTTAACCAAGCGCGCGAACAAGGGTCTGCAAAAACAGTTTATGGCTCGCGGCGTACAAAAACGTTATATGGCACTGCTCGAAGGCGTATTAAACGAGCCTGAAGGGGAAATCTCACTGCCAATGCGTGGTGACCCCGACGACCGCCCACGTCAACTGGTGTGTTTTGAACACGGGAAACATGCAGAAACCTACTGGCAACTGATTGACGTCAAAGATGGACGCAGCAAGGTATACATGTATCCGAAAACCGGGCGAACTCACCAACTACGTGTACACAGTGCCCATCACATGGGGTTAAACATGCCGATGGTTGGTGATGGTTTATACGGCGAAAAAGCGAATCGCTTACACCTGCATGCTGAGATGCTAGAGCTGGATCATCCATACAACAAAGAGCGCATGGTGTTCCAAGCTGAGTGCGAATTCTAACGTCTTCCCGAGTTTAAATAACAAAAAGGCACTGACTATCAGTGCCTTTTTTTCTAACACCAGAATAAGCGTGATGCGCGATACCGAAAACCGTTAGCTCACCTTAAACTTGGTCCACACCTGAGAGCGCCAACGTCTTGCCATGATGATACCACGTACCCATTCATCGAGAGCGATTGCCATCCAAGCCCCTAAAACGCCATAACCCAAGTGGATGCCAAAGATGTAAGAGAAAAGCACGCCTAGTCCCCACATACTCAAAATCCCCATTTGCACTGGGAACTTGATGTCACCCGCGCCTTTGAGCCCCGCGATAAAAATCAGGTTAAACACACGTCCGGCCTCGAGCAAAATTGAGCCCATGACTAACGAGCTTGCCAATGCGAGTATTTCCGGTTGATCGGTAAACACGCGTAGAATCTCTTCTCTAAACAGGTAAATCAGTGTGGTTGCCGCCGTTGATGCCACAAACCCCACTAAGAAGTAGATTTGTACGCGTTTTAAAATGCTACTCACCCAACCTTTACCGATGTAGTAACCGGTCTGAATTTGCGCAGCCTGACCAATTGCCAGCGCGAAAGCAAACGAGAAACGGGCAATGTTTTGCGCATAAGTGAAAGCCGCTAACGATGCCGTCCCCATTTGCACCACAAAGTACACAATGCAGATTTGCGCCACGTTGTAAGACAGCACTTCACCCGCGTTCATACCGCCGATTTTTAAGATTTTTTTGTAAATCTCTGCCGGTACTTGTTTCATAGTCGACATAGGTAGTTCAATGCTACTGCGAGCGAGAATAAACCATAACATTAACGTACCGATGACTTGGCTGACGACGGTTGCTATTGCCACGCCTTGCACACCATACACAGGTAAACCGAATGGCTGGTAAAGCGCAATATAGTTACCAATGATGTTGAACACACCCGAGATCAAATTCACCACCATTGGGGAACGTGAATAACCATGACTACGCAGAATAGTTGTAAAAACAACGCCAATCGTAACGTTAAACGTCATCGCACCGCTTATCAGCAGATATTCATGAGCGTACTGCTCAACTTGCGCTTCCAAGCCGTAATACGGGAGTAGATATATCGCACCAAGCACGGCAATCACACTCAATAGCACACCGACGAGCACAGACAACGCAATACTCGCAACACCAACGCTCACTGACTCTTGCTCGCGTCCAGCGCCATTGTATTGGGCAATCAAAATCCCCGTACCGCTACTGACAAACGTCGAAACGATGATTAAAAAGAAGGTAATCTGCGTGATCACACCAACAGCGGATACGGCTTTGTCTGAGTAGCCACTCAGCATGAACACGTCACTGGTTCCTAAAGCCGTCCGTAGCAAAATTTCGACAAGAATTGGCCAAGCTAATGCCACGATGGACATTCGTTGGTTGATGTTTTGGCTTTTAGGCATGCTTGTAACCTTTCCTACAACTAAAAACTGCCTCACAATTTTGTGAAGCAGTTTAAAAATAGTGACTCGAACGAAGCTCGATATGAGGTTGTGATTTAGCGCGGATTCTAGTCGCATATTGGTCATAACGACAACAATATTTCGCCCTGTTTCGGAAAAATATTTCTAATGCATTTTCGAAACGACATATGCCTTGACGATACGTAGAGCAGAGATTGGTGAACAATACTCTCAATCAACGAGCACCGAACAGAATTAGGATAATCAATATGAATGCGTCTAACTAGATACATTGCTTTGAGTTATCAGTCCAACCATATAGAGCCATGAAGAACCGTCATGAAAACCTGCATGCGCCACCATTCCTCTTTGAACACTCGCACCAAATCACACTGATGGCTTTGCACTAAAAATGACTGATATCACATTTGGAAACTTTGTTGTTCTATTTATCGCGAAAATACCGCCTAGAATAAGCGTACACGTTAATTAAGCAAGGATACGTAATGTCGACATTGGCTGGGGCGCGCTTAGAAGAAATGGCGGACATCCGCTCAACAAGAAAAAAGAAAATTGTCTTTTTATGCTCCAGTATCGCCGCTGCCTGTTTAACTTATGGTTCCATTGCTCAATCACTTGAGAATAACTGGGGTTTAAGCTTTTTCCATGCTTTGTGTGCCTTGGCATGCTTAGCAATCAGTTATGTAATAAAAGTCCAGCGGCACCATCAATACGCCGACTTATGGCTAAGTGCTGTCTTAATGTTCGAAGGGTTATTGTTACTTCTGTATAACGACGCTCCGTCAGGCAAGATGCTATGGCTATATCCTATTGTCGCCACTCTGGTATTAATTAATGAGTTTAAGGTCGGTCTGCTGTTCAGTGGCACCTACATTTTACTGATCTTTTTTGGGGTCGCTTTTTTAGATCGACTGCCAACAGCCACAGAAATCATAGAGCGGAGATTGATGCTGACCCTGATAGCGACCGCGTTTGTGTGTCACACGTTCTCGTATTACTACACGAAAGTCCTCAATTACATTCAAACACTGTATCGTGAGGGGATTGAGGAGTTAGCATATTTTGACCAGCTCACAGGGCTTGCCAATCGCTGGAGCTTTGAGACTTGGGCGCGCGCAAAGCTCGATGAAATCAAGCACTCATCTGATGATAGCATCACCGCATTGGTTTTTCTCGATATCGATAACTTCAAGCACATCAACGACACCTACGGGCACGATATTGGTGACCAAGTACTTCAAGCCTTCGCAACTCGATTAAAAAATAACATTCGCAACAAAGACAGAAAAACCGATAAACACGACTACTCCATCGCTCGATTTGCGGGCGACGAGTTTGTAATCATGCTTTACGATGTAAAAAGTAAAGATGACCTCGACAGCATCCTAAAACGGATCGTAAATCTGTTTCCGACAGGTTACCGAAGCTACGATATGATTAACGAGTTAACGATGAGTGTAGGTGCTGCTATCTATAAGCAAGATGCAAAGGATTTGTCTGAATTGACTCGATGTGCAGATAAAGCAATGTACGCAGCTAAACATACTGGTAAAAACCAGTACGCCTTTTATGAGCACTGCAATACGGAAGAACAGTCAACATCTGATGCACCAGCGGTACCAGAAGCTTGCTAATGACTAAGCGAACACATGCATCACCCAAAGCCCCACAACGAGGAATACGATTAACCACACTACTTGCAACGTTCTGTTCGGCTTGTCTTGCTGACGAGTGGGGTGATCTTTAAACGCACGGCCCTTCATTTTGCCCATTAAGCTCTTCCCTAGAGCACGTCGATAAAATTCACGTCTCTTATGAGCGGCGTTGGCAACTTCGGTAAAGCGCTGTCTTTGCTCATTGGTGAGATCTTTATCCTCGTAACGAGGAGGGAGATCAGAATGCTTGCGTTGTACTGCCATCACTTCCTCCCTGGTCGATGGGTACATTTTTATTAAGTATATACCCAAATAACCAAAAAGATGCGTTATAAGTGAAGCACATAGACGAAAAAACCACCCGAAGGTGGTTTTATGACGAGCAACAAATGAACGCTAGAAGTACTCACATAAATACGCAGTCGCTTCTTTCACTTGAAGCTCAAATGAAGAACTACCTTCCACTTCAAAAAACTCACCACTTTGATAAGTCGTCCAATCGCTCTCGCCAACACGCTTGACCACAAGCGCACCTTTTACAACCGTCATACGCTCTGGTGCTTGAGTACCAAAAGTGTACTCACCAGGAAGCATCACACCAACGCTAACATCCTGATCTTTCTGGTTAAAGCCTAGTGATTTTACACTACCAGCAAAATAGCTATTTTCCTTAATATTCATTATTGGTTTCCTTATCAAAAGTCCGCTCTTTTTTACCTTGTTTCTTTCCGTTACTCAAGCTTTGAAAGCCATTAAACTCAACGTAATAACGCACATCCTTTGCTACTGAGCGAGAACCTCTTTTCGCGAGGATTAATCAGGCGACCTAAACCGAGCAAGAAAACCTGCGAAGTAATGAATGTGAGCAAACAACAAAATCATCAATAAGATGTGTATCTGAATGTAAAAGTGGACATTAGATCATAGTTTCGTCGTCTCAATGGCGGGATTGTTTGTTTTTAAAAAGGAAGGTTTCCACCATGTTAAAAAAGTGGAGAAAATTAGATCTATGACGGACTCGACTCGCCGAAGGCGAAAAGCACGACAAGAACCAAAACTTTCATTTTTGGCTCGCCACCAATCCAAAATCCTCAAGAGTACATTTGTCTGCTTCGGGATGGGTCTGTTGACGTTTTTTGGCTATCAAATCCACCTCTCCTATCAAGACCACATTGATCCGGAAAAGGTGTACGGCGAATGGATTGAGATTGGCGCGCCACCCTACCAAACAGAACGTCTCGTTTTCACTGAAGATGGGGTATACCGAAACCATCGACTTATTACGACGGAATTTGAATTCGATGGCAAGGTCATCACTTTGAATACCGGATTAGGAAAGACAGCGTATCAGATCTCGGGCTCTCATCTTTCACCTCAAATACGCCGTATTGAGCCTCTTATTCCAGATCAGCGATTCATTCGTAAAGGATTTGAGCATACCGTTCAGGGCTCAGAAACCGGTGCAGCCTCTAAACGTCGCGCCGCGTTGAGTGAACACTTCAGCCGTGACTAGTATGTCTTCACGGCTATTTTTCCTTTCAATTCTCTTTCTATATCAATGAAACAAAACCTTAATAAACAACAAAATAAGGCCTTCATCGCATTTAACCAACTCGTTACTGAGTAAACAATAATTTTAGTTTCTGCTGAGATTTTATAAATTATTGACTCAGTCTGACACTTTCTGTGTAACAGAGTGCGAGTTTTAGTTAAGTTCTCTCAAGTGCCTCGAAAACCGTCTTAATTTTTTTTGACGAAAAAAAACTCTCTGAAATGCTGAGTGTGATGCTTTTGCACGTGGAGTAAATCCAATCATCTTATCTGGTGCAAGAGCAGCCTATGTTCTAGGTAGAACATGAATCCAAGGATTGAGAGAGAAGTTATGATTCGATTTAACCTATGTGCAGCTGGAGTTGCTTTAGCGCTATCAGGTGCTGCAGTTGCGGCTCCAACCGCACCAAGTATCGATATGTACGGTTCCAACAACCTTCAGTTTTCTAAAATTGAACTCGCGATGGAAACCACGTCAGGCTACTACGACATGGTGAAATACCATGAGCAAGCGAAGATCACTGTTAAATTTAACCAGTGGAGTGGCACACCTGGTGACACTTACAACGTCTATTTTGATGGTGTAAAAGTAGCAAGCGGCCCTATCACTGGTAGCCAAACGACAGCTTCGTTTGAATACGGCCAAGGTGGCTTATACCAAATGGAAATCGAAGCATGTGATGCGACAGGTTGTGCGAAAAGCGCACCAGCTGAAATCACGATTGCAGATACCGATGGTTCTCACCTGAAGCCACTAACGATGAATGTTGATCCAAACAACAAAACCTACAATACCGATCCAAGCGTCGTGATGGGTACGTATTTTGTTGAATGGGGCATCTATGGCCGTGACTACACAGTCGATAATATGCCGGTCGACAACTTGACTCACATCCTTTACGGTTTTATCCCAATTTGTGGCCCAAATGAGTCTGTGAAGTCTGTTGGCGGCAACAGTTTCAACGCGCTACAAACTGCTTGTACAGGTGTGCCTGATTATGAAGTCGTTATCCATGACCCTTGGGCTGCTTATCAGAAGAGCTTCCCACAAGCTGGTCATGAATACAGCACGCCTATCAAGGGTAACTACGCAATGCTAATGGCATTGAAACAACGTAACCCTGATCTAAAAATCATCCCATCGATCGGTGGTTGGACACTGTCTGACCCATTCTTCGATTTCGTGGACAAGAAAAACCGTGACACATTCGTCGCATCAGTTAAGAAGTTCCTGAAAACTTGGAAATTCTACGACGGTGTTGATATCGACTGGGAATTCCCTGGCGGCGGCGGTGCAGCAGCCGATAAGGGCGACCCTGTAAACGATGGCCCAGCATACATCGCACTGATGCGTGAACTGCGCGTAATGCTTGATGAATTAGAAGCTGAGACAGGCCGTACTTACGAGCTAACGTCCGCTATCGGTGTCGGTTACGACAAGATTGAAGACGTAGACTACGCAGATGCAGTTCAGTACATGGATTACATCTTCGCAATGACTTACGACTTCTACGGTGGTTGGAATAACGTTCCTGGTCACCAAACTGCGCTTTACTGTGGTTCATTCATGCGTCCTGGTCAGTGTGACGGTAGTGGCGTTGATGAGAACGGCGAACCGTACAAAGGTCCTGCTTACACAGCAGATAACGGCATCCAACTTCTTCTTGCTCAAGGCGTTCCTGCAAACAAGCTAGTACTTGGTACAGCAATGTACGGTCGTGGCTGGGAAGGCGTAACTCCAGATACGCTAACCGATCCAAACGACCCAATGACAGGTACTGCTACAGGTAAACTGAAGGGCAGCACAGCGCAAGGTGTTTGGGAAGATGGCGTAATTGACTACAAAGGCATTAAGTCATTCATGCTAGGTGCAAACAACACTGGTATTAACGGCTTCGAGTACGGCTACGATGCACAAGCTGAAGCACCATGGGTATGGAACCGTACTACGGGCGAGTTGATCACATTTGATGACCACCGTTCAGTGCTAGCAAAAGGTAGCTACGCGAAGTCTCTTGGTCTTGCTGGTCTATTCTCTTGGGAAATTGACGCGGATAACGGTGACATTCTAAACGCGATGCACGAAGGTATGGCTGGTGGTGTGGTTCCTCAACCAAACCGTAAACCAACCGCAGCCGCTGGCGCAGATCAATCGGTAACAGGTCCTGCAAATGTGGTTCTAGATGGCAGCCTGTCAAAAGACTCTGACGGCACCATCGCAAGCTACGCTTGGGAACAAGTATCTGGCACAGCAGTGGTACTAACAGGTGCAAACACAGCGAAAGCAAGCTTTGATGCAGCAGAAGTTACTGTTGAAGAGCAATTAACTTTCAAGCTGACGGTGACTGATAACGAGGGTGCAACGGCATCTGACCTCGTTGTAGTAACAGTGAAACCAGCAGGTGTTGTTGACCCAGTGAACAGCGCACCAGTAGCACAAGTTGTTGCTCCAGCAACAGCAAACGCTGGTGACGTTGTGGTTGTAGATGCATCTGCGTCTAGCGATGCAGACAACGATACCCTGACATTCAACTGGACTCTACCTCAAGGTCTGAATGCAACGGTTGAAGGCTCTAAAGTCACGTTCACTGCTGCGGAATACCCGCAAGACACAAGCTTAAGCTTCACTGTAAGTGTGAGCGACGGTAAAGCGTCTTCATCGGCAAGCGCGACAGTGGTTGTTGCACAGCACACAACCGATCCGAACCCTGGTACTTGTGACAACGCATGGGATGCGAGCGCAGTGTACACAGGTGGTAACCAAGTGACTCACGCAGGTAAAACGTGGGAAGCGAAATGGTGGACTCAGGGTGACGATCCTAGCCAATCTGGCGAATGGGGCGTTTGGAAAGAAGTTGGCGTAGCTAACTGTAACTAATTTCAGCCTTGCAGACTTTCTGCTAAATAAACAAAGGACAGCTTCGGCTGTCCTTTTTGGATTTAACCTCTTAACGAGGAGAGCAACACCAGAGACGAAAAAATCTGAGGTGTTACTTTCAAATCGAATTAGCGCAAAACGGAGCGAGTCAATCAGTAAAAGTAAGGGTTACCAAGCACTATCGAGCAAACGGTCAAAACTACTGAAGACTTGCTCACACTTCATCACTCTACCATGCCCCTGACCTTGTGTTGTCACTAACTCAACGTTTTTAATCTCTTCAGCCGCTTTTGCCGAGACACTGTATTTGGTGAACTTGTCTTGCTCATCATGAATAATAATGGTGTGAGACGGACGCTCAGACAAACGCTTCATCGGATCAATGGACTGTAACGGATAACCAAATTGGTCTTCAACTTCTGAAACCACAGCATTAAAAAGCTTCATCGAGTAACCGGAACGTGCAATGCTACCGAATAAGTTCTCTACGTAATTTAATACCGGAGCAATAAGCAGCAAAGGCTTGTTTTCTAATTTACTGTGCCTACACTCAAGAGCAGAAGCGGTGCCCATGCTGTGCCCAACTAGGCCAACAATATCCTCGACCGTATCCAACACATCTTCTAATCCTCTGACAAACCCCGGAATGTGCCCATACTGCCCCTCACTCTCACCATGTGCCGGATGATCGTACGCCAAAGCAGTAAACCCTTTCGACGCAATATGTTCCATCAGTGGATAAAACTGACTTGCCGTTCCAGACCAACCATGAGTTAGCACCCAAATAGGTCCAGAGCCCAAAGTATAGGTTTTGATGATGCCTGCATGCCCTTTAATTTCACCTTTGATAAGCCCTTGAGGCTCAATATTTTTAGGTTGCGTACGAGCAGGTGTCAGAAGAAGCTTGCGCGCGGTCTTCTTTGCATGTGACGGGGCCAGTGTATGGTGTAACCGAGTACTAATGTTCACCAAACTGCGCTTAATACTGAAACGTTGCGATGTATTAAAGTAAATTTTTTCACTCATAATCATGTCCTTAACTACCAGCTTTGCACAAAATAGAACGGTCGTGCTTTTTACGCTGATAAGAAAGAGCGAACTCAGCCGCTCTTTGTGATTTTATGTCTACGAATCTGGGAAGCGAATAACCGATATTAGCCTTTCCAGCGAGAAAATAAGTTGTCGATCCCTTGCCAAAACAGACGCAAGCTTTCTTGCTCACCTTTAATTGAGTAAAAAACATGCGCACTCAAATAGAGACCGTACAAATCAAACGTTGCTTGGCGTGTATCTAAGTCTGCTGAAAATTCTTGCTTCTCTTTGCCTTTCGCTATTTGGATCTCCAAATAGCTCAGCCAAGTGTCTATGGATTTACGCAGTCCGGCCTGAAGCGGGCAATCTTTATCTGCCGTATCATTCCAAGCGTCAAGAAACATACAACTTCCTTGGAATGCGTGATTCCAAGTCATCCAAGAGTCGAGCAACCCTCGAATTTTACGCTCGATATTGCCATCCCCGAGTTCTCGAGCAGGCTCAATAACCCGATCAGCGAACACTTTATTGGCGTGATCAAGCACCGATAGCTGTAAATTCAACTTCGAATTAAAGTGGGCAAACAGACCACTTTTCGACATACCGCATTGCTTGGCTAACTCTCCAATCGTAAGACTTTCTAATCCGTCTTCGCTGGCGATCTCAAAAGCCCGCTGCAGAATAAACTCTTTTGTCACTTTTCCTTTTTGCATAGTCTTATTTTTAGCACGATCGTTCTTTTTTGCAATCTCGAGTTAACTGGTCTAACCATTATTCAGTGCTATTTTCGACTCACGAATCAGGTATTGATTGCGTTAATAGGTTAATAATTAAGAAGTTTGAAGTAAGTCTTAATTTTCAAAACAGCTTCAATGTAAGCGCAAGTCTGTTGACTTTTTCACGCATTACTTCAGTAACAACCTGCTATTTTCACCTAAGTTTTTTATTTAGGTAAACAATGTAATGGCAAAGAAACAAAAAATAGCCAGCTTAGAGTTTGCACGTATCATTGCGATGCTTGCGATTGTGGGTTTGCATTGCCAGATGGCACTGACGTACTGGCAGTGGGATGGGATACCATGGGTTGGCTATATGCTCAACCAACTGGCTCGTTTTGCTGTTCCGCTGTTCTTTCTCATCTCGGGTTATCTAATCCAGCCGAAGTTGAGTCACTCACCTATTGATACTCTTAAGAACTACACCAAACCGTTAATGAAGGTTTGGCTCATTTGGAGCATGATCAGTTTACTGATGCCATTCCAATGGCAGACGGTCGCTGAGGCAGGGTATCTCGCCGAAAGGCAAGGTTATTGGGGGTACTTAATGTCAACCCCGATCAATTCACTCATCGAAGGCGGACTCGTTCATCTGTGGTTTATTCCGGCTCTGGTCATTGCCGTAGCGTTAATTGCCTTTCTCGTGCATATCAATATGGCGCAACTGATACTGCCAACCGCAGTATTGCTATACATATACGGGGCCTTTGCTGGCAGTTACGCGACCATTACCGACCTGCCAGCGCCTTTCTTTACTCGTAACGGGCCTTTTTTCAGCACGTTGCTAGTTGCTCTAGGTTATTTCGCACGAGAAGCGCAGTGGCGGTGGTCGAGAAACAATACGGTTCGATGCATTATTCTTGGCATGGCACTGCATTTTGGTGAAGCTTACTGGCTGATGCAACATGACATCGCTTTCAACTCGCACGACTTCCTATTCGGTACCGTTATCTGGGCTGTAGGTGTCTTTATGTGGCTTTTGGCTCACCCTCATTTTGGCGACATGCCTTGGATCTTCAAACTATCTCCTAGCGTGTTAGGGATATATGTTAGCCATCTGCTTATCATAATTGTCATGATGAATGTCGCTGGATTTATCGGGCTGCAACACCTCGCGAAAGATGTGTTTATTTATCCTGCAACAATTGTTGCAACCATACTGCTTGTGAAAGCAATCGACGCTTCACCGTTGAAAAAATGGCTCCTACGCTAAATGCATTCAGCTCTAGATATAGCTAGCTTTAACTCAAAAGGATTAGAGCTAGCCAGTTAAAAATGAGATTTCTCTCTCACTGACCAATTTTTGACTTTCTAATCCTTCAGAATTTGCTTTCACTCACAAAAAACATTGTTCATTTCCTTTAAATTGGCTCGACTATTACAACATTGCTCATTAAACGGAGGCTGTATGTGGGCAGGTCAAGGACTCGTTCCTTTTTTAGAGATTAGTCACTGGTTAACTTACGGTTTATATGCCGCTGCGGTTTTATTCGGCGCAGCAAGCATTGCGTCACTCAGAAAATAGTGGCGCACACTATCATTTCCTAACTCCTACTGTTAATTCGAGCTCTCTCACAACTAACTCATTCATTTGTGGCTAATATTTCTCCAACCAGACAAAGGAGAAATGTCTATGCCAATCTATCCAATTGTGGCTTTCTGCTGTTTGTTGTTCTCTAGCGCCACCTTTGCTGCATCAACCAATGAACTGAACCTTGTTAATTCTGGTGTCGGTTACGCGGCTCTGATTATCTTTTCGATCGCTTACATACTGGTTATGTTGGAAGAGTATCTGAAAATGAGAAAATCCAAGCCAGTGCTGCTCGCTGCAGGGTTAATTTGGATTCTGATTGGCTACACCTTTGCTCAGCACAACCAGCCTGAAATCGCCAAATCCGCACTAGAACACAACTTGTTGGAATATGCCGAGTTGCTGCTGTTTTTGCTCGTGGCGATGACTTACATCAACGCAATGGAAGAACGCAAACTCTTCGATGCCTTACAGGCGTGGATGGTTGGTAAAGGTTTTGGATTCAAAAAGTTGTTCTGGCTGACGGGGTTTCTCGCTTTTGTCATTTCACCGATTGCCGATAACTTAACTACGGCCCTTTTGATGTGCGCTGTAGTGATGAAAGTCTCTGGTGATAATCCTAAGTTCGTCAATCTTGCTTGTATCAACATTGTTATCGCAGCCAACGCTGGCGGTGCATTCAGCCCATTTGGGGATATTACAACTCTGATGGTGTGGCAAGCCGGTCATGTCAGCTTTGCTGAGTTCATTCCGTTGTTTGTACCGTCATTGGTGAACTACTTGGTTCCCGCGTTTTTGATGTCACTGTTTGTTCCAAACACAAAACCGAATACGATTCACCAACACGTTGAGCTAAAACGCGGGGCAAGGCGTATTGTCGCATTATTCATTCTGACTATTGCCACCGCAGTCTCTTTCCACGCTTTGCTGCACTTCCCACCCGTTATGGGCATGATGATGGGCTTGGCGTACTTACAGTTTTTCGGATATTTTTTGCGTCAAACTCTCAAACACTCACTCGCAAAGAAAGCGGCTATGGCAATTGCCAATGGTGACGATCAGGCATTGAAGCGCTTAGGCTCAGTGGTTCCGTTTGATGTGTTTCATCGTGTGTCTCGAGCCGAATGGGACACCTTGTTGTTCTTCTACGGTGTTGTGATGTGTGTTGGCGGTTTAAGTTTACTTGGCTACCTCGAACTGGTTTCAAACGTCATGTACACGCAATGGAACCCAGTCTGGGCAAACGTAATGGTTGGTGTCCTATCTGCAATCGTCGATAACATTCCGGTTATGTTTGCTGTACTGACCATGGAACCAAGCATGTCGATGGGCAACTGGCTACTCGTCACATTAACCGCAGGTGTCGGGGGCAGTTTGCTTTCCATTGGCTCCGCGGCAGGCGTCGCTTTAATGGGAGCCGCGCGTGGACAATACACCTTCTTTGGCCACCTAAAGTGGGCTCCCGTCATCGCCTTGGGTTATGCCGCCAGTATTGCGGTACACTTGTGGATGAATAGCGGTTTATTTACTTAAAAACACCTAGAATTAGTCACTTAACTTGCAATGTAACCTAACGGTCGGATGGATGGTTAACGCCATCCATCACTTCAATCGCTCCCAACTCATATGGGTTGACGCCCTCTAAGCAGCCGACATTATAGCCATACTCACTCGGGTCAGAACGACGCTGATGGTGCGTATAAATACCGCACTCGCCACAGAAAAAGTGCTTCGCAGTGTGTGTATTAAATTGATACTGCTTCAAGACGTCTTCGCCTTGCACAATACGAATACCGTTCAAAGGTACAGACGCGACAATCGCGCCACGACGTCGACACATAGAACAGTCACACCGTCTCGGTTTCTCAATACCATTGGGTAACGCCAGTTCCAACTCAACTTTTCCACAGTGACAACTCAGTCGATGTAATGTGTTGATTTGGGTGTTGCCAACTTTCTTAATCATAACTTTTCCTTGTTGTTTTTCTATCTGTGTACATTATGTTAAACAGGTTAATATCATCATAATCTCGTCCAAAAACTCGACATCCATCACTTTTCGCGACATTTTATTGGCCGATTTGTTAGTTGCTATTTTGGCGACTGTCTATCGCGTCCGTGAGACGTGTTATCTCCGGCGCGGTTTTTAAACCAAGGAAATTAATTTATTGACAAAGATCATAGCCTAAGAGAGAACCTCTTGGCTCTGACGCTCGGCAGTGCGTTGGTGTCACTTGGGGTGATATTTTTTAGCAAAGTAGGATTGCTCACTGGCGGTACGGCTGGTTTGGCGATCTTCCTAACCAAAGTGAGTGACTTCAGTTTTGGTCAGATATTTTTCGCTCTTAACCTCCCTTTTTATATTTTATCTGTGATGCGCATGGGTTGGCGCTTCACTATCAATACCTTTATTGCGGTTTCGATTGTCTCTTTTGCGGTCGATCATCTGCATCATGTGATTGAGATTTCACGAATCGAACCTTTCTATGCGGCACTTTTGGGTGGTGGGCTGATTGGAATCGGTATGTTGGTAATTTTCCGTCACAAAATGAGTTTGGGTGGCTTTAACATTCTAGCGTTGTACCTTCAGGAACGTTTTGGAGTTCGAGCGGGTAAAGTTCAAATGGCGTTAGATTGTGCCATCGTGGTGATGTCACTGTTCATTGTAGATGTGCACCTTATCGCTCTATCTGTTCTAGGTGCCATCGCAACGAACTTGATTTTGGCGATGAACCATAAACCAGGACGATACCAAGCAAAAGCGCAAGCAGCATAATCATCGCTGCATAGACAACAACCCTAAAGCCCCCAGCCAGTCGCTCGGGGCTTTTTTCATTCTACGCTAAGATCACGTCAACGAGCTCGTTTTGCAGTGCTGCTGCATCTCCTCATCCAATTTAGCTTTATATTTCTGGCTAAGATGGAAGTGTACTTGCATCAGCAAGTCATGTGCGTGGAACAGCTCAAGCGCGTCGCTACCATGTTGCTGACAAATATCTTCACAGCGCTCAGCATGCACTTTGGCTTCTTGCGGTTTATCCGCTTTAAGCAAGCTCATAGCTAAGCGATACTCTGCGCGCTCTTCTTGCATCCAACCCCCTGCCACTTTCCAATAGTCTAGCGCGAGTGTTGCTGCTTCTAACATCTTCGATGTTTCCATGCACGTGCGCTCAGCCAGCGCTTCGTACTGACATGCTAAGTTGTTTGCAGTGATCGCGAAAGCGCGCGCTAATGGCCCTTCTGCATCGTTCGGCGTCATTCCTAACGCTGCTTTCACCAACCATTGACTCGCCAGTTCAAGCTGAGCAAGTGCAGAAAGTTCATTCGAAATCAAAGCGTAAACTCGGCGTTGCTCTTGCTCTTCCAATAATTCCATATTGTCAGTGCCATCTACGAAATAGCGCGCAACGGCAATACTGCGTTGAAATGCCAAACTCTCAGCAACCTTGCGTTCATCAAAGTGCTCTAAACAAGTAAGAAACTGTTCTGGGCACTGGAGATGCCCAATAGCGGTATGCAGCATCAATGCGAATATTCGCTCGATTTGGGTAACGTCTTTCACCTCGCTCAGAGCCGTTTCTAGCTGAGCATAAATTTGTTCGGGATTTTCCTCGTGATGCTGCCAACACTCACTCATGAAGGCATCAAAATCCGTTTTGAAAGGCATGTCCTTATTATCCTTTTTATATTCGTATAACGAATATGAAACTCTACACTATCGTTACCTCTGTGTAGCACGCTTAATCCCAATATGAGAATCGCCTCACTTAAAGCGGTGTACCTTGCTCCAACGCAAGCAAACGTTGCTTGCGCTCCACTCCACCTGCATACCCAGTCAGTTTTCCGCTTTTGCCAATAACGCGATGACAAGGCACCACGATAGAAATCGGATTCTTCCCATTTGCTAACCCAACAGCACGCACAGCTTTAGGGTTACCTATCGCATTCGCGAGATCTTGATAGCTCCACGTTTCCCCATATGGAATGGTCGTTAGTGCCTGCCAAACTTGATTTTGAAAATCAGTGCCTGTCGCTGCAAGGGGTAAGTCGAATTCGTTGCGCAGACCAGCAAAGTATTCATCCAGTTGGGTGACAGCTTGGCGCAAAACCGGATGCTGCTCGTCTCGCACCCCCAGCTCACTCGGCTTAGTGGTGCATGTTTCAAACCAAATGCCAAGTAAGCCCTCAGCGTTCGATTGGATAGTCACCGTTCCTAGTGGACTCGGCATTTCGGTATAAAATGTTTTCATGATTGATTCCATAAGTGAAACGTCGCGTAGCTTCCCCAAGGGGCCGCAGTGTGCGTATTCAGTGATGAGTAACGCTGCATCGCCTTTTTCACCACTAAGTCTTTATCTAGAAAGCAATCGGGTTGAGATTGCCCTCGCAGTTGAGCATAACTGACGGTCCAAGGTCCAATGCCTTTCAAAGCTAGCCAGTGCTGGGGGTCAGCTTCTGAGTTGTCCTGCATAAACTGGGCGAAGCGCACTAGCGTCTCTTTACGGCTTTGCGGCATGCGCAAAAAGCTCACGTCGGAGTTCGCAATATCACTGGGAGTCGGGAAAAAACGTTTTTCTGACTCTCCGCTAAGTGTGGCCACCAATAAGTTAAGTTGACCAATCGCCGCTTTAACCGACACCTGCTGGCCTAAAATCGCTCTAACCCCTGCTTCCCATGCATTCCATACACCAGGAATACGAATACCTTTACTCGACACGAGCCCAGGCGCGACATACTCCAAATGCTGCTCAACAGTACAAATATCAGCGTCAAGATCGAACATACGACGAATGTCAGACACCAAGTTTTGCAGCTTCGTTACGTCTTCAATTTCAAACGCCAGTTCTAAGTATCCTTCACCTTTTGTCGCTTTAAACCAGGCTTTGCTGTCATCCAAAAAAACGTTGCGCTGATAACTCTCATCACTCACCAGCTCAACTCCCTCAACCGCTCGCAAACGATAGAAGTCCAACATGTGCGACCAATTCAACTCACCTCGATAAGGTAAGGCAATTCGATTGCAACCCGCACCATCAAACTCTTTACGGCGTACTTGAGAAGGCGTTAGTTTGAGAAACTTTTGAAAAGCATCGTTAAAGCGGCGCGTACTGTTAAAACCTGACGCAAACCCCACGTCGGTGACCGACATAGAGCTGGAGTGAAGCAACTGTTTGGCGAACATTAGTTGCTGATATTGCGCATACTGCTTGGGTGACATACCTAGATACTGCTCAAACAACATACGTAAGTAACGGTCAGAAATCCCAACACGCTCAGCCAACTCTGACACCGAATGGTGATGCAACTCCCCTCTATCAATTAACGAAATCGCTCGTTGAAAGGTCGTCTCGACACCTTTCCATGCCCAAGATCCAGGCGCGCTGTCAGGTCGACAACGTAAACACGGACGGTACCCTGCTTGAAGGGCTTGCGTCTTATCAGCGAAATACTCAACATTTTCTTCTTTAGGCAAATTTGCCGGGCAAATCGGACGGCAAAAGATTCCCGTTGTTTTTACCGCCACATAAAATCGCCCATCAAAACGACTGTCTCGCGCGACTCGCGCCTTGTGACACTGCTCGAAGGTCAGTGAGGTATGGGGGTGAATAAACATAGTGCTTTCCTTGCTCATGCCTTTTGTCATTTATTGTTCATAGGCATCGTTCAATATAGTGTTATTGTAGCTTGCTTAAGCGCCCACAATTAGCCATTTTCGGAACTCAATATTGAGATTTATTGGCATTAGCGCTTTTGTACACTAAAGTTAGATCCAGAACATCACAACAACGTCGGCTAAAGGGAATTGGCATGGACTTACATACTTGCGTAATTGTATTAAGAAACCAAAAGGTTATTACCAGTAAATCCGTAGATCATTCTATTGGAATTATCGAAAGAGACTCAGATAACGAGATCTCAGAAATTCAGATTAATGCGACGGATGGACGTAATATTCGAACTTATCACTACAACAATGTAGAGGAGTCATTAGAGAGCTTAATGAACCTCTGACGGTTTTCTTTAACACACCTTTCTCCCTTGTTAAAAGCGAAAGCAATAGAGCACAGTACATGTGCTCTTTTTTTGTTTAACAGCAAAAATGTTTATCGAAAATAATGACAGACCTTGATTTAAAACAGACAATAATCGGCAAATAAACACCCGAATATAAAAATCAAGACATTGATTTAAATAAATAAAAACCAATCATTCAATTTTTTAGAACGAGTTTATCAAAATCCTCCCGTTATTTTTATGTTCGCCTCTACCTAAACTGTTCTCAACAGCACGGGAGCACACGCTTCCCACTCATTGAAAAGAGTCAGAGGACAGAATCATGAAAGCACTATTACAGAAAATTACCACATCAAACGCAGGTTACAGCGCACTATCACTTCGCGTTCCAATCGGCATTATCTTTATGGCGCACGGCGCACAAAAACTATTTGGCTGGTTTGGTGGCTACGGCCTAGAAGGCACAGGTCAGTGGATGGCATCTATCGGTTTAGGTCCTGGCGTACTCATGGCGTTACTTGCGGGCAGCGCAGAGTTCTTTGGCGGCTTGTTCATTTTACTTGGTCTGCTAACTCGACCAGCAGCGGTTGCTTTGGCGTTCACGATGGTGGTAGCGATATTCTCTGTCCACTTTGAGAATGGCCTGTTCATGGCAAACAACGGTTACGAGTTTGGCTTGGCATTACTGGCAGCGAGCGTTTCTCTGGCGTTCTCTGGCGCAGGTAAAGCAGCGTTAGATAACTTATTAAACAAAAAGCTCTCTTAAGGAGGCCTTATGATTACGGTAAGACATGCAGCAGACCGAGGTCGAGCAAACTTTGGCTGGCTTGATAGCAAACATACGTTTTCTTTTGGTAGCTACTACGATCCTCAACATATGGGCTTTTCTGAGCTGAGAGTCATTAATGACGATGTAGTCAAGCCTGGCGCGGGTTTTGATACACATGGCCACCGTGATATGGAGATCATCAGCTATGTGTTGGAAGGTGTTATCGCACACAAAGACAGTGAAGGTAACGTCAAAACACTACCTGCAGGTGAATTCCAACTCATGTCGGCAGGGAAAGGGATTTACCACAGTGAGTACAATGCATCGAACCAAGATACGCTGCGGTTTCTACAGATTTGGATTCAACCGAACACATTTGGAACCAAACCAGGTTATCAGCAAAAAGATTTTGGTCGCAATCCTGGGTTAACGACTATCGCAACTCCAACTGGAGAAAACGGCACGCTACTTATTAAGCAAGATGCGACTTTGCATCAGTTAATTCTTGAGCCAAGTAGCGAACTAAACTTTGAGATTGAGTCGGGCCGAAATCTATTCATCCATCAAGTGACTGGGAGCCTTAGTGTCGACAATACCACTTTGACGGCTGGCGACGGCGCGAAGGTTGAACACCAGAGTAAGGTTGTTTTGCGCAATACATCAAACGAAAGCACAACAGCCCTGTTGTTTGACTTACCATAACTATCGATTCATCGAGATAAAAACAAAGCCGCCTTGATTTCTCAAGGCGGCTTTTTCGTTTTTCTGACTTTTCATTCAACGCTATTCGTCGGAAGTGCCAGAACCAATTTGCTGAAAACTGTAAGCGGTCAGTGGATCGATCTCTTTGACAATTTCTTCCACTTGCTTAATCGCGTCTACAGACGAGCTAGCTTTACGATAGCTCAAATAGATAGGGCGACACCAATCTTCTACTCCAGACACCTTGTGAAGCTGCCCATTAGCGATAAATGGCTCCACGAGAGAGATTGGTAAGTACGCGGCTCCACCCTTCTCTAAAATAAAGTCCAATGCGATACGCGCTGTTGAAGTGCGTAAATATGGAGCCGGAATCTTAGGGTGACGCTCAGAATGCTCTGAGGAGAAACGCGTCCCCCAGTCAACGTACACATATTTGTTTTCGAAAACGGTGTCTAAAGAATCTTTCTCAGTCGATACCAGAACGAGAACAACATCCGCCACTTTTTTACAGTTAAGCTCATCAGCTTTGATCTGATCGAACGCAAATGCCATATCTAACGTGCGCTCTAGCAAGCTACGACTGAGCATCTCACGTCCCATCACTTCTGCCATGAAGCCATAACCACCAAACGAATCTGTGACGACACTTAAACAATTCTGTAAATAAGCGTCCCAAATGTTTGGCGTGCCACCTAACGTTAGTTGCAGCGCTTTGCCATCTTCAAGCGATAATTCTAGCTTCGCTTGTTGCAATGTAGTGACCATTACCTCGGCATAGCTGATTAAGCGCTCACCTGCAGAGGTCAACTTTATGTTATTTCGATCACGAATAAACAATTGCGTATCGAAGTAACTTTCCAATTGTTTGATACGTGCGCTCACAGCGGCTTGGGTAATATAAAGGTTCTCAGCAGCACGTCCGAAGTGACGAACTCTTGCCAGCTCTAAAAATGTTCGAAAGACTTTTACATCCATAAACCATCTCCTGGTTAATATAAAACCAGATTAACAACTAATTAAAATCATGACGACAAAAAAGTTTTGTTTTTCTTTTGTTAGATTTAAGCCTAATTTTCGCCGTAAGTTCACTACATTCATCAATAACGGTTACAGAGGCTGTTGACATGTCTGACACTGAATTCCGTCATGGCAAAAAACGTTTTTACGATAACGTAAAATTCCCACGCGGCTTTGCAAAGTCTGGCGATTTTACTCTTTCAGAAGAGGAAATCCTAACAATTTATGGGGATACAATGCTTGGCTTAGAGTCAGGCGAATTAACACCTGAAAACAGCGAAGAGAAACACTTCATCAAGGTGTTAGAAAACCCGGGCAAAGCAAAAACAAAACTTGAGCGTACGTGGCTAAAGTACACCCAACTTGCTCGTGGTCGCAAGCGCTTCCATACGCTAAATGGTCGTAACAAGCCTGACGCCACAGAAGAATACATTGAAGAGAGTTTGGTTGAAGACGATTAATAACCAATAACCTAGTTCTCGCCTTTTTCTAGCAGTAGGCGAAAGCTCGTTTGACTTTACTGAGCGAGCAAGACAAGCTCATTTCTTCTCCTAAAGCCCAAGGGGGCATTCTCCCAAGGGCTTTTTTAATATTTGGGTGATGACCGTTTACTTGGCGAGCGTCGCAATCTTTTTCAGAAAGCTCTCTTTCAAATGCTCTTGGTCATATTCCAAGTGATAGGTGTTGTGGAAGCCAATTTTTAGCTCAACACCATTCCCTCTCAAGAAAACGTTGTACCCATCGTAGTCAGAAAACGCTTCTACACCTTCATACATTTTACCAAATTCGGTTGGCGTACCGTTGTTCATCACACATTCGTAAGCCTGTAGTACTTTGCTCGGATCTAACTCATTTTTCATACCGAATTCCTCACTGGTTTACACATTTCAATTATGGTTAAAGAATGAGCGCCATGCCATATCTAACCCATAATATTTGAAGTTCGTGTGCGATTTCGCACTCTGTAGGTTGTTAAAAAACAAGGTTAAGTGCGAAGGCAGAACTTAATTTAGATCATAAATTTTATCTATTGATTCGTCAGTTTCATAATGCAATTTCTTTGTAAAAAATCGTCTTATAAAAGCATTTAGATATAAAAATCGTCGACAAAACCAACATTGGTTAAAGAAAAAGCAAAATTTTGACCTAAAACAATAGCAGTTCGCCATTACTTATTTTATAATGCGAATTAATGTTTCAGTACATCGTTAATTCCAATAACTAGGGGCACAAAATGAGACTTATCCCGTTAACTCGAGCAGCACAAGTAGGTAAGTGGGCAGCTGCGCATATCGCTAAGCGTATCAACGACTTTAAACCTACTGCTGAGCGTCCATTCGTTCTGGGTCTACCAACTGGTGGCACTCCTCTAGCAACCTACAAAGCCCTAATCGAGCTTTACCAAGCCGGCGAAGTCAGCTTCAAAAACGTCGTGACTTTTAACATGGATGAGTACATTGGCATCCCTGCGGATCACCCAGAATCTTACCGCTCGTTCATGTACAACAACTTCTTTAATCACATTGATATTCAAGAAGAAAATATCAACCTACTGAACGGTAACACAGACGATCACGACGCAGAATGTAAGCGTTACGAAGACAAAATTAAGTCTTACGGCAAGATCAACCTGTTCATGGGCGGCGTGGGTAACGACGGTCACATCGCGTTCAACGAGCCAGCGTCATCTCTTTCTTCTCGTACTCGCATCAAGACCCTCACTGAAGACACTCGCATTGCGAACTCTCGCTTCTTTGACGGCGATATCAACCAAGTGCCTAAATACGCGCTGACTATCGGTGTTGGTACGCTTCTAGACTCAGAAGAAGTGATGATCTTGGTCACTGGTCATAACAAAGCTCAGGCACTTGAAGCAGCCGTGGAAGGTTGTGTAAACCATCTATGGACAGTTTCTGCTCTTCAGCTTCACCCTAAAGCGGTGATCGTATGCGACGAACCAGCTCAACAAGAACTGAAAGTGAAGACAGTGAAGTACTTCTCTGAGCTAGAAGCAGAAAACATCAAAGGCTTTTAACCCATAGGATTGCAGCCTAGAAATACACTAAAAATACAAAACCCGTGTTGAACACGGGTTTTTTCTTATCTGAACAGCGGGCTTAAGTCGTCAATAAGCTTTAATACCAAACTGACGAAGACGCTTAGGAAGCACTTCATCCAACTTGTCTAGTTCACTCGGTTCGACTTCGATAAGGTTGAAATGATGCTGCTTATAAACAGTACGAATGGTCTCACGGTCGGCCTGAGCCATCTCCCCATCGTCACTTCCCCAAAATTGCAAATAGACTTTACCGCCTGGTAAGTAAAAATCGCTAGTGACATCTTGGTCAATCGGCAGCTGACGCTCATAAGCGTGCACTACACCAGCCAAGTACAGCCAGTTGTCAATGAGCAACTCACCCTTAGAGCGTACGTAATGCCCATCTAATGTTCGGTGCTTGGCTTCAAATTTTTGGCGAAAGCTTGAGTACGATTTATCCGTAGAATGTGACTCCGCGTCTTGCCCTAAAAACTCAATGACAGACTGCTTAAGACGCTTGTTACGCAGCACCACATCGTGCCATACGACAAAGGTATTTTGTGTTTCTTTATCGGTTCTTTGCTGCCCACCAGCGCGCACACCAGCTTCTGTGACACTCCATCCCTCTTCGGATTTGGTCAACCAACCCAGTTCACTCAAAAGCTGGTTCATGCGCTTCGCATTCAATTTCAGCTTTTCACCCAGTTGTGTCGCGCTCAATGTTTTCCCTGAGCTGGGAGTCAGCTCAATATGTAAGTTGGTCGGCCAGACGATGAACTGGCCAAATTTAGGGTGATCCACATACTCACCGCCAAACTTTGCCCCTTCTTCGGTCAAAATCCACTTTTCATCTTGGCGAACGATGTAGCCTGCACGTTTGAGATCGGCAAACAGCAGCTTAGCTTCTACCTTGCGCATTTTCGCTAATGCCGACGTCGATATTTTTTCAGACATGTGGGTACCTCATGCTGCTGCAAAATTGAACACTATGTCGTCATAGTAACGCATTGATTTCACGGCTTGAAGTCAGGCAAACAAGATTTCGTGTTACAAATAGCAAAGCCAGCGTATAGGTGCTGGCTTTGTTATTTCGGTAAAAAAGCGAATGTTATTTAATAAAAGCGATGCATCCTTGCAAAATCACTAAATTCACAATGTCGATGAAGAATGCACCGACAATTGGAACCACCATAAATGCTTGTGGTGATGGACCATATCGACTCACGATGGAGCCCATATTCATGACCGCAGTCGGTGTAGCACCTAACCCAAAACCGCAGTGTCCGCTAGCGATCACCGCCGCATCGTAGTTGCCTCCCATCATGCGGAATGTTACGTAGTAAGTGAACATCGCCAACACTGCCGACTGAATAGCAAGAATAATAAGGAATGGGATCGCAAGATCGAAAATATTCCACAATTTCAAACTCATCAAGGCCATGGCAAGAAATAGAGATAGTGCAACCGTGCCAAGAATATCAACGGTTTCTAAATCAACCTTGCGCGCCTTCGTCACTTCCATGATGTTAGTGATAACAACACCAATAAACAGCGCATAAACAAAATCGGGAATCATTAACCACTTGATGTCAAAACTGCTTACCCAACTCTCCAGATACTTCGCGCCTGTCACGCAAAGTAAAATGATGGACAAGCTTTCAACGACTCTTTTCGCTGTGACACGATCTTCCTCATGTTCGTTGTACGTCACCAGTTCAGGGAAACTCTGATGACTTTGATTGGTGCGTCCGTATTCCGATTCCAAGTTGTGTTTGTTTAGTAGCTTTTGTGCAACAGGGCTGCCAATAATCCCGCCCATCACCAAGCCAAATGTAGCAGAAGCCATTGCCACCTCTAGAACATTATGCAAACCATACATTTCTTGAAAAGTTTGCGACCACGCAGCTCCAGTTCCATGTCCGCCAGAAAGCGTAATGGATCCGGCGATCAACCCCATGAGTGGATCTAACCCCAACGCTGTTGCTAAGGACACGCCGACCGCATTTTGGATAAGAATGTAGACCGATGCCACAACTAGGAAGATGAAAACCTTCGCACCGCCTTTAATCAGTTGGGTGTAATTTGCCGCTAAGCCAACGGTTGCAAAAAACATCAGCATAAAAACGTTTTGCAGTGGTAAATCAAAGGATACATCCACACCGTTTAAGTGCATCGTCGTGATGACGCAAGCGACCACTAGACCACCAACAATTGGCTCTGGAATATTAAATTTTTTTAAGGTTGGTAACTTGGTATTGATGAACTGCCCTAAAAACAACACGCAAATTGCGACGAGGAACGACTCCTGTGGGCCGATAGATATTACCTGATTCATGAGACCTCTTTACTCTACTCTTTCTCATTCATTGAGCACGGGCTCAACGTGAGATAGGTGCCTAAGCCAGTCAGATTGCCTCTCGAAACTTTTGTTTTCTAGGCCTCTTTGACCATCAATTCTCATCAAGTAATAAATAGGCAGACCTAAAATTATGCTAATTATCATTCAGTGAGAATATTCATTTAGAACAGGTGATAAGTGTATTGATGGGAAGAGAAAAACAACACTTCTCAACTTATGAGAAGCAATTAATTTCCATATAAAACAAAACCTCAAAACAACGACCACATAGGTGGATATTTAGAGCGAATGAGACAGGCGGATACACTAGGTTTTAAATTATTACTTTCTCTCTAATGCACTAGGTGTTATACATATATACAACACCATCTCAACCAAGAGATTCACTCATGACTAATTGGCATGATCGCCAACCGATATTTCGACAGTTGGCAGACCAGATCACGCAGCAAATACTGCAAGGTGTCTGGCAAGAAGGCGATGCTCTGCCCTCCGTCCGTAGCATCTCTGCAGATATGAAAATTAACCACCTCACCGTTATGAAAGGCTATCAATTGCTTGTTGATGACGGGCTAGTGGAGAAAAAACGCGGTCAAGGTATGTTTGTCGCTTCAGGAGCAAAGCTCAAATTACTCGCAGACGAGAAGGCACGTTTTCTTCAGCAACAAATTCCGCAGATAGCCGACACAATACAGCGTCTGGATATGTCACTCGACGAATTCATTCAACAACTAAAACCACACTTGAAAGGTGACCAATGAGCGCATTAGTCAGTGTAAACAACGTCTCCAAGCAATATCAGCAACAAGGAGAAGCACTGCATGAAGTGAGTTTCGACCTACATGCAGGACAAGTACTTGGCTTACTCGGCCATAATGGCGCAGGTAAATCAACGCTTATTAATGCCCTACTCGGTGCACATGAATATCAGGGCACTATTCGTATCAACGGATTTGAACCCATTATGCAACGCGACAAGATAATGCAGAGCTTATCCTACATCTCGGATGTCAACGTTCTGCCAGATTGGATGACCGTTGCTCAACTGCTTAACTATACCGAGGGCGTGCATCCAGGGTTCAATCGCGCCCAAGCAGATACGCTACTTCGTCAAACGGACATCAAACCTCGTGCGCGTATCAAATCTTTATCCAAAGGGATGAAGGTGCAATTACACCTCGCGATTGTGATCGCGACCAACACCCAAATCCTCATATTGGATGAACCGACACTCGGGTTAGATCTCGTGTATCGCGAGACGTTTTATCGTCACTTATTGGAATGGTTTCACGACGGCGAGCGCGTGTTGATCATCGCCAGTCATGAAGTATCAGAGATTGAGCACTTGCTGACAGATGTTCTGATTCTTAAGCATGGTCGCCCCGTTCTGCAAACCTCGATGGACAGTATCAGTGAAGACTATTTCATTCTTGAAGCCAACGACGAGCACCGCACACAAATTGAAGCGATGAACCCACTCTCGTCACAAAAAGGCCTCGGTTCAACGAAATGGTTACTCAAAGCCCAGTATGCCCAACAAGCAGAAACAATGGGTTCCATCCATGGGGTGAAGTTAGCGGATCTATTTTTAGCATTGCAGAAGGAGGCAGCGTAATGCGTTCAGTTGTCGCGATGTTGCAAAAAGAGTGGTTAGAAAACCCTCTTGTTTTACGTATTCCACTGTTTGTGTTGGCGTGTGGAGTTATTCTCTTTGTGAGTTTAATGAGTAACGACACTCTACAACACAATATGTTTTTCCAAATGAGCTTTGGTGGCGATGTCAGTGACATTCACAAAGAGCTTGGTGATGATGTCAATATGTTGATTACCGGAGGAGCAGGGCTGCTGTCTATCTTGTTAGCCGTTCAGTACTTCCCAAGAACGCTACGCAAAGAACGGGCGGAAGGCAGCATTATGTTTTGGCGCAGTATGCCTGTCAGTGACATAAAAACCCATTTAGTGAAGCTAGGATTTGGCTTATTGGTGATTCCGCTCGTCTGCTCGGTGCTCGTACTCGCTGCAAATTTAATGTTGTGGTTGCTGAACATCTCTACTGATCACCAATTGGCTTTATTGTACCGCCAAGCCTCGTTAGGTTACGTGCTGCTGCATTGGGGAGAGTTTTTAATCAGAATGTTGTTCGCCGGTATTCTGCTGTTACCGCTGGCATTAACTGCGATGGCTATTTCACAAAAAGTGAACTCACCACTGGTCATTTTGTTTATCGCCATTTATGCGCTGCGTTGGATGCCTATCGCACTTTTTGGTTTCTACGGACTAGATCAGTTTTTCTCCGAAGTGCTTTACCTTCCGCTGCACGCCATTATTACACCAAACCCATTCAATGCCATTCCTCAAGCGGGTTGGTTAAACGTTGGCATATACGCCTTCATTGGTATTCTTGGTTGGACAGCTAGCCTCAAGTTCAGCCGAACTATCCAATAATGCTTCGTTCAATAAACGACCAAACCAAGTCATAAAAAAACGGTCACAACCAGTGTTGTGACCGTTTTATTTCGCCTCTAGGAGCTCATCCACTTAACTTTAACCAAGGAATGAAATGTAGCCTTGCAAGATAATTAAGTTGACGATGTCGATAAAGAAAGCGCCCACAATTGGCACCACCATAAATGCTTGTGGCGACGGGCCAAATCGGTTAACGATCGAACCCATGTTCATTACGGCTGTTGGGGTTGCCCCCAAGCCAAAACCGCAGTGCCCCCCTGCAATAACCGCAGCATCGTAGTTGCTTCCCATCACTTTGAACGTAACATAGTACGTAAAGATTGCTAAGACGACAGACTGCACAGCTAAAATAACCAAGAATGGAATCGCTAGATCGAAGATATTCCATAACTTCAAGCTCATCAGAGCCATCGCTAAGAACAGAGATAGCGATACCGTACCTAACATATCGACCGTTTCGGCATCTAACTTACGAATCTTGGTCACTTCCAAGAAATTCGTAATGATCACACCAATGAATAGCGCATATACGAAGTCTGGAATCATCAGCCATGAGATTTCATACGTGCTTACCCATTGCTCGACATACTTGGCCCCAGTAACACAGATCAGTAGGAAGAAGAGTTTCTCCACCACTTTTTTCGCCGTTACTTTATCTTCTTCGTATTCATTGTAAGTCACCAACTCCGGGAATTTCTCGTGAGTTTTGGCATCTCGACCACCACGACCATACTCAGACTCTATGCTGTTCTTTTCCACCAGACGCTGCGCTACAGGGCTACCAATGATACCGCCGATGATCAAACCAAAAGTCGCTGATGCCATTGCAATTTCTAAGACGTTATCCAATCCATACACGTCTTGAAAGGTTTGTGACCACGCAGCACCTGTACCATGACCACCTGACAGAGTAATCGAGCCAGCAATTAACCCCATCAAAGGATCTAAACCGAGCGCCGCCGCAAGTGAAACGCCAACGCCGTTTTGTATGATGATGTAAAACGATGCGACAGCTAAGAAGATAAAAACCTTCGCACCTCCTTTCATCAACTGAGTGTAATTTGCGGCCAAACCAACTGTCGCAAAAAACATTAACATAAACGTATTTTGTAATGGCAAGTCGAACTCTAAATCGATGCCGTTGAAATGAAGAGCAGTAATCATGCAGGCTACAATAAGACCACCTACAATCGGCTCAGGTATGTTGAATTTCTTTAAAATCGGTAGCTTAGCATTAATAAAATGCCCCAGGAAAAGCACACTGATTGCGACCAAGAAGGACTCCAGTGCACCTACAGATATTAAATGATTCATATCGCCTCTTATTATTGTTCTCTTCATTCTCCGTAATGAATGAGTGTTAGTTTAACCTTCGTTCAATAGCAAATTTTCTCGCTTTATTGTTTCGAAAATACTCAAAAAGTTGGTGTAGATGCGCCTTAGGCTAGTTTAAGGGGCGCTCCTTAAGCGATGTGTCAGTTTTTACGCTGTTAGCAAGCCCTTAAATGTGAAAGGAGCTGATACAGCTCCTTCAAATGGCCCCTCGCAATACCTGTGCGTTATCGCTTGGGGTGTCGTGTTGTGAGTAAATTCTGGGTGACACTTTCTGAACCACTTCGGGCTCCCTTACTTAAACAGAATGTGTCAATTACTATCAAACAAAGTTCCTTCCCGTTGTAACCGCTAAACGCCGAGAGCGCGTTCAAAACAATTGGGTTTGCCTGTTCCTGTCGTAGCTTTTCAACTCTGGCTCATGGTGTATAAACGAGCCGAATCCAAGGAAACTCTCAGGCTGCAACAAACGTTTTCGTCACAACGGAGCAGGATTATAACATATCGCTGATAATTTTCTTCAATTCAGTGACATTCACCAACCCCATAGTTAAACCTTGCAATGATTAACTGCCTATTATCATTTTCACAGATAAAGATCGAAGCACAGTTACTCAGTAAGCTTCTTAGAATACGATGCATAGCTAATAACTTCACCGCCGTTCTTATCCAAGAGGTCTTGATAAACGCCCTAGAGAACCAAGCAGCCGAAATATGCGATGTTATCATGATTGCTTTTCGAGACCGACGTCCCGACTTTGGCTAATGAGTACAACCCCAACTATGCATCAGGCAAAAACATGTATAATTTTTTATACAAGTTATTCAATAACAAGAGTCCCACATGAACATTCATTCGCTTTGCGCTGCGCTATTACTCAGCGTCGTCTCATCAGCTACAGCAGCTGAAAACATTCGTATTCAATATTCTCCCGTAGAGACAACTCATGAAAAAATCGCCCAACAATCGATTCAAAGCAGCGATGTAAACACCATCTTTGCTGAGCTGTCTCAGGCCTACTTTCCATTTGATAAAGCTCTCACGCTGGTTTACGGCGGAGAAGATGGTCCAATGTATGACCCTGATACACACACAATATACGTTCCTTACACTTTTTATTTGGAGTCGCTCAATTACTTCTCCAATAATCAGTATGAAGAACGCTTCGGAAAATCCCCAAAAACAGGGGCGCTAGATACGTTATTGCACACTTTACTTCATGAAGCTGGACATGCTTACATCGAAGATCAAAGCATCCCTGTTCTCGGAAAAGAAGAAGATGCGGTCGATAATTTTGCCACTATTTTAATGATTGACTTCCTAGAAGATGGCGCAGATATGGCCATTAGCGCCGCCGACATGTTCGCATTCGAATCCGACGACAGACCGGACTACTACGATTTTGGCGAGTACATTGACGAACACAGCTTTGATTTGCAGCGTTACTTTTCAACGTTATGTCTGGTGTACGGTAGTGATCCTGAGCAATACAAAGCCTTACTCGATGAAGTAGAAAAAGACTACCTGCGTGATCGCAAAGAGTTCTGCCAATTCAATTACGGCAACATTCGCGACAATTGGCTGCATTACTTGCAAAACAATGAACCAAAAGAAAATTCGCCACGTAAAAGCGATTAGAAAATCTCAAACAAGAAAACCGCAATGACAAAACTCACCATATTTTATGACGGAACCTGCCCGCTTTGTGCCAAAGAGATGAAGGCGCTAAAACAACGCGATGCCAAGCAGCAAATCAAAACCGTCGATATCTATAGTGATGCATTCGCAGATTATCCGCAGATCGATCCGGAGCAAGCCAACACCATTTTGCACGCCCTTAACGATAAGGGGGAGCTGCTGCTTGGGTTGGATGTGACTCATCGCGCATGGCAACTGGTCGGTCGCGGTTGGTTGTATGCACCGCTGCGTTGGCGCGTTGTCAAACCTGTTGCGGATTGGCTTTACCTCAAATTTGCCAAAAACCGCTACCGCGTCTCCTACTGGTTAACGGGCACTTCTCGCTGCAATAACGGTTCGTGTTCACGTTAATTGTGATCCTGCTTAAAAATGCTACGACCTTAGTCTAAATTTATAAACTTCCAGTACTTCTGATTGATTAACTCGGTTAATCTCTAAGCATTACAACAATAAGTATTAATAATTTTATCAGGCAAGCTTATTCAGCTTGTCACTTGTAACGCTGCGCCGAGAGAAGGACGTCTCTATGAATCTGACGATCAGAAAACGACTATATATCCTTTCAATAATTCCAATTCTAACCATGGCAATAGGCATGATGTGGTTCACCTATCTACAAACCACAGCCTACAACGAACACGAGATTGAGCAGACTCGAAGTCAAATGATGGAGATGAAAAAAGCCGAGCTCAAAAACTACGTCCAAATGGCGCGCTCCGCCGTCGAACCACTACTCGCTCAAAATGCCCCACTTGAAGAAGCATTGCCTATCTTGAAACAGTTGGAGTTTGGTCAATCCGGCTACATCTTCGGTTACGATTCAAAAGGCGTGCGTGTCGTGGTGGGTAAAAACACCAAAGGCATCGGAGAGAACTTCTATAACTTGCAGGACAAGAAAGGCAATTACCTGATTCAGGATTTGATCAAAAATTCCAAAACTGGTGAGTTCACGACTTATTACTTCCCGAAACTCGGTCAGAACGAAGCACTACCGAAATTGAGCTACTCAGTCTTTATTCCTGAATGGGATTTAATGTTGGGTACGGGCTTCTACACTGACGATATCGACGCGATTGTGGCAAACATGGAAGAAGCCGCGCATCAGGCCCTCAACACCACACTGACGGCAATTGCTCTGTTCTGTGTTTCGATTGCAGCTATCGTCGCGGTCTTCGCTGTGTTTGTTAACCGCAGCATCATGAAGCCTATTGAGCAGTTTGATGCCTCAATCCACTCTTTCGCGCAAGGCGATGCAGACTTAACCGCGCGGATGGAAGAATCAAGCGTACCTGAATTCACTCAGCTGAGCCGTAATTTCAATATCTTCGTTGAAAGCCTGCAAGGCATCATCAAGAGTGTTAGCCACGTAGGGCAAGAAGTGGTTTCAGAGACCAACGACATGTCACAGCGAGCGTCGCAAGTGGACGAATTGGCTTCAGGTCAACGTGAAGAAACCGAACAAGTCGCTGCGGCAATGACCGAGATGACAGCAACGGCGCACGAGATTTCCAGCAACGCTAACCAAGCGGCGCAATCCGCCAAAGACGCTGATGATAACTCACAGCAAGCAAAACACATTGTTGATTCCGCAGCGAGCTCTGTCGAAGCGCTCGCACTAGAAGTGTCGGAAGCCAGCACGGTGATTTCTCGCTTAGAAAGCGATGTACAAAACATTTCTTCTTCGCTAGAAGTGATTCAAGACATCGCCGAGCAAACCAACCTATTGGCACTAAACGCAGCCATTGAAGCAGCCCGTGCAGGCGAACAAGGTCGCGGCTTCGCAGTCGTTGCCGATGAAGTTCGAAAATTGGCGAGTCGCACTCAAGACAGCACAGGCGAAATTCACCAAATGATTGAGCAGTTGAAGTCTGGCTCGGATGCAGCAGTGAAAGCCATGGGTTCAAGTCAAGCGCGTGGTGAAGCAACGGTTGAGGAAGCACGAGCTGCCTCTGCCGCACTGCAAGAAATCCAAGCCGCAATTGCTAACATCATGGACATGAACACCTTGATCGCAACGGCAACCGAAGAGCAAAGCCAAGTTGGGCAAGAGATTTCACAACGTATTGAAGTGATCTCTCAACAAAGCAGCCAATCGGCACACCTTGCCAACCAAAACCGTGCAGGCAGTGGCAACCTTAACCACAAAGCTAACGAGCTGTACGACTTGGTCGGTCGCTTTACGGTTTAACGCTTTCCTCCCCCTTACACCTTGCAAACAGCGACGCCAAAACGTCGCTGTTTTTATTTCTGCTATCCTCAGAAGTCTTAGCTATAATGCCGCCAACTTAGCACCTACAAGGGCAAACCAGATGATTATTATGACCACCAATTTCGGTGACATCGAGATTGAACTGAACCTAGAACGAGCACCAGTTAGCTCAAAGAACTTCAAAAAATACTGTGAAGATGGCTTCTACAACGGCACTATTTTCCACCGCGTTATCGACGGCTTTATGATCCAAGGTGGCGGTCACACCGAAGACATGGCAGAAAAGCCAACGCGCGCCCCGATCGCGAACGAAGCAAACCGTGGTCTTAAGAACCTTGTTGGCACTATCGCAATGGCGCGTACCGATGCACCGCACTCTGCAACGGCACAGTTCTTCATTAACTTGGAAGACAATGATTTCCTAGACCACACTGCAACTACCAACCTAGGCTGGGGCTACGCCGTGTTTGGTAAAGTGACCGCGGGTATGGATGTCGTAAATCGCATCGCGAAAGTGAAAACGACCTCTAAGCTTGGTCACGATGATGTGCCATGCGATCCAATCATTATTGAGAAAGTGACAGTCAGCGAATAAGCCCATTCATCTCTTCGGAGAAATCGTCGCTATAAAACAATAAAAGCGCCTAACGTTATATGACTTAGGCGCTTTTTGTTTTCGTTGCTGAAACAAATGAGCAGCGAGTTTACAGTGTAAAGAGTGAGCAGTTCTAGCGATTACATTCCTTTGAATAAACTTTGAGATGCACGGCTCACAGGGAGCTTGTTTTCTCCAACGTGCACAAACATTCTGCCAGCAAAGTCTTTGTTTACTTTGCTAATTTTGCACACTTGCACCACGCTTGAACGGTGCACTTGCCAGAACTGTTCTGGGTTAAGCTGCCCTATCAACTCTTTCAACGATGTACGAATCAAATACTCCTGCACTTTGCCTTGTCCTTGTTGGGCATACACAGAAACGTATTTTTCTTCCGCTTTGAAATACAACACATCAGACGTGGCGATCAGATGAATATCTTCCCCTTGCGTCGCTTTGATCCACTGAAGATATTGCGGCGTTTGTGGAGCGGATAATTGCTGCAACTGTTCTAACAGGCTGCTCATCTGCACATTACTGCTTTCTTGCTCTCGCTTAGCAAGGCGTGCTTTCACTCTTTCACACGTCGTCAGAAGGCGCTCATCAGAGATAGGCTTGAGCAAATAATCGGCGGCATTTTGCTCAAAAGCTTTGATGGCGTAATCATCGTACGCAGTGACAAACACAATCAAAGGTGGATTGGCGAGTTGATTGAGTTTTTGCGCTAATGTCATGCCATCCAAAACTGGCATACGAATATCGAGAAACGCAATATCAGGTTGGTTTTGCTCAATGGCTTGCAACGCTTGTTCACCATCGGCGACTTTGGCTATCACCTCTAGCTCTGGCCACACTTCAGCTAGGCTTTTATCAAGATGACGCCTCAATAGCGGTTCATCATCAGCAATAATGGCAGTAAACCCTGTATTCATTCCTTTCTTCCTTGATTACGATTCCATTGGCCAGCTCAGGCGAACACAAACGCCACCCTGAACAGACTCACTGATAGAAACCTCTCCTTGCCCTGCGAACAAAGCTTCAACTCGCTGCTTGAGATTACTTAGACCCACGCCAGAGCCCATGTGACCACTCACGTGATTCAAGCCAACACCCGTGTCTCTGACTTCAATCTTCAAGTTCTGTTGTTCGCGCTTGATGAGCAAGCTGACTTCACCACCCTCTCGCTTCGGCTCAATACCATGGATGATGGCGTTTTCGATTAAAGGTTGGAGCATCATCGGCGGTAATTCGGTTCTGCCTAACCCCTCTTCCACTTCAATCTTGTAACTGAGTCGGTCACCCAAACGAGTTTGTTGGATGCCTAAGTAAGCCTCAAGTAACGCCGTTTCATTGTCTATGGTGGTGTGTTCTTCGCGTGAGCTTTTTAGCGTTGCACGCAGTAGCGCGGTTAACTGTTCTAGCATCAGCTTGGCTTTATCGACATCTTGCGACATGAGCGCGCTGATATTTGCCAAAGTATTGAATAAGAAATGCGGTTCAATCTGGCTTTGCATCTGCTTAAGCTGACTTAGCAACAGCGCACGATCTTGCTCTGCTTTCTCGCGCTTGATGGCTTCCAACTCTCGTTGAGCAACCGCCTCTTTCTCACGCGAGTAAAAATAGAAATAACACATACCGCTAAACAGTAATCCCATTAAGCCAACAGGGATCATATCGGAGATACCAAAATACTCTCCGAGCCAAAATTGCGCATTAATCACCCCAAACAATAAACAGGCAACAAGCGAACACACCACTTCTATCATACGTGGGATGGTTGGAAATAAACGGTCAATCAACCATGAGAAGAAGATAGCCGAATAGCCAAATCCAAAGCTAACCGCCACATGAATGTAAAATGGACCGCCCCAAACCGAGAGCGTCATTGCTGCGATAAAGAGACAAAATGCCGTGGTCACTAATAAGCTACGCGGCCATCCACTTTTCACCACTGATTTTGCTGAACACATTTAGAATTTCCCTTTGATGTTAAATACAATCATATGCTTATCATTGATTTGTGCGTAAGCAGATTGGTCGTCTCCGGTTAAAAAGCGTGCGGCAACTTCCACTTCTACACTTTGATCGCCGGTATCAATCCATTGGTAGTTAAGCCACTGCGTGACAATCACACCGCCATCTTGGGGCGACAGCATCACATCCAACGTAGGGGTTACATCACTTAGCCAGCCCATATTCGCTTTGCCGTTCCATGCAGCCCATGCTTCCACATCCCAACTCCAGTGCAGCATTAGGCTATGCTGAACGATATTGGCATGCCGCCAGATAGGTTATCGGGCATGTGATGAATAAACTCACCCAAGCCAACGTGTTCTAGCATTTGTGTGGCGAGCTCGGTTTGTTCTGCTTTTGAAAAGCCATTGAGATGCAGCGGATACGCCACGTTCTCCAACGCTGTCATCACAGGGACAAGATTGAATTTTTGAAATACAAAGCCAAGCTTTTCACGGCGCATTTTCGCCGCCTGCATTTGTCCAGTTGGGTATGGGTTGCCTGCAAACGTCACCTGACCTTGGTATTGAGTATCCAGCATGCCAAGCACGTTAAGTAGGGTGCTTTTGCCTGAACCAGACGGTCCGCATAATGCCACCATTTCGCCAGCAAATACTTCCCCAGACACCTCTCGCAATGCACGCACCGTTTGGCTGCCAAGGGCGTAATCGCGGCTAAGTTGATTAAAAACGATCATGACGCCTCCCTAATACTTGGCTAACAACGCTTTCGCGGTTTGCGTTTCTAGATTGCTGTCGCCCAATTGCTCCATTTGCGCTAACCATATTTTGGCTTGTTGAACATCTTCAGCGCGCAGTGCCGCTTCAATGGCATAACGGTAAATCCACGAAGTAGCCGCGAAAGGTTGTTGGCTAAAACTCGGTTCATCGAGCAGAGAAAGGTACAGCTCGTAGCCACGCTCAAAGTGATTGAACATGTCTGGCAGAGAGGTAACCATGGCGGTAGCTAGCTGGTATTCCGGCAAGCCTTGTAAGCGTTGTTGCTCTTGCAGTGGTACTGGCTGATTCGCCATTAAATCCAAACCTTTTTGGATTGTGGCAAGACCACGCTCGGTAAACTTCATCTTGTTCCAAGGCATAAACGCCTCACGACCTTGCAACGTCTCCGCACTGCCTAAGTAAACCAAGGTCACTGGCGTTGCGCCCTGCTCTTCGAGTTGTTTGGATAATTCGCCGTAAACGGTATCAACTAAGCCAGAGTCACCTTGCGCTGCTTGGTTGAATTGACTGAGTGTGCGCTCGCTTGGATTAGCCAGAGCCAAATTGCTGCTGAGTGCAAATGCGGCGATAAACGTACTTGCCAGTTTAAGAGCTTTGATTGAGCGAGATTGAGAAACCATCATGTACTGTCCTTAGTTGAACGTGATTTGATGGTTTCAGGTTAAGGGAGAAGATCGCACGCTGCTTTTGCATGCGACCAATGGCAGTTATGCGGAGTGAATGGTATTGAGAGAGGATGAATGACATTCACTTAAACAGAAAATACAATTCCGTTCATTCGTAACGCTACATTTTTACGGCAGTCACAATAAAAACACTGGCTTAAAATCTGAGGCTAGTGTATTTATCCATCCCACAACTACCCATAACAGACAGTGCGCACTCTCCTTTCTTACACACCTTTACATGGTGTCTGTTGTTTCCAAATCGAGATTCTTAGCATCGGAATAGTTTGAACTCTTCGAGTTTTAGTTGTTTTCGCACTCAAAATAGGTGCGTTATTAGGTCGTTGACAATGAATAAGCGTTATTTCCCAAGAGTTGATTTGCCACTACTCATGGCGATCATTCCGATCATGCTGTTAAGTTCGCTCACTCTCTGGAGTGCCAGTAGCTTTAATGAGGCGATGCTCTTCAAACATTTGGCGCGCTGCGGACTGACATTAGTTTGCATCTTGGTCATGTCCTCGATTCCAGCGTCCAGCTATCAGCGCTCAGCTCCATATCTCTACATTATTGCGGTTGCGCTACTACTTGCTGTTGCTTTATTTGGTGATAGCACCAATGGCTCTCAACTTTGGCTCGATATCGGCTTCTTCCGCTTTCAACCGTCTGAACTAATCAAACTTTCCATTCCAATCATGATCGCCTGGATGCTTCATATTGAAGGAGGTCGACCAAACAATCGGAAAATTGCGTTTTGCTTACTTATTACAATGATTCCTGCCGGGTTAATCGCGCTACAACCGGATTTAGACGGTGCAGTTTTTACCATCATTTATGCATTGTTCGTTTTGTTTTTGGCTGGCATGAGCTGGAAAATAATCTGCGGGTTTATTGCAAGCATTTTAACGTTAGCACCTATTTTATGGTTCTTCGTTATGGAAACCTATCAAAAGAGCCGTGTAACACAGTTCTTGCACCCTGAGTCCGATCCACTGGATTCGGGCTACCAAATCATCCAATCTTTGATTGCGATTGGCTCAGGCGGTATGAAAGGCAAAGGTTGGATGAATGCAACGCAGGGAACACTTGGCTTTATTCCAGAAAGTCATACGGACTTTATTTTTTCGACCTATGCGGAAGAATGGGGCTTTGTTGGCAGTTTAGTCTTACTCGCATTGTACTTGTTTATTACTGCACGCGTTATGTTGCTTGCATGTCAGTCTGACCACTTTTTTAGTCGGCTGGTAAGTGGCGCATTAGCGATGAGCTTTTTTCTGTATGCTTTTATCAATACGGGCATGGTGAGTGGCTTGTTGCCAGTAATGGGTAGCCCACTTCCCTTCTTTAGCTATGGCGGCACGGCGATGCTAACTCAAGGTATCTGTTTTGGTGTAATCATGTCGCTGTGTTATTCCAAATATCGTAACGCATAGCTCTGCTTGAGAAAAAGCGATCAAAAAAAGGCTTCCCTGAGGAAGCCTTTTTACAACGATATGAGCGAGTTAATTACAGCTCTGCGTTGTGGTAAACCTGCTGAACATCATCACAGTCATCTAGAAGATCTAGGAATTTCTGGAACTTCTCAGCATCTTCACCCGATACAGGCGTATGAGTTTGCGGAACGAATGTGATTTCTTCAACATCGATCGTTAGATCTGGGAATGCACCGTTAAGCGCAGTTTTTGTTTTGAAGAATTCTGTGTGAGGTGCGAATACAGTGATAACACCGTCTTCTAGCTCAACGTCAGTAACGTCTACGTCTTCCATCATTAGCGTTTCTAGGATGATTTCATCATCGTCGCCTTTGAACTGGAATACCGCTTGGTGGTCGAACATGTGAGAAACCGAGCCCTCAACACCAATTTTCGCACCGACTTTCACAAAGCATTGGCGTACATCTTGGAAAGTACGGTTGCCGTTGTCTGTTAGACAGTCAACGATAACGCTAGTACCGCCAGGGCCGAAGCCTTCGTAACGTGCTGGAGTGTAGTCTTCACCACCGCCACCGTTCGCTTTGTCGATCGCTTTATCGATAACGTGCGCAGGAACTTGGTCTTTTTTCGCTTTTGCGATCAGGTGTTTCAAAGACAAGTTCATGTCTGGATCACCACCACCGTTTTTCGCGCACATGTAAATTTCTTTACCGTATTTGGAATAAACTTTAATTTTCGCGCCTGCAGTTTTCGCCATAGAGGCTTTGCGCACTTCAAAACTTCTTCCCATCGGGATGTCTCTCTAAATTCAAATTTAATGCGAAGGATTTTAGCAAAAAGCGAAACCTTTTCAATTTCGCTTAGCAAAGGAATAGGGAGGCTACCTCATTCGTCGCATTGGATTGAACCATTGCCACGGTTCGCGTTAAGCGACACCCATTACTCGTTTGTACTTTTCGACCGATTGCTGGAAAAACGCCTTTTCATCAGCATCGTTAATCTTGGACAACTGTTCTTCTATTGCTTCAGGACCAGATTTGGCCTCTCTGAGCTTCCAAACCAAAAACGACGCCTGCTTATCCAGTTCGATTTTGTTTTTTTCGTCAGGCGGCAATAGGGATAGATTAAACGACATTCACAGCCTCAAGGTACTTTAAATACTAGCCGGGCACTATATCACACAGAGTTACAATTACAGAATAGAAACGCACTTAACTTGATCGATTTCAAGTTAACTATTTAGGCACAGCGCTGATTTTCAGTGCTTTTGGTAAATGCTGTTCGAATATTTGTTGTAATCGAGTCTTGGTAACGGGTTTAGCCACGAACTCGTTCATCCCAACATCGAAGCAATGTTGCTGATCCTCTTTAATGACATTGGCACTTAGCGCAATAATTGGAACGTGTTTCCCCCACTCTCCCATTTTTCGAATTCGCTCCGTAGCAATAAACCCATCCATCACAGGCATTTGGCAGTCCATAAAAATCAAATCGAAAGGCTGCTGATCACACAGCTGCAATGCTTCTTCGCCATGGTTGGCGACACTCACTCGCACACCCAGTTTTTCTAACATGATGCGAACTACCTTCTGATTGACGATGGTATCTTCAACAACCAATACCCAAGGTTTATCATTATATTGAGGGCTGATTTCGTTGTCTTCCGCTTTCCGGAAATCTAATACATTAAGTTGGTCGGTATAGGTCGATTGCGCATTTATTACAGCAACAGGAATCGAAAATTCAAAACAGCTTCCCAGCCCAAGCTCACTTGTTAGTTGTATTTCCCCTCCCATCAAGTTAACCAACTGTGCAGCTATCGCCAAACCAAGCCCTGTCCCACCATACTTTCTGGTGGTACTACCATCAGCTTGTTGGAAGCGTTCGAAGATTGCTTGTTGGTGCTCTTTCGCAATACCAATACCAGAATCCACAACCCGAAACCGGATATAAGCGGTCTCTCCATCAAGTCGAGATAACGCTACAAGAAGCTTCACATGGCCGCGCTCGGTAAATTTAATCGCGTTGCTCAACAAATTGTTCAGAACTTGTTTCAATCGTGTGGCATCACCTTGCACTTCCATTGGCAAGTGAGGATCAATATCGCTGAGCAGCTGTAAGTTTTTCTGCTTGGCTTTGACACTATGTAAACTGATGACATCGTCAAGTAGCTCGCGAAGATCATAGCTCGTGTATTCCAGCTCTACTTTGCCAGCTTCAACTTTAGAGAAGTCCAAAATGTCGTCGATGATCGTCATTAGTGAGTGAGAAGAACTGTCAATGATCTCTACAAACTCTTTTTGCTGGGGATCGAGGTCGGTGTCATTGAGCAACGACGACACACCAATAATGCCATTCATCGGTGTGCGGATCTCATGACTCATAGTGGCAAGAAACTCACTTTTCTTACGATTAGCGACTTCTGCCCTATCGCGTTCAGCCTCTAACTCAGTCTGGTGCTCTTTCACTTTCTCAACACTTCGGTTGTATTTCTCTGCCAAAACACTCACTTCATCAAAGCACCATCGTTTAGGGAGAGTCACTTTACTCGGCACTGTACCGCCACGAAAATCGCTCACCGCACCAGACAGCAATTGTAACGGATTGACCAACAAGCGAAACGCCACCCAAAGAACACCAATGATGAGGACAAGAATTTTGATCGCTTCTGTCGTAAGTAGAAAAAAGAACTGCTGCCAAAGATCTTCATATATCGCGCTAAGATCCGATTGAACCGTTAATATCGCGAGATCATACGTTTTATCGCCGACCCGATACTGCATCGGCCAGCTTCTCTCGACAACATCCTCAGAAAGCGCCGAACCTAATTCAATGATAACTTCGTCTTCACTAGCAATACGTAAGTAGTCCACCGAGGGCATACGCATTGCACCTTGAGCTTGTGTCAACAACAGCTCCCTATCCTCTACCCACAAACTCGCAGAAAAGCTCGATAAATAGCTAGACTCAACCTGCTTTAATTCAACATCTAAATGGGCTAAATCTTCGTGAAAAACTCGATATAAGCTCACTGTAGAAATGATGACCGTAAAGATTAAACTCAACGTTAATACCGCCAACATAAGTTGGTTGCCGATACTAAAACGACGTTGAGATCGCTCTTTTTCATCCATATGAAACCGCTCCGATAAACTTGCGCTACTCTAAATATAGCTACGCACAAATAATAATCGAGGATACGATGAAAAGACTTCTACTTAGATTGGCTTTTAGCTTAATTGTTGTAAGTTCTCATGTGACCGCAAATCAAGTGAACTATTACGTCATTGCTGAACAAGCTCGACCATTTCAAATTGAACAACAGGGACAAATGCACTCCGGAATTGTGACCGATATCGTCAGCGCTATCTTCGCGGAGTCGGATTACCAAGTGAATTATCATACTTATCCATTTAAACGTATGATTTCCATATTGGAAGAAGGCGCTGAGCCAAACTGGTTAACTTATGGCAGCCCGAACTGGGGCAAGGTGCAATCGGAAAATTTATCTGAGGAGCCCATTTACACTGTAAAACATGTACTGGTGTCGAGTAGCGAGAAGCCTTTAGAATTCAAAAATATGGATACGATGCATGGTCGTTCTATTGTATTACTGCTGGGGTTTGATTATCCAAATTTAACACCGTTCTTTGAAAATGGCAGTGTCAATGAAATGCGTGTGAAAGACTACAACGCCGCATACCGAGTGATAAGCCGAACCCCTGGAGATACAGCTTTTGTCGAGATGGAATCCCGAGTCCTTTACAACTTAAAGCGACTCAATTTGCCGTTAGAGAATTTTCAGATACAGCCTTTCAGCTCGGTTATTCCTGACTACTCAATCTACCTGGCTTTTTCACCTCAAATGCAACCAGAAACTCAAAATTACATCAATACACGACTCGTTGAATTAAAAGCCTCAGGGGAAATTGATGAAATCATTCAAAAGTATCAATGAATCAACTCATTAACAAAAACGCCAACGATGATACGTTGGCGTTTTTGTTTCTGGGAAATCTGTAGCACTTACTTAATGTGGTTAACAAACTTAGGATCAAACATGTGCCCCAATTTACTCGCCTTGGTTTGCAGGTAATGTTGATTACTTGGGTTATTCCCTTCTTGTAATGGCACTCGTTCAATGACGTTAATATCAACCGCTTTTAAGGCGGCGAGCTTGCGTGGGTTATTCGTCATTAGACGCACAGCGTCAATCCCCAAATGCTCTAGCATTCCTTTACAAAAAGCGTAATCACGCATATCAGCGGCAAAACCTAAACGTTCATTTGCTTCCACGGTATCTGCGCCATCATCTTGTAAGTGATAGGCACGAATTTTATTAATCAAGCCGATTCCACGTCCTTCTTGACGTAAATAAAGCAGCACGCCACATCCCTCTTTGACGATGTTTTGTAGCGCTCTATTAAGCTGAAAACCACAGTCACAACGCGTGCTAAATAGAGCATCTCCGGTAAGACACTCCGAATGCAACCGAATAAGTGGTGCTGCACTTTTTGTTGGCTCGCCATAGACCAGAGCAAGATGCTCTTTATTTGTCGCGGCTTCAATAAAGCCGTACATCATAAATGTGCCCCACTGGGTGGGCAATTTGGCTTTATCGATAAACTTCACGAGATTGTAAGGCTCAACATGTCTCAGCTCTGCCCGCACATTCATCAGAATCTCTCCTAGATGATTTTCTCCTTTACCATCTCCCCCGTCTCCCCAAAAGGCATCTTTATGAGAATGCTCTGTTAGGCAAGCGTTACCCGTTCTCATTAATTGCTGCGCTAATGGTGGATTTTGTAGAAACTTTTCCCTAACGATGAAAGCCATAACAGCCAACTTTATATCGTCCCAATCGCTTCTGACAAAGTGTTCGTATTTACGGCTTAAAGCAAACGCTTCATCAGGGGTGCTTGCGTGCTGAATTTTACTTTGCAACTGAGCATCGAGAAACTTTTGGGCTTGGTAATAATGTTCGCTGGTGGGCCAAGTTTGGGAGGAGATATTGACTGGGGCATGGCAAAAATTTGAGAGAAAACCGTGGGGCTCATCGGGCTCATAAAAAAGGATTTGATCAACCATACTTGCGCTCCTTGCTTTATGGTTGCGATAATCAACAAAAAGCATATCGCTACTGATATATCTAGTAACACAAGGTCAGATTGTCAAACTTCTTCGGGACGGGACGTGAGTGTGAAACTCGTGCTTTTGAGGCGCAAGACAGGTAAATGGAGGTTTTGAATAAGAGAGTAATAGAGTGAAAAAATAAAAAGGGCAGTCCGTCGACTACCCTATGGGTTGCTAAACCAACCTGAGGCGATCAGTGTATCAAGCCAAGCTCCCTTGCTTCTTCAATGGTCAACCCACTTTCACGGATCTCACGTAACGCTTCAATGCGTCTTCTGGCTTCTGCTGATTTCACTGTTTTCTCTGGCTTCACAACGGTTTCCTCATCAGGTAATTCCCATTTGTGAGCGATGTTGGTCATCTCGTCATGGTCGATAGAATTAATGGACATATTTCCTCCGAACACACCATGTTTTCGATGCGTAATCTATAGCAAAACCGGAACAAGGTGGTAAGAAAAACTGTAGGGAAATGTGACCCCTCCCGCCCTTTCGTTAACTCCTTAATAGATTCATCATTTAAGTTTTGCCAAGGGACAAATTTACGATTAAATTTGAGTAATTCCCCCTACGAAAAGTGTGCTGATCTAGCTCTCAATTCTGCTCTTCTTTAGTTTTATCAACGACGCATTACACCACTTCCTGTTTAACCTAACTTTCGACTCACTTCACTGATTCATAGCTTGATACTTTCTAAAAACCGCCACACCTGATAATGATAATAATTATCTTTTAGATTGATAAGGTGTTTATATGGATGGTATTAACTTAAGTCATGCATACCACAATGACCCGGTCATCCAGATCCGAGATTTGTGCGTCGATTACATCACTGATAATGGTGATTTTAATGCGGTAAAGTCCGTCAGCTTTGATATCGGCAAAGGCGAAGTATTTGGTCTTGCCGGTGAATCTGGATGTGGTAAAAGCACAATCGCATTCTCAATAAATCGTCTTCATAAGCCGCCAGCGTTCATTTCTGGCGGTAAAATATGGTTTGATGGCAAAGATATCCTTAGTATCTCAGACTCTGAACTGACCGCTCTAAGGTGGAGTGAAATCGCCATGGTGTTCCAGAGCGCGATGAACTCACTCAACCCTGTCTTAACGATACAAGAGCAATTTGCAGATGTGTTACGACACCATCAAGGCCTCACTAACGCTCAAGCAAAAGATAGAGCAGAAAAGTTGTTGGACTTGGTCAATATTCCTCGAGAACGCTTAGCAGAATATCCTCATCAATTTTCAGGAGGAATGCGTCAGCGCTTGGTGATAGCCATTGCTTTGTCTCTAAATCCAAAACTGATCATTATGGATGAACCCACAACAGCATTAGATGTAGTGGTACAGAGAGAAATTTTACAGCAAATTTATCAGCTTAGAGATGAGTTCGGTTTTTCAGTCCTCTTTATCACTCATGACCTGGCACTCATGAGCCAACTATGTGATCGAATTGCAATCATGCGTCACGGAGAAATCGTCGAAGTCAATCGAGCATACGATATACGCAATCATCCTCAACACCCCTACACGCAAAAGCTATGGGCTTCTTTCCCAAACATCCATGACGTCCACAAACAACCAGAGTTACAAGGAGCGTAACCATGAGCCAGCCTATCATCCAAATGAAAAATGTGATTAAAGAATTCAAAGTGGGCGGTGGTTTAGCGAAAGAGGAAACCTTTCGTGCGCTTCAAGGAGTGACTTTTGATCTGTACGCAGGAAAAACCTTGGCTTTGGTTGGAGAGTCAGGCTGCGGTAAGAGTACTTGCGCTCGCTTAATAACCAAAGTCTATCCTGCAACGGAAGGCGAGATCCTTTTCAATGGCACTGACATAAATGAGATCACGTCACGATCGGCTCTACAAGAATATCGCAGTAAAGTACAAATGGTGTTTCAAGATCCGTTTGGCTCTCTCAATCCAACTCATACCATTCGCCATCACCTAACACGTCCTTTAAAAATTCATAAACAAGTCAAAAACGAGCGCGACATCCCAGCCCGCTTGGAAGAGCTCCTAAAGCTGGTGGAACTACCTGAAGAGACATTGAATAAGTTCCCTCACGAACTCAGTGGTGGGCAACGTCAGCGAGTAAACTTAGCAAGGGCTTTAGCGGTAGGTTCGCAAATCATTCTTGCGGATGAGCCTACGTCTATGCTGGATGTTTCTATTCGCTTGGGAGTGTTGAATTTAATGCAACGAATGAAGCAAGAACTGGGAATTGGTTTTTTATACATCACTCATGATCTGGCGACTGCGCACTACATCGCGGAAGAAACCGCAGTAATGTACAAAGGGCAAATCGTTGAATGGGGCGACACTCATTCAATACTTAAGAATCCGCAGCATCCTTATACTAAGCTGTTGATTTCTGCAGTTCCTGATCCTGACTTACCTTTTGGTAACTTAGTGAAAAATGAGCCAAACTATTCGATAGATGCCGATGAAATTCGTCAACGTAGCAGCATAATTGTCGACGAATTTGATCAAATAGGGCCAAATCACTATGTAAAACAATGGACTGAGGCAGCGTAATGGATTTGAGTACTTGGCAAGATCAAATCGCCATGTGGTACGAACAGCGGAAACATGATCAAGTAGAAAAATTGGAAACGATCTTATATCAGGTGCCTGATGACGTGTTTGGACCCGAATTGAGTGATCTTCAAAGTAAAGCGATTGCTTGCTGGTTGGATGGATGTTTACGCGTGTTTCAACATGCAAGGTATCAAGACCCTCAGAAAGCATATCAAACCTTGCTTTATACGAGTGCAAAGCTTGAACAAGCAGCATGCCAAGTCTCGACTGATATTCTGATCAAAGATTGGTGTTTGAGACGACTTCAGCATCTCACCGTTGTGGCTTTAGAGTTTTGTAATCAGCAGTGTGATCAAAACAAGTGGCAGGAACAAGCCCATAGCTTAATCGAATCACATGTTGCGTTGATGCGTTCATTACACTGGAATGAATCCAAGAAGCATGATCAAGGTTTACCTCATTAGTCCGGAAAAATGATCAAGGCTTAATTAGCGGAATTTTAGGCAAAAAAAAGCGAGTTTCCTGAGGAGAAACTCGCGAAGTCTATTCAGAATGAATGTAACAATATGAGCCAATCTATTAATCATCAGAAAGGACAAAAGGTTGTCTATTCGGGATAAATAGTAGTATTAGGCTTGGCTTCTAATGTCAGTGGTTTGTAAGAGTTAAGTCTGTTTTTTATCATCGAAAGACATTGTTACATTTCAAACCGATACATCACACCTATAGCTTGATACACATCAAGCGACACTTTTAAATCGCCATTTCATCCAAGGCACGAAATACCATTTCATCCATGTGACCATCGAAGATTTGACGACAAACTTTCCGACGCACCGCTAACCCCGCAATCAAGCGCTCGATGGTAAGATGCTTAACATCGTTCTGGGTGTTAAACAGCTCGACGGTTTTACTTAATGTCTCATAAGGAATCGGCTCATCCCCTACCCTTAGCCAATCGAGCTTCTCTATGTAATCTGAGCACTCTTCTTTGATTGAGGCATACGAGTGCCCTGTCATCGCAGACAAAGCCGTTATACTGCGTTCTAGAGCCTCTGGTGAGGTATATTTAGATAGAGTAATGGTGATCTCATCAGCATTGATCTCTACCAAATGTTTTCTTTGCTTCACGCGTCGCCCTAAATTTCCTCTTGGAGACGGTGCTTTGCGTTGAATGGGCTCAAATTCGCCGTCTATGATGCCTGAGAGCTCCTCAAGCTGCTGTCGGGTTACCATCTCATTACGAAGCGGGTTTGGCAGCGTAGGCGCCATGTTGCGCTTTCCTGCGTTGGTCGTTCGCGCTCGCGAGTAACGTAAGACCTCTTCGACATCACATTTGATGTCGATCTGGTAGTCCATCACTTTGTCATTTTCGATCATGGTTTCGATCGTCAGGTGATAACCCCACAAATTAACGACGAATAGATCATCATTCCCTTTTCCATCAGACAAACGCTTTAGTTCTCGGATCAGATCCATGGAGAAACGTCGCCATTCAATGTTACGTGCAAGTTTCTGGTTTAACTCACTCAATAGCATGCAATCCGTGTGACGACGAACCATGCGACTACGGAAGAAAGAGTACAGTTGAAACACCAAAGTATGTTGTTTCAAGATCTCTGGCGGAAACAAGAAGAAATAATCGCGCGTTAACAGCTCTTCATAAAACGAAGGTTCCCAAACTAAAATATATAAGTTTGGCTTGATACGAATTTCACCATCGCTTCCCTCCACTGGTGCCTCTTCAGAGGCTGTGATGGTTCGAGCAAGAAAACGAAAACGATCACTTTTGAAGCCCTCTGGCATGTTTTCACTTAGCCAACGTCCAGTAAGTTCATGGAGCTGAAAATCAGTGAATTCAATGCGATCAATGCTATCGCGAATGGAATCACGAGCTGGGCCACTGTCTTTTTTGCCTCTGAGCGACAAAATATCAGTGATGTATAGCGGCGTTTTGTTTGGTACGTGAGCCGCATCAAGCTGATACTGATCTTTGTGATGATCATGATATTGAACCGTTAACGTGAAGAGAGCGAACAGGGTCATGAGATCATCCACAGTCATGATATTTTTGGATGATCGCGTCTCAATAACGGCTTTTGTGCCAGAGATCGACACCATGGATTTCTGATAACTTTTTCGAGTTCTTGGTGGCGCAAGTGCTTGGTCAATTATCCCAGCCCAATTTGTTGGAGATACAACAAATTGATCGGCTTCATCTTTCATCGTGGGAGGTGTGTTTAACCCGTGCTCATTCAACAAACGTTTGTTTACTTGAGTCTGAGCCAATGCTTTCGAACGTTTTTGTTTCTCGTTCTGGCGAACTTTGTCGGTAACAAGACTTGTTGCTCCCAACACAGATATAAGCTGATTGGGATTCACAAATTTATGTAGCATCGTTTTACCAGCAAGTCCCTCTTCAAAACGCACTGGAGTTTGAGTAAATAAACCAATATTTACTGCCGCGCGCAAACGTTGTTGCAGGGCTGCGCGTGTGAGTTGCCCATCTGTTGCTTCCACAATCTCTGTGGTTGAAACCAAACCATCCTTGCTGCTGAAGCCTCGTAATGAGATCAGATTAAGCAACTCTAAGATGCTTTTGGTCACCCCTTTGAAATGTTGGTACTGCTCTACCCAATCCGCAGAGGATTCATGTACCTCAAAAAGATGGCCATCTTTGTGGCTTCTCGGTGCTTTAATCAGAATTTTTTCATCAGCCGTCATTTTAGATCCAGATCACACTAGCCGTAGTTGTGCTATGGTTCCGAAGAATAAAGAAAAACAGATCATAAATAAAGAAAAAAGATTGTTTTTTAAATAACTGATCTTTTTGATTAATCTGATCTTAATTGATTATATGATCTAATGATCTGGCTTGAAATTTCTTGCTAAGCTTTTGTTCTATAAGACTATTATTTCCATGTACTTCGGAACTATGATCATAAGAAGTCTGAAAGTATGATCAACAATAACCTGAAAGCATGATCATATTTATTCGTAAGCATGATCATTAAGGTTATGAAAAGATGATCAAAAGAGTCTTGAAACGATGATCATGATGTTTTTACAGGTTATCCACAGATGCAGTATTTAATAATGATCTTCACGATGATTATATTGTGCATTGGTGATGTTATTTATACTCGGATCGATGATCAAGAGCCAATATATCTATCGTTCTGGCGCCCATATTGATGAGATATCACTCATCTGATTAAAATATATTCAAGTCGCTCATATTTAGAAGTAAATCCTAGTCTCTGCTTATTTACAGGAAGCATGATCATGAGAGCGTGATTTATCATAGCAACTTGAGCAATTTCATTGTTCCGGCTTCTATAACGTCAATTTCTGCTCAATCCCCCATTCTGTCTGCACTCAACCGTAAATCAGAGAAGAAAACTCATGCTTCCGAGAGATTCTAAGGCTTGATCATATTTCCGATTAATGGATCTTATTTTATTTGCGTGTTTACACCGTACTCTGCTCAATTTTGCCATGATCATGCTTTCGGATTTGTTTATTAACACGGAAGCATGATCATAAGTATACCTTGATCATACTTCCATAGATGTTTCGCTGGAACTGCCCTATTTTGTTCGGAGACATGATCAAGGTGTTCAGGTCTTTATTGTTCCGATATTACTTACTATTTTTCGTTTAAATTAGGTTGGTCTAACATAATCCGTAATTTAGCTTAAGATTATAATCGTTCCGGTAGAAAATTGATTTACATTGTAAATGAGTGACGCTGTAACACTTTTTATTTTTAAGTTTAGGTGTCCACTTATGAGAAGATTATTTGATTAAAAATAGTTATCTTTTTGACCATAAATCATAAAAGCGTCGATTTGGGTGTTTTTTTATGTGATGGTAATTCAAAATGTTCGTGCACCTTTTTGTTGTTTTTGGTCTTTACTGCTGTACAATTGCAATTATAAATCCTTCCAACGGAATTTGGCATGAAAAGAGAAAAAACGATTGAAAACCTTCTTGAGTTAGCGGAGCTGACTCAGCAGGTTCAAGCTGACCGTATTGAAATTGTTTTAGAAGAGCGAAGCGATAACTACTTCCCACCAATGTCGAAAGCGATGATGGAAACCCGTTCTGGTCTAACTCGCCGTAAGCTCGACGACGCGATTGGTAAAATGGAAGCCGCTGGGCATCAATTTACTAAAAACAACGCGAATCATTATTCAATTACGTTAGAAGAAGCACACATGCTCATGGATGCGGCTGAAGTGCCTAAATTTCATGAGCGTAAAAAGAATTCAGGTAACAAACCTTGGATTATTAATGTGCAGAACCAAAAGGGCGGTACAGGTAAATCAATGACCGCGGTTCATTTAGCGGCATGTTTAGCGCTAAATTTGGATAAACGATACCGTATTTGTTTAATCGACTTAGACCCACAAGGCTCGCTACGTTTATTCCTCAACCCGCAAATCAGCATGGCAGAGCATGATAATATCTATTCTGCGGTAGACATTATGTTGGGTAACGTGCCTGATGGTGTGGAAATTGACAGTGAATTCTTACGTAAAAACGTATTGCTGCCAACGCAATATCCGAACTTAAAGTCGATTTCAGCGTTTCCAGAAGACGCGATGTTTAATGCGGAAGCATGGCAAACGCTATCTGAAGACCCATCACTCGATATCGTCCGTCTGCTGAAAGAGCAACTGATTGATAAAATTGCTGATGACTTCGATATCATTATGATTGATACCGGTCCACACGTTGACCCATTAGTATGGAATGCTATGTATGCATCAAATGCCTTGCTAATTCCTTGTGCGGCTAAGCGTCTGGACTGGGCTTCAACAGTAAACTTCTTCCAGCATTTGCCTACGGTATATGAAATGTTCCCGGAGGACTGGAATGGTCTTGAGTTTGTTCGCTTGATGCCAACCATGTTTGAGGACGACAATAAGAAGCAAGTTTCTGTTTTAACTGAAATGAACTATCTTCTAGGTGACCAAGTTATGATGGCTACTATTCCTCGTAGCCGTGCGTTTGAAACCTGTGCCGATACCTACAGCACAGTATTTGATCTGACAGTAAGCGATTTTGAAGGCGGTAAGAAGACACTAGCCACCGCGCAAGACGCTGTTCATAAAAGCGCACTGGAATTAGAGCGTGTGCTGCACTCTAATTGGCCGTCATTGAATCAGGGGTAATAAGTAAATGGCTTTGAAAACGTCTGAATTAAACGCGAAATTATTTGGCAAAACGAATAAGCGTCGTGTTGTGACTCCGCAAGAGGCGCAAACTGCGGCAAAAGAGAAAGCTCAAACGATTGAACTAGCAGTTGCAGGTGAAAATATTGTTCAGTTTGAACTTGTGCGTATTCCTGCAAATAAAGTTGCGACAGAAACAACAGTATTTGTTGATAACGCTCGTGAGCAATCGTTCTTAAACGAACATGCTTTATCTGATGTTTTAGTCACACTCAAAGAGCGTGGCCAACAATATCCAGCTGTGGGTCGTAGAACTGAAGATGGCAAGATCGAAGTTTTAGATGGTAGCCGTCGTCGCATGTCTTGTATCCTCGCTGAACAAGATTTTTTGGTTTATGTTGCTGACAACATCAATACTGACCATGCTAAGTTTTTGTCTGATGTGGCAAATGCTCACAAACCGCTCTCTTTATACGAAAAAGGTAAAGAGATGCAGGCTAAGCTTGATAGTGGTGAAGCTGAGGATCAGAAAGCATTGGCAAAAATGTTCCAGTGCAGTGAAGCGTTGGTAAGTGGCGCTTTAAAAGCCGCAGCATTACCGTTAGAACTGCTTCAAGCGTATCCGAATGTTGGCGATCTCGGTCGCCCAACAATCGTGAAACTGCACAAACAGTTTTCAACGCTAACGCCAGAGCAGCAGCAAGAGCTGTTAGATAAATGTCGCTCTAGCGAAGGGTTTTTATGGCAGCGAAGCACAGCTCAAGGCGTTGCTCGTCTGACAAAAGAAGTCACGGAAAGCATCGAAAATTGGATTACTGAACTTGCACCAGCAAAACCTGGTAAGAAGACGGAAAAAGTCGACTTAGTTAAAGGTCGAGCAAGCTATAGCCGAAAAGGTAGCAGCCTGGCGTTGAACTTGAAGAAAGTTGACGACAGCTTAATGGAAGAGATTCTTGCGTTTGTACAAACCAAACTGCAATAACAAATGATGATTGAATCAACCGCCTCCGGGCGGTTTTTTTATATCTCAGAAGCGTCAAATTAAAGATGTGATACCATTGCGTCAGTTCAACGTTGGATAGACAAAATGCAGACACAATCTGATTTCCTTTCATCACTTCAACATCAAGCTCACCAATCTTTCCAAAGGATTGGTGTTGTCATTCAAGGCGAGGCTTCTTGGCAAAATGCGTTGATGTCAGAGTTCCATAAAACGCAGCGCCATCAACGTTGGTTTTCTGTTGGTGATTTTGGTTTGAAAAACGTATCCAGTGTTTCGTCTAAACAAGGGCACATGTTGCTAGGCAGAGAGTGTGACGTTCTATTGTTTGATGCTCGAAATGACTTTGACGCAAATAGTTTTACCGCCGCGCTTGGCTCATTGGTTGGCGGCGGTTTTCTTATTGTCATTACTGAGCCGCGACAAAATGCGAATTTTGCTCAGCAATGGATGCACAAACAATGGGAGAAGCTCGTTGTTATTGAGCAAGACAAACCATTGCCAACGGCTCCAGACATCAAGCAAGCAGAAAAAGAAAGCCACTACACGGAACAAGAACATGCCATTTCTCTAATTGAAAAGGTGGTAACTGGACATCGAAAGCGACCGTTAGTTTTGACCGCTGATCGTGGGCGCGGAAAAACAAGTGCCCTCGGCATTGCGTGTGCGAGCTTATTACAGCAGAAGCCACTTAGAATCTTAATTACGGCACCATCTATAAAAGCCGTTGAGCCTGTTTACCTGCATGCTTTGCGGCTACTTCCTAATGCGCAGCGTATTAGGAAGGACAGATTAGAATCAGGGCAGGGATCCATTCAATTCATTGCTCCAGATGAACTATTATTGAGTCGACCTGAATGTGATTTGTTACTTGTCGATGAAGCGGCTGCAATTCCAGTTCCTATGCTCAAAAGCATTACCGAACATTATCATCGACTCGTTTTTTCTACGACTATTCACGGTTATGAAGGTTGTGGCCGGGGCTTTACGATTAAATTTGTTGATTGGCTTCAGAAACAGCGTTCGGGAATGAAAACATGGCACATGACACAGCCCATCCGCTGGAGCATGAATGATGCGCTTGAATCATGGCTCTATGACGCGTTTTTGTTGGATGCGGAGTTAACGCACCATCAACTTAAACAGGTCGACTCAATTTCCCTTTCTAAAGCCGATAAGAACAATTTGATATCGCAGCCTAGTTTGCTGCGTGAGTGCTTCGCTCTTTTGGTGAATGCTCATTATCAGACCTCGCCGAATGATTTGATTCACCTATTGCAAGACGACAACAGTCAGCTCTATTTTGCTAAGCAAGATAATGCGGTTGTGGGGGTGATATTAGCGGTCGAAGAGGGGGGCCTTGACGATGAATTGATTGAAGAAATCCAGCTTGGTAAGCGTCGTCCTAAAGGACACTTAGCCCCAATTACGATTGCAAACCACCTAGGATTCCCGAATGTCGCGAATCTATCGACGCTGCGAGTCATGAGAATTGCGGTTCATCCAGCATTGCAAGGCAAAGGCATTGGTCAAAAAATTCTGCAGCAACTTGAGCAAATGGCTGCTAAACACATTGCCTACTTATCCACGAGTTTTGGTGCGACGGAAGAGTTGCTCTATTTCTGGCGACAATCGAACTTCCGTACAATTCGCTTAGGGTCAATGCGCGATGCTGCTAGCGGTTGTTATTCAGTCTTGATGGTCAAACCTTGTGATTCCCAACAGACGGCTTGGGTCGATGAATCTCAGGCGCTATTTGAAGAAATGTTGTCTAACAATGTGGCTGACGTCTATCCAAAATTAGAAGCCTCTATTTTTCGAGCTCTATTACCGCAACCTTTGGGAATGAGTCCACTTCATCCCGCTAAGTTATTACTAATTGAATGTTATGCTGATGGTGGTAACAGTTATGAGTCTGTGTCTGTGTGGCTTCAACAGTGGTTACTTAATTTAGGTTTGAACTCTGTTTCCGACTTGATGATTAGTAAGCTTTTTCTTAACCGTAGTTGGACTGAATGTGCTCAGCAATTTGGTTTACCTGGAAGAAGGCAAGTTGAGCAGCAGTTAAGGGACGAAGTAAGACACATTTGGAGCGATTTACACTGTAAACAATAAAGGGAAATTTACACTGTAAATGAAATTATTGGGAGCTGATTTTACACTGTAAATCCAGCTCCTTTTTGTTTCAGCGTGTATTTTGATTGAGCTTTAGGTTAAATCGAGTTTTCTCTTAATATGCTGTTTAACCGTTATTGATGGATTACTTTCTTTAGTGACGTGAGCCCTATAATAAGAAATGCGAGGTTTGTTCAGAAAACGGATTTGGTTAGACTGAAAGTGTTGATGGGAAGCAAAGTGGTAAGGGTATGTGGAAGCTGTGTCTTGAGTTATCTGAAGATAAGACCAAGGTGATAGCCCGTCTTCCGGGAGAAGTGGACCTCGGTGGTGAGCTAAATCAAAATGAATTAAACGAGCAGCTCGTCGCAATGAACGCTGAAAGGATGTTTGTTGTTGAGGGGGAAGTCGTTAGGTTCATTAACTGCGCCAAAGAACGTAAAGCCGAAGCTTACGAAGGCATCGTCATTGCGGAAAAACGCAACGCGCAAGTTGAGGTCGAATTATCGAATAATGACATGCTCGCCAGTATGAACGTTGTCGGTGCGTACGGAGGCCGAGGTTTACGTGGCCCCGAGATTGTTCAAGCCCTTGCTCAAGCGCGAGTTTCGAAAGGCATCAACAAACGGGCTTTGAAGAAAGTGTTGGTTGTCAGCACTCAGCTCAAACCCGGCGAAACTTTTTCTCAACCTGTAGCGGTTGGTAAGCAACCTATCAAAGGCAAAGACGCTCTTTTTACTCCTCTCGTTAAAGACATCACCAAACGCATCCTCAAACCCAAAGACGGCCAATCTGCTAGCGACAAAATTGATTTACGTAACCTCGGTGAAACTATCGCGGTTGACGTAGGCGATGAGGTGATGCGCCGCACGCCTGCGACCAAAGGTACGCCAGGTTTTACTGTTCAAGGGCGAGTGATTCCTCCACAAGCTGGAAAAGACAGCCCAATGAAGCCAGGCAAGGGCACCGAGATAAGCAAGCACGATCCAAACCTATTGATTGCATCGGTATCCGGTACGCCTCTAATTAAAGACAAAACCATTGAAGTTGATAACGCACTCTGTCTCAATAGCGTTGGCGTGAATACAGGTCACGTGAAATTCAAAGGGAATGTGATTATCGGTGGCAACATCGAATCCGGAATGATTGTTAAAGCGACGGGCTCTATTACTGTAGGCGGCTTCATTGAATCGGCTGAAGTACAAGCGCAAGACGACATTCAAGTTGGTAAAGGGATCATTGGCCACACCGTGAGTGATGGCCAGCCAAAGAGTTGTCACGTCAAAGCCAAAGGTTCGATTCGTGCCAGCTACGCCCAATATTGTGATTTGCAAGCCGGCGAAGATATTGAGTTGGCGGTGCACAGTATGAATAACGATATTGTTTGTCGGCGCAATCTGACGGTGCTGGATGCGAACGGTAGGAACGGTACGCTCAGCGGCGGAGATGCAAAAGTCGGTGGCAAAGTGGTGTGCTTACAATTGGGCGTAGAAGGCGACACCGCCACAAAGGTAGAAGCGTTTGCGCGCTATTCTGCATTTAAGGAGCGATTAGCAGAGCTCAAAGATCAATACAAACGCGCTCAAGAAGGAACGATGGATGTGATTCGTAAAGAGCTCGAATTTAAGAAACGTCCTAAAGCCGAACGTACCGACGAAGAACAAGCTCAGATTGACGTGATGAAAACACAAAACAACGAGCAGCTTGAAGCGATAAAGCAAAAGCTAGAACAAACGGAACATGACTTTGAAGTCGCGTTAGAAGAAAATATTGTCGAAGCCAAAGAGCGTGTCTTCACACGCGTGACGGTGCAGTTTGGCGACGAACAAGTAACGACAAAGCGCACTCATGGCGGTTGTTCGTTCCGTTTCAATCAATACGAAATTAAAGTCTCGGCGAACTTGGAAGAAGAGGACGTCGCTGCGGTTTAAGCTTTCTTACTCATTGAGCCCACACGTCGCAACAAGATGTGTGGGCTTTTGTTTATCTACAAATCGACAATGTGCTCTTGATAGTAGTCCGCAAGCGCACCGACTTGGCTGCTACACATTACTTTCATTGCTTGTTTAATGTGTTCTATTGGCCAGTTCCACCATTGGATATTGAGTAGAGTCTCAATCTCTTTATCGCTAAATCGTTGACGTACGACTTGGTTGTTTCCAACCACCACCGAATAAGGTTGCACGTCTTTCGTCACTACGGCGCGTGCTCCGATGACGGCTCCATCGCCGATGTTTACTCCGGGCATGATCATCGCCTCACTGCCAATCCAAACATCGTTCCCCACCACTGTATCTCCGGCACGCTCGAAACCGTCTTGTACGCCTTCTCCAAATTCTTCAGGAGAGAAGGGGAAGGTCGAAATCCAGTCAATGCGATGACCTTGGTTTCCTGCCATCATGAAGGTGGCTCCAGAAGCGATGGAACAAAACTTGCCAATGATTAATTTGTCGATGCTATCGGGTTCTCTACTTTGCCATTCTTGAAGTGTGACGGGGTCACCCAACAAGTAGCGTACCGCTTGCTCTTCGAAGCTTTTTTGATGATAGAAGCCCGAGTAATAGCTGTAATCGCCAACGATGATATTGGGATTAGTGATGTGATCTTTAATGACTTGACCTTTTAACCACGTGTCGAAAACACTCATAACTCATCCTTTCAAATTTAGGTTGTACAGAGTTTAGAGGCTTTCTATTATTTCCAGTAGTTTGATTTTAGAGATTCAGAATTACTGTATGGAAATAAAATGGCTCAGCTACGTACCACTTTACGTCGCTTTGTGTGAGGAACGAAGTATTGCTGGTGCAGCAAAGCGACTGAATTGTTCGAATGCGCATGTAAGTCGGCAACTTAAACAGCTTGAAGACATATTGTCGGTGCAGCTTATTCAGCGAACTACGCGCCAGTTTAATTTGACCTACGATGGTTTGCGGTTTTATCAGCAGGTAAAGCAACTGCTCGAAGGCGCTGAGCAGATCAATGAGCAAGTCATGGCAAACGAGATCGTATCGGGAAAATTGAGAATAGCGGCGTCCGCTTCTTTCGGAGCTGCGTTACTCAGCCAAACATTGATCGAGTTTCGATTGCAACATCCACAAGTGAGTGTTGAAGTGATCTTCACAGAGACACCTCTCGACTTGATTGAGGCTGGGTTTGATATCGCATTCTACTTTACCGATACTCCCCCAGAGGGATACGTCGGCCATCAGCTACGCACTTTACACTGTAAACCGATCGCTCATCGCTCGTATTTAGCTGATAAACCAAATGTAAGTACGCCAGAGGAGCTTGGTGACTTAGAGCACATCCTTTATAAAAGTCGTGACTTGGTGTTAGACAAGTGGACGTTTACGCATAAGCAAACTCAACAGCAGTGCAGCATTGAGTTAGAAAGTACGCTGAGTTTTAATCTTGTCCAGTCCATGTTGGATGCTACTTTGACTGGCTGTGGTGTAGCCATGTTAGATGAATTTGCACTGGCTAAACTCGACCCTGCACAAAAAGAACAACTCGTGAGTTTGCTGCCAGAATGGCAAACGGATGCGATTTTGCCGCTTTATCTGCTTTACCCAAAACGTGAGCACTTACCAAGAAGAACGCGAGCGTTCATCGAACACTTTAGGAACATATATTCTGTCGGCGAATAGCGACAACAAACTTAGCAACAATTGAGGAAGCAAAGGAATGCGAAAACACTGTATTGCGATTGGCGGTGGGGGCTGGATGATGGGAGAGAATCCGAGCCCGCTAGATCAATACATTTTGTCTTTGTCTGGTAAGGAGAATCCAAACATTTGTTTTCTACCGACAGCCACGGGAGACGCCGATGAAGTGATTGAACGTTTTTACGATGCGAAGCTTAGTGAAAACGTGACCCATTTTCCGCTGTTTAAGTTTGAAGCTGGTTGGAAAGAAACGCTATTTGAACAAGACATCATTTACGTCGGTGGCGGTAATACGCGTTCGATGTTGGCCATTTGGCGCGAATGGGGTATCGATAGAATACTCAAGCAGTGTTATGAACAAGGCATCATCATTTGTGGCATGAGCGCAGGTGCAATTTGTTGGTTTGAGTTTGCGGTGACAGACAGTGATCCCGAAGCATACCAAGTTATGCGTTGTCTTGGATTTATTGACGGTTTGGCTGCGGCGCATTTTTCTCATGTAGGTGAGAAGTTCGAGGTTTTCCAAGCCTTTGCTCGTTCTCAACCGAGCATCACTTGTTATGGCATTCACGATTATGCGGCATTGCACTTTGTCGATGGAAAATTGTTAGCTACTGTCACCAGCTTTCCTGATGCCGGTGTGTTGGTTAAAACAGGTAACGAAGAAAACATATTGCGAGGGTGAGCCTCTTCAAATCAGCATTAAAGGCAATAACTACTGACCGGACACAGAAGAAGCTCATGGATTCAGCTAACTTACATTAAGTATCGTGCTTACAGCTCGTAACGCAGACCTAAGTGGTAGTAGCTTTCGTCTGCGTGCGCACCGCCAAACGAGACTTCTTGTCCATTGCTGTAGCCACGCGAACCGTTACGATCAACGTAGTTTGTGTAGATAGAAGAACGAGGCGTCAGTTTGTATTGCACTTCTAGCGTTGTATCTTTCAGCTCTAGCTCGTCACCCTCACTGTTTTCTAAAGAACGATAACCAGCACGCAGTGCCCATTTGTCATTTACACTGTAAACCGCCGTCAATTCCATCACTTTGTCGGTACTGGTTTGCGAGTAATAGCCCTCTAGTTCATCTTCCGAGTACAACGCACCCAACATCAAATCTCCTAGGTAGTAACGTGTACCTGCGCCCCAGAATGTGTAATCGGTGTCGTTGCTTTCACGCGCATCACCTTTATTTTTCTGCATCGCCACCACTGGTGCCAAGGTACCCAAATTCCCCATGTCTAGCGTATAACGCAGTGCAGCGTTGTAACCGTAGTCGAGCTCAGAAGTGTTGTTTCCTAAAATGTACGCGACAGAAAAGTCGAAATTACCTAGGCTGTTTTGATATTGCAGCGTGCCATCTTGACGGAAAACTTGCGTCGCGGTTTTGTCGACTTTATTCGCTTGGCGCGCCATAGAAACATCGGAAGAGGCGAACACATCACCAATGTCGGTAAACATAATCAACCCAGATGCCACGCGACCACCAGTAATGCGACCATAATCTTTCGCATCAATACCCGCCCATACATAACGTGCGGTCAGAGACGGTTTGTCGTTTACTTGGTTTGCGTATTCAGCGGCACCCACTTGGTATTGCGCTTGGCCGATGATCGACGCGTACTCGTTGATGGTTTGTGAACCGTTTAAACCAATACGGCCATCAAACTCGCCATTTGCATCGCCGTGCTCATCATTTTTACTGGTGACATTGAAACCAAGACGAGAGTAAATATTTAAAACTGACCCATCTTCCGCTTGATACAGCTGCGCTGCCATTGCGTTTGATGCCATCAATGTTGGGAGAAGTAGAGTCAAAATGTGCTTTTTCATGATTAACGACCTTTCATTTCTATTGTTTTAGGTACGACAAAGCCCCTTCCGAGTAACGGAATAAGAAAAATTGTCGTGAAGTAGAGAGAGGGTGCGCCCTTGTTTGCCAAGGGCGCGAGCTAGTCCATTCCTATAGGGGAAGAATGATTTAGCTTAAATCGACGTCTTTGCAGCCAAAGAAGTAAGTCGCGAGGAAGCCGACGATGTAAGAGATAAGCAGGCCAGCAACAAACACCATCATGCCCGGGAAGATGCCATTTTCAGATGTCATGAGAGGAATCGCCACGATACCGGATGGGCCAAACACCGTATTAAGACCAACTGGTAAGCCAAGGTAAGAAACTAAACCGATAAAGAAGCCGCCCGCAGCACCACCAATACAAGCGGTAACGAATGGTTTTACACGTGGTAATGTCACGCCGTAAATCAATGGTTCGCCAATGCCTAGAAGACCCGGAATAATAGCGCCTTTAACTTGAGTGCGCAGTAGAGCGTCTTTTTTGGCTTTGAAATACAGCGCCATTGACGCGCCAACCTGACCGCCACCTGCCATCGCCAGGATAGGGAATAGTGAGTTAAAGCCCTGTGCTTCCATCAATGCGAAGTACACTGGAACAAAACCCTGGTGGATGCCAAATACCACAGAAATTAAGAACAAACCTGCCAAGATTGCAGCGCCTAATGGGTTATCGTTCAAGTTGAGGAACAACCAAGACATCCCTTTAAACAGCTCGCCGCCGATTGGCATGATGATCAAGAAGGTTACCGCACCCATGATCAACAGAGTGATAACGGACGTTAAGATCATGTCCAGATCATCTGGCATGTATTGACGAACCTTACGCTCGACTTGTGCACCGATGATCGCTGCTAAAAGTACGCCGATAATGTTGCCGCGCGGATCAATCGCAAAGCCGAAAAACTCGTTCATGCCAGAGTAAATGCCGGATGTCGCCTCTGGGTTGTAACCCAGCACAAACAAAGAGGCGAGAATGGCACCATTAACACCAGAGCCGCCAAATGCTTGCTGCGCGTTGTAACCAATCAGAATACTTAGGAAAGCAAACAGGCCCTTACCAAAGACTTTCATGTAGGCGATCAAATCCAACATAAACTGGCTTGGTGTCTGGTCAAGAACAAACATCTGCTCCAATAACGTCGCAAAACCTAGCAACAAACCAGCGGCAATAAAGCCAGGGATCAACGGCGTAAAGATGGTGGCAAACTTGCTTAAAAAACGCTGAACCGCACTGGTTTGTTTGCTCTTCATCTGTTTTTTCTGCTCGGCCGCGACGGCAGAAAGATCTTGTTGCGGCATATCTGCTTCTTCACTGTCACCAGAGGTTAAGCTTTCGATCAGTTGATTCATCATCTCAGCCGCTTGTTGAGCTTTTCCGGGACCGAGAATGATCTGAAACTGCTCATCGCTTTCCACCACACCCATTACGCCGGGAATTTGCTTGATAACTGATTGATCAGCCAAGCCATTGTTGGCGAGCGATAAACGCAAACGCGTCATACAGTTACCACATTTGCTTACGTTGCTACTGCCACCCACTGCGGACAGCAACTGCGATACTGTGTTTGAAGTTATTTTTGCCATAGGGTCTATCCTTCAGAACTCGGATTATTTAGTTATTATTTAGTGCTGCGCGAATAAAGCCGTTGTGCGCGGCTAGGCGTGATTTGGCTTGTTCGGCATCCAAATCGGCCAAAATCATTAAGATGGCGGTTTTGCAGTGGCGACCACAGGCATTTAATGCTCGCTCTGCTTCTTCTTTTGATGCGTCGGTTGCTTCCACAACAATGTTGGTTTGGCGTTGGATGAGCTTGGCGTTAGTGGCTTCTACATCCACCATTAAGTTGCCAAATACCTTACCGCTACGAATCATTGCGCCTGTCGTGAGCATGTTTAGCACCAGTTTTTGTGCGGTGCCGGCTTTCATGCGAGAAGATCCAGTGACAACCTCTGCGCCAACTATCGGCAGAATCGCGATGTCGGCCGCTTCTGCCATGGCACATTCTGGATTACAAGCGATAGATGCGGTCGTGGCTCCGATGGATTTAGCGTACTCCAAACCACCTAGTACATAAGGTGTACGGCCACTCGCTGCAATGCCTACAACCACGTCATGCTTGGTGAGGTGAAGTGCTTTTAAGTCGTCTTGACCCATTTTCGCGTTGTCTTCTGCGTTTTCTACCGCTTTCAAAATCGCCTGATGTCCACCAGCAATTAAGCCAATCACCATATCTGGGTGCGTGCCGTAGGTAGGAGGACACTCGCTCGCATCAAGAATGCCTAAGCGACCTGACGTACCAGCTCCCATGTAAATTAAACGGCCACCATTTGCAAAAGCTTGGGTAATTGCGTCAACTGTCTCTGCAATTTGTGGTAGCACCGCTTTTACCGCGAGCGGGACTTTTTGATCCTCTTCATTAATGACTTGCAGCATCTCGATTGTCGAAAGCGTATCGATCTCGGCACTGGCTGGGTTACGGCTTTCTGTCACCAATCTGCTTAAATCAATTTTCATGTTTTGCACTCTTTGTAATGTTCAATCTGAGGGCGATTTTATGGAATAAAATATTCAGGTTTGGTGATAAAAATCACACTTGAGGTTATTCTTTATGCAGGAGAAATTTGGAATAATGAGAGAAAATATACGTCTATTACATCCGGGATTAACTGTCTTGGTTAGAATAATCAGGGGGTTAAATCAAACGCCTATTATTTCTGTTTTGGAATAATTTATTTAAAATTTTTGAGGTTTTTGTTGTGTCAGTTATCAATAGGATAGTAGCGAGGCGTACTCAGCTTTCGCAAAGCGGTCGTTTGGTTGGCGATTGGATTGTTGAAAACGCAGAAAAGGCGGCGCTGCTCACCAGCCAAGAACTTGCGGCGCAAGTAAAAGTGAGTCAATCGAGCATTGTGAAATTTACTCAGCGTATCGGCTTTAAAGGTTACAGCGAGTTTAAGTTAGCTCTGAATGAAGAGATTGGCCGTAAGCATGCGATGCAGTCGACACCGCTGCACAGTGATATTTTGGCTGACGACCCCATTGCGGTAATTTCACAGAAACTGGTGAAAGCGAAAACCGACGCTATGTTTCAAACCACCAATACGCTGTCTTACGAAGCGTGTCACCAAGCGGTGAAATGGTTGAGTGAAGCGCGTCGAGTGCAAGTGGTCGGGATTGGGGGCTCTGCACTGACCGCGAAGGATTTAAGCTTTAAACTGCTTAAACTTGGTATTACGGCGCTTTCTGAACAAGACAGCCACGTGCAGATTGCTGTTGCCCGCACGCTCTCTCCAGAAGATGTTCAGATCGCAATCTCGTTTTCGGGTGAGCGCAAAGAAATTCTCGTCGCGGCAGAAGCGGCAAAAGAGCAGGGCGCGAAGGTGATTGCGTTATCTGCGCCTGGAAGAAGTCGCTTGCGCGGTATTGCCGATATTACGTTTGATACGATTGCCAATGAAACGGAACATCGCAGCTCATCCATTGCTTCGCGTACCGCGCAAAACGTGATCACCGATTTGCTGTTTATCATCTTGGTTCAGCAAAGAGACGACAGTGCCCGTCAGTTGATCAGCGATATCAGTACCGACATCAAACAGATCCTAACATGATCGCTTGTTTAACAGCGGACTAGAGATCCGGATCGTGCCTCAGCAAAGCAATAAAAGCAGAGAGATGTTTTTCAATGGTGAGATCGGCAGAAATCGCTGGTAACTCCAACGTGATGCAAGGTAAATCACGTTCACTACACCAAGTGCCGAATGAGCCGGGTGTTTCGTAGTCGATATCGTCAACGATTGGCAGTTGGAACTGCTCGCCGAGCCATTTGGCAAGGTCGGAATGTTTGGGATCATCCACAAAAGCAAGCGGTTCATGAAACGACACCACAAACTTTGGCTTGCGCAGTTCAATCAAGTTAATTAATGCGCTAACTTCAGGCTCTAGTTGGTTTTTAGTGCCAGTTTTCACCTTTACGTCTCGAATGGGTGTGTGAGAGCTCCATCGATACACGGTGCCATGCTCAGTCCAATTTTGGGTTGGAAACGCGCGATTGAGATCCACTTGGTTTGCATTTGCGCGTGTGCCTAGCTGGTTGCCGTCCGGATTCATTGACAGAATCACATCATGTCGTAAGTTTTCTGCAGGCAAGCTTCTTAGCGCGCAGGACAAACCTGCAATCGAGGCCGTCTCGTCCCCGTGAGTGCCTGCCAAAATCAAACCTCGCGAAGCACTTTCGACTTGAGCCGGAAAATACAATAATGGCGCACCAAGCACGGATTGACCGTATGATGTTGGCCGAATTAAAAATGCCGCTCTTTCCGTTCTTGGAATTAGACTCACCGTAATCTCCTGATTGATGAAGTAGTATCAATATCTAAGCTAATTACACCTAGCTAAACTGAACCGTTTAAACTCGTCAACGGTTGAAATGTTAATTGTGGCACTTGCTTCACAAGACGCGTTAGGAGAACGAAAAACGATATGGATTTTAAAAAACATTCAACGGCGTTGCTGATTTCCTCTTTATTCACCCCTTTTCTTGCTACATCAGTTGCTGCGGATACCTTACCTAAAGGCATTCAACTTGCCGCAGAACAGCATTTAGTACGTGCGAATGACGCAGAGGCGGCGACGCTTGACCCAGCGAAAGCCGAAGGTCTGCCAGAAATGCATGTGATTCGTGACTTATTTGAAGGGCTTGTGATTCAAGATCGTGACGGAAACATTATTCCCGGTGTGGCAGAATCATGGGAAACCAACGACAACCAAACCTTTACTTTTCACTTGCGCAAAGACGCGAAATGGTCGAATGGCGAGCCTGTGACAGCGGATGATTTTGTTTATTCACTGCGCCGAGCGGTGAACCCGAAGACCGCTTCTCCAAATGTTTGGTATCTCAAACTCACCAAGATCAAAAACATCGCCGATGTAGCAGAGGGCAAAAAGCCTTTGGACGATCTCGGTATCAAGGCAGTGGATAAATACACCCTACGTTTTGAGTTGGACAGTCAAGTGCCGTACTTTGTTGCTATGACTGGGCACACGTCCATGATGCCAGTGCATCAAGCGACAGTGGAAAACCGCGACAAGCCGTGGAGCGATCCAGACCAATTTGTTAGTAACGGTGCATTCACATTGGATAAGTGGGTCGTGAATGAGCGCATTGAACTGGTTAAGAGTCCAAGTTACTGGGACAGCGCAGATACGCATCTAAACAGAGTGACTTACATTCCGTTTGAAAACCAAAACGCGTCTATCAATCGTTATGCGGCAGGAGAGCTGGATATCACGTCAGATGTGCCGACTCATATGGCGCAGAAGCTTAAACAAGATTACAAGCAGGCTTACACGGTGGTGCCATTATTGTGCACGTATTACTACGCGTTCAATACCACTCGTCCGCCATTTGATGATGTGCGAGTGCGTCAAGCGGTGTCGTACTCCATCATGCGCGATGTGATTACGAATGGTGTCACGCAAGTGGGCAACCTTCCTGCTTATACTTTTGCGCATCAGTACACCGCAGGGTTTGATGCGACGCCGCCTGAATACAGTAAGTGGAGTCAGCAACAACGTGACGAGAAAGCGCATCAGTTGTTAAAAGAAGCGGGTTACAGCCAAGACAAGCCGCTCGATTTTAAATTGCTGTACAACACCAGTGAGGCAAACAAATCGATCGCGGTTGCGATAGCGTCGATGCTACAAAAAAATCTCGGTGCAAACGTGGAGTTAGAAAACCAAGAGTGGAAGTCGTACTTAGTGGCGCGTAAACAAGGCAATTTCGATGTGATGCGCGCTTCCTGGTGTGGTGATTACAATGAAGCGTCTACTTTCCTGAGCTTACTTCGCTCAGGTTCTTCGGGTAACTTTGCACGTTACAGCAGTGAAGCGTACGACAACGCGATGAACAGTGCATTGGCAGCAACCGATGAGAAAGCGCGCCAAGGTTTCTATGATCAAGCCGAGCAATTGTTGGCGGCGGATATGCCAATCGCACCGATTTACTACTACATGCAAGCGCGTTTGGTTCGTCCTACGGTTGGCGGTTTTGCCAAGAACAACGTAGAAGGTCGTATCTACTCGAAAGACCTCTACATCAAGAAGTAGCGCTCAAAACAAGCGATAAATATGAAGCCCCGAAGATGTATCTTACGGGGCTTCTTTTTATTGTTAGCGAGTGGAGAGTTTATTCACGAGCATAGCGACTCGTTTGCCAAGATACTTCGCCGTTGCAACATCAGAGGCATGCAACTGACCATCTTCATCACCTTGTGCAACAATACCGCCTTGTACACCATAACGATTCAGGTTTTGCTCCCCAGAATTGCTGATCTTATCCAACCCGACCCACATCATGCCGTGTTGGTTAGCGAGCGTTTGGAGATATTGTAATGTGCAAGATTGGTCGCCATTCAACGCTCCTCCGCTAGTAAAACCTGCTGCCACTTTATTTGCCCACTTCTGGTAATACCAAGATTCACTGCTTGCATCTGCAAATGCTTTAAACTGTGCTGCTACACCGCCCATATAGGTCGGTGAGCCAAAGATAATCGCATCACACTCAGCAAGTTCATCCATTAGGTTAGGATTCACAAAACGTCCCTCAATAATCTCACTGCCTTCAATTCGGTGAGAGAGGATTTCACATTCACCTTGCTGCTTAATGCCTTGTTGTTCAACGCCTGCGGCAATCGCGCGAGCAAGTTGACCAGTAACGTCGGTTTTAGAGAAATAAATAATCGCAATTTTGGACACAATGGTTCCTTTTTTCATTGTTGATTTTTAATCGTGCGACTAAGGCTAAAACCTCAAGCTAAGTTGAGGTCAAGAAGAGATTTGAGATAGATAAAGTACGAATTGGTATCTAAAGAGCTTTCTTATAGGGTAAGTCGACGGCATAACTAAAGTGAATGCAACGACGATGAATGTCGTGTATAAAAGCGTTAAAGGAAGATCTTAAAGATGTAGAAAACTCTCTTGGAAACAATGATAAAGGTACTGATGCTAGTGATGATTAATAGGCGGAAAAATAGATTAAAATATGTAAACTCAGACCTGATCCAAGGCGGGAAAAGTACATTTCATCGTTTCTTAAGGCGAGGGATTATTATCATTATGGTAGGAGGCCTTTCTACAGCCTCTTCCACGGTATTTGCACACTTTATAGCGGGGGTGTTTGATGTGGATATGAATGTTCATCCAGAGAGCTTAGAAGAAAAAGTGCATGCACTACTTTTTGTTCCGGTCAGTCTGTTTTTTACCTCTTTTATGCCCTTATCTCGCTAAAAATTAGTGGGTGGCTCATAATGAAGCTAAAAATATAAGCCTAACTAAAACCATGTCCTTGTATTTTAAGGAAGATGGAACTAGTGACGATTTTTTCTTTGCTTGCACCATCTCTATTTTTTGTATTTATTTAAGGTTCGTAAATAAGAAGCTTCCTTTGGTTAAAGTGGCGCTTTTGGTTTCGGCGATGTGTCATGTTTTTATCATGAAAGAATACAGTGGTGACCTTCAGCTTATACGTTTTGTCTCTTCACTGTTTTTCGCCATTAACTTTGGGTTATTTGTGACCACCAGTTGATACTAAAAAGCCGATGTAGATACATCGGCTTTTTAGTGGGTTATTTCTTTCTGCGAGTATAAATCCGAGATTTTACTTTACTTGGCTCTGGCTTGTTTTTCGCCAGCTTTAGCACTGCTTTTTGCAAAATCTGGTTGTTTGGGTAAGTGATTAAGTTTCCGTTGTCGTGCTTAATTAACACGTGAAACATACTGATTTCTTGAATCTCACCGCAGATGTCTTCATCTTTATCTACGACTTTAATTCGGTCACCCACTCGGTATGGGAAGACAAAAAAGATCAAAAAGCTGGCAGTGATGTTGCTCAGAATTGACCACTGCGCAATAAACGCCACACCTAATACGGCAAAAATGGACGATAGGAACAAAGACACATCGCCATAGCCAATACCTGTGATAATGGCAAAAATAGAGGCGGTCAAAAATAGCAGCGCGACATTGAAACAGCGCTGAATAAAACTTAAACGAGCCTTTTTTACACCTTTCGTTGTTGCCAAATTTAGGATGGCTCGATTTACAATCCTCTTCAGGATGCGATACGCGATCAGGACAAAAATGCCCATCAATAGTTTGTAACCGAGGGAGCCCGTAGTGAAATACTGGCTCACTTGCTCTAATTGGATCCAATCATTCATTTCTTCATCTCGACGATATCTAGAAAGCGGCTTTTATAGCTGATTTTTTGCTGTAAGTAATCACAATTTTTCTTTACACCATTTGTCTCTGTGTTGAGGTTCCACAGAGTACTATATAAGTTAATCAAAGACTTAGTGAGTATTACGAACTCAATGGCTTCATTACTTATATTCAATCAAAGCTGACGTGATTTTGAAGAGAGCAATCTTTGAGCTGTATCCCATATCCGACATTCTATGACGCTAGTTCCTTATAAACGAGCTGAATATGACTTTTGTCCTGATAACCTAAGGTTTATTAATTGAAATAGCTTTTAGGGCGTTGAAAAATGGAAGAAGATGAAAAGGCGATTATGATTTTATTCGTGATTGTTGGCCTTGTACTCGTTTGGGTCGCGCTTGAAGAACTTAATTATCTCGGGCTCACAATAAAATAAGCCCCGTTAAACACAAGTTAAACGGGGCCCTTGTCTTTTATCAATGTGAATTCAGGCTAGCTAACCGCACGCACTTTGCCTTGTTTCAAATCGTTCAGCACTTGCGCTTTAGGGCCATCTGCGATGATGCTGCCTTTCTCCATCACAATTACGCGATCAACGATGTCGAGCATAGACGTTTTATGCGTAATCAGAATCAGCGTTTCACTAGGTTTCAACTGTGCTAATTGATGTTTAATGTGCATCTCTGAGCGATTATCCATCGCACTGGTTGGTTCATCCATGAGTAGAACAGGAGGACGACCCAAAAATGCACGAGCGATCGTGACTGCTTGACGTTGACCACCCGAAAGCATTGCACCGCCTTCACCAACTTGGCGTTCTAAGCCCGCTGGGTCAGATTGCGTAAACGCAGTAACACCGGCACGATTCGCTGCTTCTAGTACGTCACGGTCATCGGTTAATGGGCGACCTAGCGTAATGTTGTCGCGGATAGAACCAAAGAATAGATTCGAATCTTGCGGCACACAACCAATATTACGGCGAATGTCGACATGATGCAGTTGTGCGATGTCGGTATCATCAATGCGAACATGACCTTCCGTCGGCTGATACAAGCCCATGATGAGACGTTCTAACGTGGTTTTACCCGAACCGATACGGCCTATGATCGCTACTTTTTCGCCTGGGTTAATGGTCAAGCTCAAATCTCGAATCGACGCCACCGGTGAATCTGGGTAGTGGAAGGTCACGCGTTCAAGTTCAATTTTGCCTTGTACTATTGGACGGTGAATGTAACGTTTACCTTCTTCTTGTTCATCCGGCATCTCCATGACTTGATTGATAATTGTCATAGAAGACTTCGCTTGGTTGTAGCGCGTAGAGAGTAAGGATAACTGAACCAAAGGACCAATCGCGCGGCCGCTAAGCATGGTTGCGGCAATCAAACCGCCCATGGTTAAGTCGCCTTCTGCAATTAAGTAAACGCCTAGGATGATCATCCCTACGTTACTACTTTGCTGCACAAAACCTGCCGCGTTTTGAATGCTATCCGTAATTCGGCGGCTTTTTATATTCCAGTTCGCCATGTGCGCAACTGCCTCTTCCCAGCGGTATTGGAATTGGCTTTGCGCACTGAGCATTTTTACGGTTTCTAACCCAGCCAGGCTCTCTATCAAATTGGCATATTTTTGCGATGCTAGGCGTGAACCCTCCTCTATGGAGCGACGCAGCGGCCCTTGTATCAGTAGCGAGTGAATAATCAAAATGACCACGCCCACCATCGGTACATACACAAGATCGCCAGCCATTAGCCATATAATCACTAAGAACAGAATGGCAAAAGGCAAATCAATGAGAGCACTGACGGTCGCTGAAGTAAAAAACTCTCGAATAGATTCGAATTCTTGTAAATGGCGAGCGAAGGCACCGACCGAAGGCGGCTTCGATTCCATTCTAATCCCCATCACTTTGCTGAACAGTTTGGATGAAATCAGAATGTCAGACTTCTTGCCCGCCACATCAATGAAGTAATTTCTCAGCGACTTGAGAATGAAGTCAAACAGGAACACGACAAAGATGCCACTTGCTAGTACCCATAGGGTTTCAAACGCAAGATTCGGAACCACTTTGTCGTACACCAAGCGAGTGAATAGCGGAGCGGCAACCGCAAAGAGGTTGATGAGAAGTGATGCGATTAAAACATCACGGTAGATGCGTTTTGACTGCCACAAGGTTGACCAGAACCAGTGGCCTTCGTTGGTTTTGAGCACTTCGGGAGAGCGCTCATCGAAACGGAATTGCTTTTTAACTAAAAAGTACCGACCAGTGTATTGCTCAAGTAGGTCTTCTAATGGAATAGAGATCGGCACCATTCCACTTTCTAGGGTGGTGACTTCGGCCTCGCGTTTCTCCATATTGATGCTGTTGAGAACGCAAGAGTCACCGCCTTTAAGAACTAAGATTGCCGGCAGAATTAGGCTAGAGATGCTCTCCAGCTCTGCGCGGTTTTCCTTGGCAACCAATCCGGCCCTTTCCGCTGCTCTTGGTAGCAAAAATGGGGTCAGTTTACCGTCAGATAGCGGTAGTCCGTTGACTAGCGCTTCTGGCGAGTTAGCTAACCCATAGTAACGGCTAACGTAGATGAGCGAATTCAGTAAAGGGTCTTTCATCGTTGATAAACCTTTTTATTCCTTGTCGACGATGAATCCTTGGAATACCTCAACAAAATGTTCAGTGAGGAAGTCCAACTGGATTTGAGTTTCGATACGCGATGCGATAGTCGTAATACCAAGGTTGTGGGCAGTACGAGAGATCGACGTTAGCGTGAATTTCTGTTTTTCGTCGTGCAAGTTGTGTGTGAATAGGTAATCGAGCTTCACATAGTTCGGGCGGAACTCTTGGATGTATTCCAAAGATTGGAAGTTACGTCCGTAGTTATCTACGCCGAACTCAGCACCTGATTGGCGAATGGCATTACATAACAGTGCTGTGTGGTGAGGCTGATCGATAAAGCATTCCTCTGGAATTTCAAAGTGTAGCTTAGAGGCCACTTTGGCGTGTTTTTCCAGCATGCTAGTTGTCCAGCGAATAAACGATGGTTGAGATAAGCTGCTTTGCGCGATGTTAATCGCGACTGGGTCATTAAGTTCACCACTTTCTAGCATCTTAATCATTGATTCAATGACATACTGGTCAAAGATGTTGGTGGCGTCTAACTGTTCTAGTGCGAATAGGTATTGATTCGCACGATACGTTTCACCATCTTTTTCGATGCTTGAAAATACTTCGTTGTGGAATACTTTACCCCATGTGTTTTTCGCAGCTTGGAAACGGAATTTAACCCAATCACTATGAATGGCTTCTTCAACCAACGCTTTCCATTGCTGTTTACCCATCAAACTAGAAGGTGTATCACTGCCAATGAAGCCGTATGGCTTGTCTGGTTGCGCTTTGGCTTTCGATAGTGCGTTGTCCACCATCGAGAGGATTTCAGAGCGCGTTTTCTGATCTTTGCTGTGTGCAACCCCTAGTGACGCTTTAGGTTTTGCTAAGCCTGTTGGGTCAGTATTTAGGCCGTTCACACAATTGACGATGCTGTCCGATAAAATGCGTAACTCGCTCTCATCCATATGAGGGAAAAGCAAGCCGAACTCATCACTAGACAAGCGAGCAATAGTGGCTCCCGGTACATCAATGGTGTTTTTCAAACGTTGAGACAGTTCTTTAACGTGGGCATCTGCGCGTTGGTAATCTTTGGTCTCGTAAATGTCCCCAATGTATTCAGCATGGAGTAGCGCGATACCCCCTTGCGTTTGCTCTGCAAGCCATTGGTCGATTTGGTTGATGTAGAATGAGCGGTTACCCAATTTAGATATAGGATCGAGGTAAGCCTGAGCACGCAGACGTTGCGCCTCTTTGGCTTGCTCTTTGAATGATAGCTCGATTTGAGCAGACATCATGTTAATGCCATCTACCACCGCGATAAGATCTTTGGTTCTTGGACGAGCAAGCGGTTCACCAAATTGGTTATTCGCGATTTCATGCATTTTATTTACGATGGCCGTTAATGGTTTTAGCGAGCGACGTAGGATGTATGAAATTGCCACTAAACCAGCTAGAAAAATAACACTGAATACAGACAGCAAGCCAATAAAACCTTGCCAGAGCTGCTCGTAAGCTGCGCCTGGATGGCTAATGATTTCTACTTCGGCGAGCTGCATCCAACCACTGGTCACAACACGCTTATCGTGAATCGCTTTAAATAGATTCATGTCGATAAACCATTGTGGCACCGTACTTGGTTTAACTGGGTAAGTACGCACGATCTGGTAGTCAGAATCTAATGCTGTAAGACGAACAACGGAGTAGGTGCTGCCGTCAAATAGAGCATTAATCACGGACTCAACCGCGACTTTATCTTTGTCCTTTAGGTAAGGAGCCAGTGCCAAACCTACGGTGTTAATAGTGTTGTTGACCTCTGAACGTTGCTGTTGCTCCAAGCTGTCTCGAGTCGTGTTGAATTGGATTACGAATACTGATGCCAACAAGAGTATAAAGACCGTAACCATCCCCACCACAAGCTTCTTATATAGGGTCATGTTTCTCACTCGTCATAGTTAATTTTAGGTTTATTTAACTGCAACTTACGTTCGCGCGAGCGTAAGTCATTCCAAAGGCTCAACCGTGATGCTTTCCCTGCCAGCTCTCCAGTGCTAGCAGATGACTTCATCAACCACAGGTTTGTACCATTAAAACTGTATATCGGTAGCAAGTCGCTACGCTTAGAGGCTCGGACAATGTCAGGATTGATATTATCGAGAATGAGCGGCTCAGAACGTGGGGTAGGGTAGTAAGCTAATACCATGTGAAACTGATTCAGTTCGATGGCTTTTACGTATATTAACCGCATCTTTGAATCTGGTATTCCTAGCTCGAGTAAAGAGAAGTACTTAGCAATAGTGAAATCTTCACAGTCTCCTGCGTTACTCCCTAAAAATTCGAGTGGCGTAGCCCAATAATCTGTCTTTCCCCACAGTTTTATGTCGTCAACGAAATACAGCTGATTAAAAAAGTCGTTAACGCCAGCGAGCTGTTCATGAGTCTCTAATTGTTTAAATAAGTCGAGGTTCTTTCGCCATGTATTTACGCGCAATCCCGCACGTTCGCCGTACACCGCTGTGACCGTATTGACCCATCGTTGTTCTTTACTGTTCAGCGCACCAAGTTGGAACGACAAACAACTTAAGCTGATTAATAATGTAACTTTACGCTGCAAATTGGATCGCATATTCGACTCGTATCACAAGTATACTCTTCTAGAGAGTTCGTCAGTGAGAAATAAGTGCTTTTTATTTAATCACTTATCGCTCAATACTCTCTATCGCGAGTATCTTAATGTGGTTTACTCCTTCAAGGCGTTAGTTTTGGCACTTAAGATAGGCTTAAGTAGATACTCCAAAACGGTTCGCTTCCCTGTGATGATATCGACCGATGCTGTCATTCCTGGAATGATTGGTAAATCTGCATCTTGACCAAAGTTTGTTTTTTCGGTGCGTACACGAACAATGTAGAAGCTGTTGCCTTCTTCATCTTGAGTGGTATCCGCGCTGATATGTTCCAACTCACCCTCTAAACCGCCGTACTTTGTGAAGTCGTAAGCTGTAAACTTCACGATAGCATGAAGATCTGGGCGTAAAAATGCGATGTCTTTTGGCGCAATTTTCGCCTCTACCAATAGTGTGTCTTCTGTTGGTACGATCTCGACGATATCCATACCAGGTTGGATAACACCACCGACAGTATTGATGTTCAGTGTTTTGATTTTGCCTGTTACTGGCGAATTCACAACCGTTCGGTTTACTCTATCTTCCAAGCCCACCGCTGATTCAACCAAAGCAGATAACTGGTCTTGGGCGCTGTTGAGTTTCTCTTGCTGTTCAGAGCGGAATTTGAGTGCAACATCAATACGGTTGAGCATGGATTCTCGAATCGCTGATTGCAATACGGGAATCTTGAGCTCACTGGACGTCATTTCACGACGGGTATCGTTGACTTGGCGCTGTAATTTGAGCAGTTCAATACGAGGAACAACGCCCTCGTCTGCCAAAGGTTTGGTGATATCGAGTTCTTTTTTCGCGTATTGGTAGCTTTGACGCAAGTTCCTTACTCGTGCTTGGATCTCTACCAAGTCCTGCTGCTTTTGCTGCACTTGTTGGTCAATAACAGAAAGTTGGTTGCGTAAATTATCTAGATCTTCGCGATATTCTGCTTTTTGACGCTGTGTGAGTTGAGGTCGAGTCTCTTCCAAGGTTGGTGGGAAGGTCAGTTTACCGTAATCAAGTAGTACACTTTGACGCCAGTTTTCCGTTTCAAAATCACGATTAACGGCAACACTGTTAATAGAAGCGGATAGTTGCAGCACAGATGCGGTAAGGTTGGCAACTTGTTGCTCACGTTCACGAAAATCTGAGCGAAAGCGGGTGTCATCGATAAGCAGTAACTGTTGGCCTTTTTCAACCAACTGACCTTCTTTGACCAAGATTTCTTTGACTAAGCCACCTTCTAAGTTTTGGACTACTTGTATCTGTGAGGAGGGAATCACTTTGCCTTGACCAACCGTGACTTTGTCGATTTCAGCCCAAGATGCCCAACCTATTGCTGCAATGAAAAATAGCACCATAACCCAGAGCATAAAACGCGCGCTGTTGGGGGTATTGAGGAGCAATGCTGCAGTTTTGTCATCAACAAAATCCAACTCTTCATCGTTGAGTTTGTTGTAGTTATCTCGGCTCATCACAGTCCCTGCTTATATAATTACGGATTATCTTTTTGATCTTATTATTATTAACCGATCATGTCAGCATGCTCGGCTAATAAAATATGAGAAGAGGGTTATTCTCTCTTCAAATGAGCTTTCTTACACTTTCTAAATCAAACAAAAGCATAATTAGCGCCGGAGTATAGCTATTACGCCTTGAACTTGGCTTTATCCAACTGATGTTTTTTTAGTTTGTCGTACAAGGTTTTGCGTGATACCTGTAATTCTAGTTGAACCTCTTTGAGTCTGCCGCGATGTCTTTGCAATGCATCGAATAACAAGCAATATTCAAAGTATTCTGTGCGCTGAGTCATACTCTGAATTTCAAGACTTTTCTCACTGTTCCAATCTTCCATTCTAAAAGTATCTGGCTTGAGGGCACGAAGTTCAGCAAATTGGCGTAGCTGCTTAACGTTTTCTGGCCATTCGAGACTGGTGAGGTGTTTGACCTCTTCTAGGCTGATATGTGGCGGCTGTAACTGATATCGGCTCGCTGTGTGGCGCACAAAGTGCTTGTATAAAGGCCCTATATCTTCCTTTCTTTCATCGAGCGTCGGTAAGTGAATTAGAGTCGCCAGGGATTTTAGAGGTGGCTCGGCTTGGGTGGTCGCGCCAAAAACACGTTCAAGTTTCGGGTGCTTGAACAAGTATTCCCATTGTTCAAATGATACATGCTCTGCGCTATGTAAGTACAAACTGCAGTGGCGTTTTCCTTCACTTAAGCGGTGTATGGCTTTGTCGAGCGCTTCTAATGAAAGCTCATAGAGGTCTTCACCAGAAGCGGCGATTAGCTCACTATCTGGTGTTGCATGTATGTCGTGGGCAAATTGTGCAGCGAGTCGCCGACCCGTACCATCTTGACCTACAAAAATGAGCGGCTGGCTTGTAGGCGCACTGATCAAGGCGCGACGAATACTAACCATGGCCTTACTGTGACCAATCATTTTCGGACCAACATGAGTTTGCATGTCGAGCTCTTTCTTAAGCCAGATGTTTTCTTGCAACAAGTTCAGTTTATCGCTGGCATTGTTGAGCGATTTCATGAGCTGTTCCGTTGAAAACGGTTTTTCTAGAAAGTCGTACGCGCCGCTTTTCATCGCATCTACCGCGGTTTTCACATCTCCATGTCCAGTAAGTACGATGAATTGAAAGTGATCGTTTTTGCTTCGCAAAGTTCGCATAAACTCCAAGCCATCCATCACGGGCATATGGATATCGGTAATGATAATCGCAGGTGTATTTGAGTCGATTACGCGTAAGGCTTCTACTGCGTTTGGTAAGCAGGTGACGTCTATCCCTTCAATCAGCAGGGCTTGAGACACGGCATCACGAATGTGTGGTTCGTCATCAACAAAGAAAACTGGGTTATTCATGGTCGTTTTCCACTTCTGGGGGTACGTTTATTCTGATTGACTATTGGTAGCGTCACGATAAAGGTCATCCCTCCTGCTTGTTGTTCTGTGTTCTGATGTTTATAGGCACAGAGGGAGCCGTGATAGCTCTCTATAATCCGCTTGGAGATTGTTAAACCTAATCCAAGACCCTCCGGCTTAGTCGTAAAAAATGGGTCGAACACTTTTGCTAGGGCTTCGTCTGACATCCCTGGTCCGTTATCGGAAACAAGAATGTCGCAACTGTCATCATGACACTGAACAGCAATGGATATTTGCGGATCGATACAGTGGTTTTCCATCGCTTGTGCGGCGTTGTGGAAGAGGTTTATCAGCACTTGTTCTAATTCAACGCTGTGAATGGCCAGCTTCACATCATAGTCGATGGCCGGAACTTTTAGTGTTACTCCTTGCTTAATAAGCTTGTTGCTCAAAATGCTGGTGGCAGTATGTACCGCGTCGTGCAGTACTGAGATTTCATTGTGTGAATCGTGCGTGGCTTTCCGAGTAAAGACTTTTAAGCGGGCAATGACTTCCGAAATGGTGTCATTGAGTGTCAGCATTTTGCCCAAATTGTCAGCGACCATTGGGTATTTTTCCATTGCCAACAAACGCTGCGAGTTTTCGGTATAGGTTCTTAGTGCGGAAAGTGGCTGATTTATCTCATGATTAATACTGGCTGATAGCTCGCCCAACAGTGCCAATTTCGCGGCTTGCGTCAGCTCTTGTTGTGTTTGTTTAAGCTCTTGTTGGCTTTGTTCATATTGGCGGATGGTCTGTTGTAGCTTTTGGTTGGCTTCACTCAGAACTAGTGTCCGTTGCACTACTTTTTCTTCTAGGCTCACATTGAGATGAGCAAGGCGCGCTTTGTTAACTAGGGTTTGGAACCACGCTAACGCAATTAGAGCAATGAGCGCATATAAGATCAGGAAGACGATATCGGCCTGTAAAACGGCGGCAAGAACGCTGTTGTGGTTAATTAAGGCAACGACGCGAAACCCTTTATCCAATAAGTGTGTTGCGTATGCGAGGTAATTCGGTGATAGAAGCAATTGATTGTCATCAAACTCCGTGACACCACTGTGTGCCGTTAACTCACCAAAATATTCGGGTAAGGTATCGCCATATTGACGCGTTTCGGTAAGTTCATTTATTGCACTCGATGACAGTGGGAAAAGTGCACGATAGCGCCAGTCTGGTAAATTGCTCATAAACACGACATTGTGTTTATCTGTAATGAGTACGTCAGTCGTGGTTTGCGAAAGGCGCTGTTCTAATTGCTCCAAATTCACTTTTACTGTGATCACGCCAACGACTTCCTCATTTACCCACAGCGGAGATGAGAAGAAGTACCCACGTTTATTCGAGCGTACGCCTAATCCAACGTATTGAGCGGGCTCACCGCGTCGCGCATTTTTAAAATAGGGGCGATAGCTAAAGCTAGAGCCGACAAACGTATCTTCTTGCTGAAAGTTACTTGAGGCAATGACTAACCCGGTGCGGTCATGAACGTAAATCGTATCGGCCAAACTTTGCTTCAACCAATCTGATAACAGTAGGTTGAGCTCTTGAGAGGGCGTTCCGCGCTCTACTGCTTTGAGTAGTCTTGGGTCGTGACTTAATAGGTTTGGTATCTGTTCAAACTTTGCCAGTTCGTAGTCCACTTCTTGTGACACTTGCGCGGCTTGTCTCTCTAGCTTTTGTTGCCATTGATCATGTTGGTATTGAGTTGCGTAATGATGAGTAAGCGCAAGCCCTGAAATGCCAACGGCACACAGTAGCAGTAAAAAATGACGTAGGGCTTTGGGGTTGAGTAAGTTCACGATCGGCTCACTGGTTTTTTGTGTCATGGTATCAAATGACGCACTGTGATGCTGTGAGCGGCAACGATAACAAGCACAATGATGTCCTTGTATTTCCTCAGTATCGGGAGCACAATCGACAAAAACGAGTGAAGGAGTAAAGATGGAACTTGCTGATATTCGTCGTGAGTACACCAAAGGTGGGCTGCGTCGTAAAGATTTGAAAGCTGATCCTATTGATCAATTTAATCTGTGGCTAGAGCAAGCAGTTGAAGCGGGTTTAACGGACCCGACTGCGATGACAGTTGCAACGGTTGATGAAAATGGCATGCCGTTTCAACGCATTGTTCTATTGAAAAACGTCGACAAAGATGGTTTTGTGTTTTACACCAACCTAGGCAGTCGCAAGGCCCAGCAGCTAGAGCATAACAGCAATATTAGTTTGCACTTCCCTTGGCACCCGTTAGAGCGCCAAGTTCATATTACTGGTGTGGCTGAAAAGCTTACCGCCGTAGAGAATATGAAATACTTTACTTCTCGTCCTAAAGAGAGCCAGTTGGCCGCAATTGCGAGCAAACAAAGTAGTCGTATTTCTGCCAGAGGTGTGTTGGAAGGTAAGTTTTTAGAGCTAAAACAGAAGTTTGCTAAGGGTGAAATACCAGTACCAACCTTTTGGGGTGGCTTTCGCGTAAAACCAAAGAGCATCGAATTTTGGCAAGGTGGCGAACATCGCCTTCACGATCGTTTTCTTTTCTCCCAGCATGATGGAAGTTGGGACATTGATCGTTTAGCGCCATAGGCTTATGGTCCCTCATGAATAAACAAACACCGCCGAATTGGGGCGGTGTTTTTGTAGGTGGAAGCGATGTGAATTATCGCTCTCCATTCAACACAACCGATAATTGATGCTTAAGCAGGGTTTTGGGTACAACAGAGCCGTAGCCTGCTTCCATTGCTTTATCTATTAGCTCGTTCTTGCTGTTCGCTGCAAACTTATTACGTAAGCGTGCGACGTGACCTTCAACGGTTTTTGTTGATATGCCCATGACCTGAGAGATAAATTGAGGCTTTTTGCCATAGAGCAAGAGGAAAAGCGTTTCTTGCTCGCGGCATGTGAGCTTCTCTGGTTTTGGTTGTAAGTCAGAAAAACGAAAGATGGATTGTTGATTTGGGTTGGTACTGATTGCACGACAAACCCAATACCCGACTTCAATCACGGCGGTGTCGGTGAGTTCCCTTCCGTAGAAAATGGTGCCTACGATGTCGCCTTTGTCATCTCGCCACGGTGTTTTAGTAAATATATGTGCTCGCCAGCGGCCATCTGGATAAGGGTGGATATCCAGAATTTTTAGTGACTCGCCAGTTTCGAGAACGTGTTTATCTTGGCGTTGAAATTCTTGCGCGCATTCAGTGGTTGGGCTGGCCATATCAAAATCAGTTTTACCCAAGCACTCCTCGGGCGACGTGTGCCCTAACAGTTCTGCGTATTCCTGGTTTACGTATAGGAATACCGAATCTTTATCTTTGCATCCCCAACAACCTGGTAGCTGTTTAAGGAGGGATTGTTCTATGGTATCGACTGAAATATTCACAAAAGGACTCACTACATACTGCTTTTACCAATACAGAGACGTCCGTGTTACATGGCTCGTATTGATGTTGCCAAGTAGGCAGTTACGTTGCTAGAACACGTTCGTTGATTGGCGCTCAATCCAATTAAATTCATGGTGTTCGATGTTTTCGTCAGGTAGTCATAGACAACGACGAAATGGAACGAAGAGTTTAATTGGGAAAATGGTCTGTTTCATTACAGATATGTGCGCTCACGGATGTCCGCCAATGTTCGGCTTACAACTCGTATCGTCATTGATCATGCTTCCTACAACTCAGTTGTAATGTGGTTGACGTTCATATCACTTGTGAGCGAAAGAGCAGCACCTAAGCATATGAGAGGGACAGTGAGACAAACGCTATGATATCAGCTTATGCCATTGTTTTCATTGTTGAGAAGCGAAAAAAAAGCCAGCCTGAAGACGGGCTGGCAACACAAGATATAATCTTGTCGACGTGTAGAAGAGGTTCTAAATTACCTAGCGAGGGTCTGCTAAGTAAGTTAGAGGTATCAATGAGATACCGAGAGCCTTAGATCGTATGCATCTTAAAGCTCGATAACTAATGTATTGAATCAGAGGCATATTAGTAAGGGGGGAAATCCCTCTATGTTGAGTTTAAGCGTGGGTTTCGATCCGTTTCAGGGACGACTTATCTAATATGGAGCACGGTGTTTTACAAAATAACGGATTGTTCGGTAATAAGGATCTTTACATTGATTGATTATGTATAAGTAAGGTGTTGCCTATCTATCCGTTTTTGTTAATAAAATTGGTTGCTCACTGACCGTAAATTAATCTCGCATGATCATCGTTCCGGAACTATGATCATGTAAATGAACTTGATCATGCTGATTTGATCTTGTCGATTGAGTTGGGTAAAAGTTGCAACCCAACAAAGAAGGTATATGATGCGAAGACGTAGGCTGACCGTGTAAAGACGACTGTTTAAAATGAATGACTCAGATAACCAAAAAATCCTTTCATATCAAGAGATTATGCTGCCGAAGCCGGCGGAGCTGATCACACTTCCGTCTTATATGGATTGCCACGATCATTCTTATACGCAGATCGTGATTGGTTTAAAAGGGCAAGCCGAATTTGAAGTGCGCGGGCGAGGTAATCTTGTCGGCCCTGGTCAAGGTTGTGTGGTCACCGCATGCTCTGATCATGCTTTCGGTGGCGTCATCAATCAATCGGATATTTTGGTGCTGAATATGCCCAAACCGACAAATGATGATCCTGAAATGCTTCAAAAAATCAATAACCTGGAGAGAGACCATGTCTACTTCCAGTTAGATAGTCAAATTCAGAAGCTGATACAGATGTTGGTTCAGGAAATGCGAAACCATCCGGATGACCTGCTGTTAAGTCGTGCGTGTAACGACACTGTGATTGCGTTAATGCAGCGCCATATCTCGGCATTTGAGACCAGTCGAAAAGAGTCGCGCTTTGATTTGGAGGCGATTGATCGTTACATTGAGCAGCACCTGAGTCATAAGATTAGTGTGGCTCAATTGGCCGGGCGAGTGTTTCTTGGGGAAAGTCAGTTTCATTGCTTGTTTAAAGAGCAGATGGGGATTACACCTCATCAATATGTTCTCGGAAAGCGAATCGACATGGCTCGTGAATTAATCGAGCAAGGGCACCTTTCTTTAGGGCAAATTGCCGAGTTTACTGGCTTCTCAAGCCAGAGTACTTTTACTCATACTTTTACTCGCTTACAGGGAATATCACCTTCCCGTTATAAAAAACAAGTTGGATAACAACGCGTTTTTTTAGGTCAAATAATCATCAATTAGAATAAAGCCATGCACTATGCATGGTTTTTTATGTTTTATTCACGTGACCTATCTCTCGTTTTTTAAATTCTCTGTTCTTTGCAGTGGCTGATATGCCACTTGATCCTACATTTTCTCTTAGAACGAGCTCTTCACAAAAATCTTATTGATATTCTTGATATTTTGTTGTGAATGCAATGAAAAAATTAAAATTTACAACACAAAATATTACCTATTTGAATGTGACTATGTGGATGTTTTGTTATAAAAGCGAGTTTTTGGCAAAAATGTCGTAGTTTTTGACAAGTATTCTTATCGGCCTCAAAATACACTGCCAGCCATTGATAATCCTCGAAGCGGTTTTCGAGGAGTGAGATTGAGGAACACACATGTTTACAGCTACGAACGTGTTGACACCGGAATTTATCGGGCAGCCGCTTGATAAGTTGTGGTCACTGATCTCGCCATTATATATGGTGGACGAGTCTCAATGGCTAGAGCAACTATTGCCACTAGCGACGCCGACAGAGGATGAAAAATCGGCGATCACTACCCAAACGACCCACCTTATCGAAGCCATTCGTGCCGATAAGAAGTCAATCCAGATGATTGATGCTTTATTGCTGGAATACAGCTTAGATACTCAAGAAGGTATCTTGCTGATGTGTCTTGCAGAAGCATTAATGCGCATCCCAGATGCCGCGACAGCAGATTCTTTGATTAAAGATAAGTTGAGTGTCGCAGACTGGAAATCTCACCTGAAAAACTCTGACTCTGTGTTTGTTAACGCATCAACATGGGGCCTTATGCTAACAGGTAAAGTGGTTGGTCTTGGTGAGCAAGGTACCCAGAGCCCAGGTCAGGCTGTAAACCGTCTGGTAAATAAATTCTCTGAGCCCGTGATTCGTAAAGCCATGTATCAGGCAATGAAGATAATGGGTCACCAGTTTGTTCGTGGTCGTACGATCGAAGAAGCGCAGAAGAACGGTCGCCCAATGCGCGACAAAGGTTTCACCTACTCGTTTGATATGTTGGGTGAGGCGGCGTTAACTACAGCGGACGCGAACAAGTACTTCAAAGATTACCTAATGGCGATCGAAGCGGTGGGTCGCGAGACTTACGGTAACGACACCAGTCCAGCGCCTTCGATTTCCATCAAGCTTTCTGCATTACACCCGCGCTACGAAGTCGCAAATGAAGAGCGTGTAATGACAGAGTTGTATGACTCACTAATGCAACTACTAAAACGTGCTATTGAAGTCGACGTTGCAATCACAATCGATGCAGAAGAAGCGGATCGCCTTGAGCTTTCCCTGAAGCTATTTGAGAAAGTATACCGTAGCGATCTTGTGAAGGGTTGGGGCAAGTTTGGTTTGGTTATTCAAGCCTACTCAAAACGTGCGCTACCAGTCTTGGTGTGGCTAAATGCACTCGCAAAAGAACAAGGTGACGTTATTCCTCTGCGTTTGGTTAAAGGCGCGTACTGGGACAGCGAAATCAAGTGGTCTCAACAAGCGGGTTATGCAAATTACCCAGTATACACTCGCAAAGAAGCGACGGACGTTGCATACCTAGCTTGTGCTCGTTTCCTACTTAGCGAAGGTGTTCGCGGTAATATCTACCCACAATTTGCAAGCCACAATGCTCACACGGTGACGGCAATTGCTGTCATGGCGGAGCACAAAGAATACGAGTTCCAGCGCCTGCATGGTATGGGTGATTCACTGTATAACCATGTTATGAAAATGTACGGTCAGCCAGTACGTATTTATGCTCCTGTCGGTAGCCATGCTGATCTTCTTCCGTACTTGGTTCGTCGTTTGCTTGAAAATGGTGCGAACAGCTCGTTTGTACACCGTCTAGTTGATGCGCGTTGTCCGATTTATGAGTTGACCCATCACCCTGTGGATGTGTTGACGGGTTTTGACACGCTACACAACGACAAAATTCCATTGCCTGCCGATATTTTCCCTGAGCGTAAGAACTCATATGGCGTCAACATTGATATCGACAGTGAGGCGAAGCCATTTGAAGCGCAGGTAGAAAGCTTCATGGACAATCAGTGGGTTGCAGGCCCGATGATCAATGGTGAGCGTTTTGCCGAAAGCATGATCAAGGAAAATGCGGCTGAGATCATCACCGCACCGTACGATCGCCGAATTGAAGTCGGCAAAGTGGCATTTGCAACACTTGATCATGTTTCCGCTGCAATTGATGCGGCGCAAACTGCTTTCTCTGATTGGAAAGGTGTTCCTGTTGAGCAAAAAGCGGCTTGTTTAGAAAAGCTTGCTGACTTAATGGAAGAAAATCTGGCTGAGCTGGTGGCGATTTGTCACAAAGAAGCGGGCAAGACGATTCACGATAGTATTGATGAAGTTCGTGAAGCAGTGGATTTCTGTCGTTATTACGCGAAACAAGCGCAAAACCTACAGCCATTTGAGCTAGAAGGCTTTGACGGTGTGAAACGCATTTCTAGCCGTGAAGGTCTTGGTGTGTTTGTGTGTATCAGCCCTTGGAACTTCCCGTTGGCTATCTTCCTTGGTCAGGTAACGGCAGCACTGATTGCAGGTAACACTGTGGTTGCAAAACCTGCTGAGCAAACAAGCTTAATTGCCGCTCGTGCTATTGAATTAATGCTTGATGCTGGCTTCCCTGCAGGTGTGATTCAGTTACTTACTGGTCGCGGCGCTGAGATCGGTCATGCACTGACTTCTCATGATGCTATTGCTGGTGTGGCATTCACTGGCTCAACGGCAACGGCGCAACGCATTAACGTCACGCTCGCGGAGCGCAGCGCGAAACCGGTTCCGTTTATTGCGGAAACAGGTGGCCAAAACGCAATGATTGTGGACAGTACTGCATTGCCAGAGCAGGTGGTGCGTGATGTGATTCGTTCGGCGTTTGCATCTGCTGGTCAGCGTTGTTCTGCCCTTCGTGTTCTATTTGTACAAGAAGATGTAGCAGACCGTATGATCAACCTGATTCAGGGTGCGATGAATGAACTGCATGTTGGTTTACCTTACCTACACAAAACAGATGTTGGTCCGGTTATCGACAGCAATGCAAAACAAAAACTCCTCGCTCACCTTGAGCAAATGAGCAAAACACAGACTAAAGTCGCTCAGCTACAGCTGGATGAATCGTGCCAGCATGGTGACTTTGTCTCACCAAGTGCGTTTGAAATCTCGGGCATCGATGTGCTGAAAGAAGAACAATTTGGTCCAATCTTGCACATTGTTCGCTTTAAAGCGTCTGAATTACCGAACGTGGTTGCGCAGATCAACAAAACGGGTTTTGGCTTGACGATGGGTATCCATAGCCGTAACGAAACCACGTACCGTTGGATTGAGAAACATGCTCGAGTAGGTAACTGCTACATCAACCGAGACCAAGTTGGCGCTGTGGTTGGTGTACAGCCGTTTGGTGGTCAAGGCTTGTCGGGTACTGGCCCGAAAGCTGGTGGTCCACACTACCTATTCCGCTTTACTCAACATCTTCTTGCTCAAGCAGAAAACGCATAAGGAGTCGCATTATGGTTCATCAGATCACCTATTTTAAAGATGCATTCTCTGCGTGGGAGCAGTGGAATCTGACTGATTTTGATTACAAATGCGAGCATGTTCTGGCATTTAAATCTGCACTAGAAGGGCAGCAGTCTACCGTTGCCAAAGTGGTTTCTTACCACTTGCAACAAGCATCAACTCTTCTTGCAGAAACTCACCAGTTAGTTGGCCCTACAGGGGAAACTAACGAACTGTATGCCGCAGGACGCGGTGTGGCTTTGGTGATTTGTGAAAACAACATCGAGCCTGCTGATAATGCGTTATACAGTGCTTTTGCGATGATCACCTGTGCCTTAATTGCAGGCAACAGTGTGGTCGTTTGCAGTGACAATGCAGAGCTAAACCAACTGGTTAAGCAAGCTGTAGCGTTGGCAAACTTCCCATCTAACTTAGTCCAGGTTGTTGCGTACGATGCGTCTGCCCCGTTGCTTGAGAGCGATGTACGTAGTGTGGGTTATGTTGGGCGTTCACAGGTTGAGCATGCGCTCAATCTTCAACTAGCTAAGCGTGACGGTGCAATCGTCGGCTTAGTTTCTGAAACGGATTTAGAGTCACCGAAATTGGCTCATGATCCTCATCTCTCGTTGCGCTTCATTACTGAGCGCACTCGAACGATAAATATTACCGCGGTGGGTGGTAACGCAACTCTACTCGAGTTGGGGAACGAAACTCACTAACCTGACTTGTAATGCCAATCTGGAGTAACTGGACTGAGAGCCGGTCCAGATTGGTTTTTTATACTCTGATGTATTGCTGAGACGGTAAAATATCAGGGCAGGCAAGGAAGGAAATAATTATAACGAGGACTATCTAATGATAGAAAATAGCTTTGCTATCACGTCCACTTTTGTGGCGTATTTACTGATTATGGTTGCTATTGGCGTTTACGCGTATAAGAGGACTTCCAATTCATCTGACTACTTCCTAGGTGGCCGTAGCCTAGGTCCGTGGCCTGCTGCATTATCTGCAGGTGCTTCAGACATGAGTGGTTGGTTGCTGCTAGGCTTGCCTGGCTATGCGTACGCTGCGGGTATCGAGGCCTTCTGGTTAGCCGGCGGTCTACTTCTTGGTACATGGGCAAACTGGCTCATCAGTGCAAAACGCCTCCGTACCTACAGTATCCAAACTGACGCGCTAACGTTGCCAGAGTTCCTGTCACGTCGCTTCAACGATAAGTCGAAACTGATTCAGACAATCTCTGCGTTTTTCATTCTTCTATTTTTCCTTTTCTACACCAGCTCAGGTTTGGTCGCAGGGGGCAAACTGTTTGAGACGGTATTCGGTCTAGATTACACCTACGCTGTTATCATCGGTACGGTGTGTGTCGTTTCTTACACACTATTCGGTGGTTTCCTAGCGGTATCTTGGACTGACTTAGTGCAAGGTCTGCTAATGGCGGCTGCGCTAATGATTGTTCCTATAGCGGTAATGGACGGTGGTTTAGGTCAGCTAAGTTCTGATCTACATGACATCAACCCAGAACTTGCAACGCTATGGAATGACGCGAAAGGCGAACCATTGTCTGCGATTGCCATTATCTCTCTAGCGGCGTGGGGCCTTGGTTACTTTGGTCAGCCACACATCCTAGCGCGTTTTAAAGCGTCTCGTTCAAACAAAGATCTAACAACTGCACGTCGTATCGCAGTGATTTGGACGGCACTATCTATGGTTGGTGCAATGCTTGTTGGTCTTGTTGGTCTGGTTTGGGTTACGGGTCATCCGGGTACTCAACTAGAAGACGGCGAGAAGATCTTCATGCTATTGGTTAACGCAGTATTCCACCCTGTCGTTGCGGGTATGTTGTTAGCAGCAATCCTAGCGGCGGTAATGAGTACCGCTGACTCACAGCTCCTTGTTTCATCTTCAGCGCTTGCAGAAGATTTCTACAAGCAAGTATTCAAGCCAGAAGCGTCTTCTGAAGAAATCGTAATGATTGGTCGTATCGGTGTTATCGTTATTTCGCTTGTTGCGCTATTCCTAGCGATGACGCCTGATAGCTCAGTACTTGGTCTTGTATCTTACGCTTGGGCTGGTTTTGGTGCGGCATTTGGTCCTGCGGTTGTACTTAGCCTTTACTGGAGCGGTATGAACCGTAATGGCGCGTTAGCAGGTATTCTTGTTGGTGGTATCACTATCGTAGTTTGGAAGCAGCTAACAGGCGGTTGGTTTGATGTGTACGAAATCGTACCGGGCATCATCTTCTCTACGCTTGCCATCATTGTGGTAAGTAAAGCAACGGGTGGTGCTGCGCAAGACGTGTTAGACCAACACCAGTCGTTCGAGAAAAAACTGGTTGAACTAGACTAGTAACTTCCCGTATATGAACACAAAGCCCGCTATTTTAGCGGGCTTTGTTTTATCTGAAACTTAATTAACGTTAATGGTGGTAGCTTGAGATCAGAGCTTAGCATTGCTCGGTTAGATTGGAGTGTTAGTCGCGACGAATTTTGGCGTAAATAACGGTGTTACTCAGCTCTCCCGATGTGGTAAGACGTTCGTTTCTGAGCTCTCCTTCGAACTCATAACCACAGCGCTCGGCTACAGCCCGGCTCTTTTGGTTGGTGCTATCAGCATGAATTGCGATTCTCTTGGCGCCCAAGTCATCAAACGCATAGCGCTCAACTTCGAGCACAGCCTCGGCAACATAACCATTGCCAACGGCAGCATTATCTAACCAATAACCTATCTCAAAGGATGGTACGTCGGGATCTCGAATCATCAAGCCGACCGCACCCAGTAAGCGATCGCTTTCCTTTTCAATGATGTAGTAACGCAGCTCTTCTTCGAAGTTTTCAAAGTTTGCGATGGCTTTCTCTGTCCCTTCTATCATCGCTTCTAATGTCAGCACATGAGGCACCCACGGCAGATAGACTTCGAGAGTCTTTTGGCTGCGAACGACAGCTTGATGCGCCTCTTCGGCTCGTTCTAAACAAGCAGGGATGAGTTTGAGACGTTTCGTTTCCATGCCGACTCTCCTATGGGTGAAAAATGAACGGAAAATCATTTAAACAGATGTACTTAGAATGATCTAGTCAACGCCGTCATATTATTCACTTGGTTTGCCAGAGAGAAACTGAGAGAATCGAACCGTTATCAAACCAACTAGGTTCATTATGAAACTTTTAGTAAGAAACTTGGCTCGTCACATGACCGAGCAAGATATCCGCAAATTATTCTCAGCGTACGGCAAAGTAGAACTGTGTTCGCTAGTGCTTGATCAAGACACGGGTTTGTCGAAAGGCTTCGGTTTTGTCATCATGCCGGACGAAGCAGAAGCCATTTCTGCTCTTGAAGCACTGAATTTGACGAACGTAGAAAAAAGCAAAATTCGCGTGAAAGTCGCACAAGACTAACACAGAGAAAAGCCAGCGTTATTGCTGGCTTTTTTGTCTTTCTATTTAGAGACCAAATTGGCAACATTCTAGAATGTCTTCTCTTTTCGTTTTAGCGAGATTGATCATCAATTCTCTCTTCAAGTTGTTTCATTAAATCCTTTAACTGTAGAGAATCGAAATTGTCTGAATTCGGCACTTGGTAAGCGTCGTTGACTGTGTAGAGCATCAAACTTTTGCTAGAGAAGAACTCTTTCTGTATTTGGACTTTGACAATGTCATCAAGAGGTAGACGGAAGTAAACCGTTGAGCCCTGGCGGTACTTCAAGGTGTTGGTGCTTGCATCGATATCTAGCGTTTTAGGATTGAACGCGCGGCGCGTGAAGTACGTTGAGAGCAGTTTCAATCCTATTATTGTGAGTGCTACGAGTCCAAACTCGACGATCTTGTCTGCTAGGTAGGAAAAATAGAACAGCGACAACAATACAGTTCCTAGCAAGAAAGGGTTGTTCTTGGGCAGATTTTGTGAAGTTTCATGGATGATCATCCGACATATCCCTCTTCGATACGCGGTAAACTCACTGCACCAAGTAACTCCCCAGTGTTTCGCAAGGTAATAGCGTACGCCACGCCTTGATGCTGCTGATACATCGGATCGTGCCTATCTATCCATGCTTGCGCCATCGGTCGCTCATAAGGATGAGGGATGTTTGCTGTCATGTCGGCAATTCGCTTATCTCCAGCGAGTAAAGCCACTTGTTGGCAGTCATCGATATTGAATGGCCGGAGGACGAGTCTTTCGGTAGTGAGAATCGGTTGTATCGTCATGCATTTCTTCCTTGATGAGACGGCTATAGCTGCTAGCAACTGGTTTGCGGGGTAAATCGAGATAACAAGGCGTCTCGAAAGCTCGATCTAGCCAGGCGTGTAGTTGTCATGCGCCTTACTAAATAATAAGCCCGAACAATTGCTTATGTGTAATGTGTCGTATTATTACACACATAAGCACGTTTGCTCATATTGATGGTACAAAAGTTGAGGTCTGACCAATGTCTCAGTTTTTTGATACTTTCGTTCAATTTTTTGAAGATAGGGCACAAAAAATTAAAGGAGCTTTTTAATTGTGGAATTATTTTGAACAAAATATGTCAATTGTCAGTAGGACGAAAAAGTAGGGAGAAGAGAAATGCCGGATATATATTGCGCAGCTTGTAGAAAATCAACGCAACATAAAGTGATTATGAAGCGTTGCGAGCCTCAGTCTGTTGACTCGTTAACAGGCAAAATGGTGAGTTTTACACAGCTGATGGCGAAATTTGTATCAGGTGAACATTATTACGAGATGGAGCCTCAATACTACTGCCGTTGTTGTAATCATCGTGCAATTGGAGAGGTTGTTCCACATCCTACACGGCATACATCGGCCGCACTCTAATTCTGAGTGATAGCCATGATTAATGGCTAAATAGGGCAGTGTTGCCCGAACGACATATCTATACAGGCGTGTCATGCGCTTTCAAATTTGCGACTCCGCGGGAGCCGCTAGGTTGCTTTTTCTCTTCATATCACGGTTACTAAGTGAGCGGCAATAATCATAGCTCTTTCCCTCCTTCGTTGTTTTCTGGTTATTCTCTGCTGAATTTCACATGCTGTGCATTTGATGGTTTGCAATTGTTTGAGCAACGATTAATGTGATGCTTTCTAAGTGGTTACAAGGAAGCGGGTTAATGAGTTATCAATTGGACCGGATTGATTTACATATTTTGAGAGTGCTTCATTCGAGAGGCAGAATTCCGGTTGTAGAACTAGCAAAGCTGATTAACTTAACGACTTCTCCATGTTCTGACCGTGTAAAGCGGCTAGAAAAAGAAGGGTATATCAATGGTTACCATGCAGAGTTGAATGCGGAAAAGTTGGGGCTGGATGTGCAAGTATTCATCCATATTCGTTTAGACCAAACCAGTTTTTCTATTTTTGAAAAGTTTGCGAAAGCGGTGGAATTGATGCCTGAAATTGAAGAGTGCTACTCGCTCTCTGGAGATTTCGATACCATGATAAAAGTTCGTGTTAAGAGCATGAAAGCGTATCAGGAGTTTATGTCGAGTAAGTTAGGCACGCTTCCGGGCGTGATTCAAACTCGTAGTGAAGTGGTCATAGAAGAACATAAAACGGGATTTGGTGTTAATCCCGAGCTCCTTGGTTAGGCGAGGCATGTGTTGAGCCTCCTTATTTAACGTGGCTTGGTATATTACTTTTTCTCGATTAAAAAAGGAGCCGAAGCTCCTTTTTTAATAAATCGGTGAGCGATTATGCCCCGATAAAGGTACTGATAACGCCAATTAAACCACCAAAAACACCGCCCCAAACGACTAGCCAGCCAAGGTGTTCTTTGATCATCTTTTGCACCATTTCTTTAACTAATGCCGGTGTTAATTCGCTTAAACGTTGATCGATGATACCTTCAATGTTCTGCTTTATCTCATCCATCATTGCAGGAGATTCGAATTGCTCTTTCAGTGCTTCTTTGATGTTATCGCTCTTGCTCAACTCAATGATGGATTCTTGCATCTTTTCGACGAAAGGTTGGCGCATGGGTTGTAGCGCTTCCGAGCCGCCAAACATCGCTAGCATGCCACCAAACTGAGAGCCTTCAATTACTTCCACTAGGGAATCAAATGCTGGATTTAAATCTACTTTCTCAATTACTGGTTGAAGATCGATGTTCACACCGCCCGCCATTTCTTTATTCAAGAATCGGTCAATGTGCGCTTCAGTAAAAAACTGTTCCATCATCAGGTTTTTGATAGCCAGTTTAAACTCTTCAAATCGCGCGGGGATCACGCCAGAACCGTATAATCCAGGCACTTTCTCAAACAGCATATGGATGGCAAGCCAGTTGGTGATGGCGCCTGAGAACGCAAACAGCCCTGCATACCAAAGATAGTCGTTTTGTAATTGATGACCTCCAGCCATCAAAGCGATAGCGAGGACATTCGTTAGCAAACTTTTGTTCATAGTGACCAGTTATATATGAATATCGGAAAGAATAAGTGGGCCTGATTCTATACCTAAGTCACATTAAGATGCTAGGTTTTGCCGTGATGAGTAGTCTTGTAGCGAAGGGAAAAAAATGAATGCTCGGAAAAACAAAACCCGACAATCATTGTCGGGCCACTGCTTTTTCTTAGAAAAACTAAGATTCTATTTTTAATTTTAGATGCGGTAGATCTTACAACAAAGTTGGCATTTCCATCTTTCTGAGTAGCCAAATAGCTTGTCAGCCCAACTTGGTTTGAGTTGTACGATCTGCATTGAACCACATTTACACATAAGCTAATTACCTTATTGTTAATATAATAACTAAGCCATCTATTGAGTATAGCTGTTTCTCAAAAAGTGAAATGACAAATGAAGACGGCTCAATACTCTGTATTGTGTTCATTGCAATGGATACGCAACGAGGCGGTATATTAGCAGAAAAAGTGTGAGCTTTATCATGGAGAGTGTTTCATATATGAGAAACCACAATGGCTATATGAGCATCTAGCCATGGATTTAAATAAAAAACGGCGCTTAAAGCGCCGTTTTTATTGAGCTTATCACTCGTTAAGAAGCGTGTTGATTGTCTAGTTCTTCAGCGATAAATCCGCCAGTTTGATGCGCCCAAAGCTGGGCGTAAATGCCGTTATTCGCAATGAGTTCTTGATGAGAACCTTGTTCAACGATGCTGCCTTTATCTAGCACGATGAGGCGATCCATTTGTGCGATGGTCGATAATCGGTGAGCGATAGCAATAACCGTTTTCCCTTGCATTAATTCATTCAAGCTTTCCTGAATCGCTGCTTCGACTTCTGAATCCAGAGCCGATGTGGCTTCATCCAGTACCAGCAATGGTGCGTCTTTGAGTAGCACACGAGATATTGCGATACGCTGACGTTGGCCGCCAGACAGTTTTACACCACGTTCACCAACTTGCGCATCGTATCCGACATTACCAAATGGGTCGGTCAGAGTTTCGATAAACTCATGGGCATGCGCTTGCTTAGTGGCTTTCAGCAAATCTTCTTCTGTCGCATCTGGATTGCCATACAAAATATTGTCTCGAATTGAACGGTGTAACAGAGAAGTATCTTGGGTCACCATACCGATCTTTGAGCGTAAAGAGTCTTGTGTGACTTCTGAGATGTTCTGTCCATCGATCTTAATGCTGCCGTCTTCGACATCGTGGAAGCGAAGTAACAAGTTCACCAAAGTCGATTTTCCGGCGCCGGAGCGCCCGACCAAGCCTACTTTCTCTCCTGGTTTGATGTTGAGGTCGAGATGGCTAATCACGCCTTTGTTCTCACCGTAATGGAAGCTGACGTTATCAAAGTGAATGCCTCCTTCAGTGACAACCAAGTCTTTTGCGCCTGGTTTATCTTTAATATCAATAGGCTTAGAGAGCGTTTTCATTCCATCGACAACGGTTCCCATGTTTTCAAAGAGGGCGCCAACTTCCCACATTATCCACATAGACATACCGTTTACGCGCAATGCAAGACTAACAGCAATCGCAATCGCGCCAACGCTAATGGCACTATCCAACCACAAGTAAATCGATAAAGCAGCAACGGAAAATACCAAAATATAGTTTGAGATCTCTACAGCGACGTCGAAGCCGGTCACTAGGCGCATTTGACGATAGACCGTATTTAAAAATCCTTTCATGCCTTGCTCGGCATATTGGGTTTCGCGCTGGCTATGAGAAAACAGTTTGACGGTTTGAATATTGGTATAACTGTCGACGATACGCCCTGTCATTGTCGAACGTGCATCGGCCTGCGCTGAAGCGACGTCTTTGAGCTTAGGGACAAAATAGATTTGGATAGCGATGTAAGCGAGTAGCCAGACGATCATTGGGATCATCAAACGCCAGTCTGCCGTCGCTAACATAATGATCATGCTGGTGAAGTAAACCGTAACGTAAACAAACACATCCATAGCTTTCATCACGGTTTCGCGCACAGCTAATGAGGTTTGCATGACTTTCGTTGCGACTCGACCTGCAAAATCATCTTGATAGAAGTTCAAGCTTTGATTGAGCAAATACCGGTGTGCAAGCCAGCGGATAGACATTGGGTAGTTGCCCAATAACGTTTGATGAACGAGCAACGAGTACAAGATCACCAATATAGGCATGACAACCAGCAATAAGGCTCCGTAGAAAATCAAATCCGATTTGTTGTCTTGTAAGAACGTTTCTGGATTGCTGGTAGACAACCAATCAACCAATTGTCCCATCGCGCCAAACAACATTACCTCAACAACAGCCACAATTGTGGCCATCAAAGACATGATGATCAAAGGCTTTTCATAACCACGAGTGTAATAACGCAGAAAAGCGAACATCCCTGAAGGAGGCTGATCCGGTGTAGATTTGGGGAACGGCTCTGTAAAGCCTTCAAATCGTTTAAACATAACTCATCCTAAAGTTAAAACAGTGCCATTTGGGGTGGCTAAATCCATCGATTCACGCTGCTTTGGACGAAACCGCGTGTATGAGAGTTTTTTGCCTGCTCCTCGATAAAGCAGACCGATTGACGAGAGGGGCGAAAAAATAGTCTAACCGATTGTGTCTTAAATGTAACTAGTTGGTTATGAGTGTGATTGTCTATGGTTCTGATTCTTATGATGAATTCTTATCATGTTCATCGTGGTGCCATAAAAGCTTAAACCTGCAAAGTGACAATAAAATTTAAGGAAAAATGAACTTAATGCAGCAAAAATTACTTTTGTGCAATTAAATTAATTGTCAAAACAGCAAAACTGAAGTTAACAATAAATTTACAATCTCCTCATTCTAGTGATAAGGAATGTATTGGATGCTATTACACGAATCAGTGACCCAATTTGCTAATGGGAAAGAAGAAAGCACGCAAAGTGCTCAGCGCCAAACCGCAAACTGCGTAGTGATGGTGCCACCGAAAGAGTTTCGTTTTAATGAAGAAACCGCACAAGATAATGAGTTCCAACATAAAGTGTCACTCAGCCAAGAAGAAGTCTCACGTCGAGTAATGGCCGAGTTCGCGAGTATGGTTGCAACGCTGCGTCAAGAGGGCGTTCAAGTTGTTGAGTTTGATTATCCAACTTCAGATGTTGCGACGCCAGACGCGGTATTTCCAAACAATTGGTTTAGCACTACGCCAGATGGCACGTTGTACACCTTTCCAATGGCCTGTGAAAACCGTCAAAAAGAAGTACGTCCCGATGCGCTTGTAGCAGCACTAGCGCAAGCAGGGCGAGAAGTTCATCGACGCAGCAGTCTAACTGAATATCTTGACGAGCAAGCGTATTTAGAAAGCACGGGTGTGATGGTGTTTGACCACCTAAATAAAACGGTCTACGCCGCACTCTCACAACGTTGTGATCGTCTGGTTTTAGAAGATTACGCCGATCGTATTGGCTATGAACGAGTGATTTCTTTCCAAACTCGTTTGCCGTCTGGTGCGCCGATTTATCACACCAATGTGATGATGGCGGTTGGCGAACAGTTTTGCGTGATTTGTGACGAAGTGATCCCAGAATTTGAGCGTCGTTTTGTAATGAAGTCACTCGCCAAAGACAAGCAAGTCATCTCAATTTCGCTTGATCAGATGAACCAGTTCTGCGGTAACATTCTGCAACTGGAAACGATCAACGGCGACAAGGTGATTGCGATGTCGCAATCGGCGTACGATGCATTCTCACCTGCACAAAGAAAGCAATTGGCAACGCACGGTAAATTGCTGCCATTCGACGTTTCTACCATAGAATCTATTGGTGGTGGCTCGGTTCGTTGTATGTTGGGTGAGGTGTTCTTACCGAATCGTAAAGCTGTGCTTTAATAAACTGCACATTTCTTTTCAGCCGCAGTGAAAGGCTGACGAAGCGTTCTCTTCAAGGGTTTTTAGCCGTTAGCTCTGTGGCAGTACAGACTAACGGCTTTTTTGCGCTTTTTAGTTTTCTGACGATTTGCATAGGCGCCGCTTGGTTTAAGCGCCTAAAATAGGATGGTTCACCTAGCAGATTGTGGTAAAGTCCGCGCCTGCGTTTTACCGCATCTTCATTATTTTTATTGCTTCTTCAACCCAAAGTACAAGGTTTTCGTTAATGCCATTTTCTACTCTCTCATTGAGTTCTGAGCTGATTCACGCACTGCCAAAAGACTTCAAGAGACCGACCGATATTCAAGCGTTGGCCATTCCTGAGCTGTTGGCTGGTCAAGATCTATTGGCTTTGGCAAATACAGGCAGCGGCAAAACCCTTGCTTATGGTTTGCCTTTGTTGGAAAAGCTGAGTGTCAATCCAGAGCAAAAAGCGCTGATTCTTGTGCCAACGCGTGAGCTGGCAATGCAAGTGAGTGAAGCAATTAACCAAGTTGGTCAAGCTCTTGACCTCAACACAGTGTGTTTGTGTGGCGGCGTTGATAAAGAGCAACAACAGCAGGCGCTAGCGACAAATCCTCATATCCTTGTCGCGACGACAGGTCGTTTGGTTGATCTGGCAAACAACGGTTTAGACTTAAGCAATATCCATTACCTAGTGTTGGATGAAGCGGATCGTCTGTTGGATATGGGCTTTTGGCCTGACGTACAAAATATTGCGGGGCTTATTTCAAACCAGCGTCAAACCGCGATGTTCTCGGCAACGTTTTCAGATGAGTTGAAGGGTAAAGCGAAGCTGCTTATGCCGGCACCAAAGCAAGTTGCAGCGCATCAAGAAAACAGCACCAACCAAGATATTGCTGAAACGCTGTACCTCGTTAACAAAGGCAGTAAAACCAAGGCATTGATTGAACTGATTCAAAAAAACGCGTGGACTCAGGCATTAGTCTTTATTGGTGCGAAAGAGAACGCCGATGGCTTAGCGAAGAAGCTGAATAAAGCGGGCATCTCAACCAATGCGCTGCATGGCAATAAGAGTCAAGATGAGCGAGAAGAAGCACTGGCGCAGTTTAAATCTGGGCAAATTCAGGTGTTGATTGCCACCGATCTACTAGCGCGCGGCATTCACATTGAGCAATTGCCTGTAGTGATCAACTTTGAACTGCCAATGCATGCAGAAACCTATGTTCACCGGGTAGGACGCACCGCTCGCGCAGGCGAACAAGGTGTGGCGGTGTCATTGGTTTGTCATGGTGAAATGGACGCACTAAGCGCGATTCGTCACCTGACTCAACGTGCATTACCAGTGCAAGATATGGCAGGTTTTCCAGTAACGGATAAGCCATCAACTGGCGAGAGCAAACGCGCGCCACGTGATAAAAAAGCCAACCGTCGAACTCATGCTAAGAAGAGCATTAAGCAGTTTCAAGGTAAGTCGAAACGCCCAGCCCCGAGTGCGAAGTAAAACAAAAAACACGCTCTTGACGGCATAGTCGGTTCAGAGCGTGGCTTACAAATTTTACTTTTGAGTATTAACGGCAGTTGGGCCAATCAAGCGCATTTCCCAATCTTCGACTTCACCAGTTTCTAGACGGCGCTCGACCAGCTTGCCCCAAGACTCGACTAACGGCAGCTCAGACAGCTTAGTGAGTTCTTTTCTATCTAAACAGCCAGTGAAAACCGCGCCCATGATGCGAGCCAGTGGCCATTCTGGATAAGGTCTTTCGCACAGAATAATCTCGTCACCTGCACCGATATCGCCTTCTTCCAACACTCGGAAATACCAGCCTGTTCGAAGCGTATCTTGCAGTCTTCTCGCCATATCGTGTTGGTCAAAGCGTACGTTAAGTTTCCAACAAGGCATGCGACCTTGCGACACTTCCAGTAGTGTTGAGCCGATGCGAATTTTATCTTTCAAGCAAATCGTGGATTCGGTTACGCCTTCGGAGCTGATGTTTTCGCCAAAGCCGCCGGCGGATTGGAAAATGGTTCTTTCGCCTAATTCTTGTTGCCAGATTGGGTAGTGCTCGCTTGGGTAAATATGAAGCGCTTTTTGAATGCCACCATGAAAGCGCGGATCACCTTGCTCATCACTGATAAAACCGAGCTCTGTTGCATGCTGGCGCTCAGGCTGCACTTGTTTGTTGATTGCGCTTTGCGCTCCATGAGCATAAGGGACGGTTTTCCCTGCTAGCACAGCTTTTACGACGCCGATTTTCTTCATATAACCTCCTTATTATTTGAATGAGAGATAAAGTGTTTACCTTCATTCGCGATGCGGAGCATGATAGCCTAGTAAACTTGTGTCGGTATAGGGATGAAAAGACAACTAACAATGCTAACTCGCCAAATTGATTCGAAGTCAGGCGTCGTCACCTCCAATGAGATGATGGCCGCGAATTCCCATTCTCCTGTTTTAGTGAAAACCATCGACATGCCAAAAGGTTACATTGATGCGCTGCATCGACACACTTGGCATCAAATCATCTTTCCTATCAAAGGGTTATTGCAAACGCAAACGGAGCATTATCAGCATTTGGTTCCGCACACTTCTGCGTTATTTGTTCCTGCGGGTGTTCAACACGAGTCGATTGCTCTAAGCAACACGATATTTGTTGGCATTTACCTCAACCCTGAGTTTGGCGCAACGTACGAGCCACAAGTGAGAACCATTGCTTTAACGTCGTTTTTAAATGAGCTTTTACAAGAGATCCGCAGACAGTGTGAAGGTGAGACAAGCCACGAAGAAGTGCTGCATTTGCTGGCGGTGTTGCATGATCAAATTTTGAAAAGCAACGTGCAGACATTTCAGTTATTGCTGCCACAAGACAGACGACTAAAACTGATTTTCGAGCAATTGACTGACGAGCCCGCGTTAAGCTGTTCGCTAAAAGAGTGGGGGGAGAAAATTGGGGCATCGGAGCGTACTTTATCACGGTTGTTCGCCAAGGAATTCAACACTTCATTTCTGCTTTGGCGGCAACAAATTCGGCTAATTTACTCGCTTTCTTTGTTAGATGAATCGTTGTCAATCCAAGCCATTGCAGACCTAGTGGGTTATCAAAACGACTCATCCTACATCAAAGCATTTAAAGCCTATTTTGATATGACGCCACAACAGTTTAGAGTGAACGGCGCATCGCGCAGGTAGAAATACAGAGCTTCGACTTCACTTAATGTTTTTGAGTAGAAGTTACGAAACTTTCTTTTTTAATTTCAATTACATGGTATGAATAACAATGGCACCAACGATAAATACTCGAGTGAATCAATTCTGTTTTGGTCAACCCCAAACATCGCTGTCGTTGGAAAAAGAGCCCCTCAATCCGCTTGCTCAGGGCAAGGTTCGGGTGAGACTCGAAGCTACAAACATTAACCCAAGTGACTTGCTTTCCATTCATGGTGTTGGGCAATACCGCCGCGTTCACGTACCACCTCGCGTGCCGGGATTTGAAGCGGTTGGGCGTGTGGTGGAAGTCAGTGCAGTCGGTCAAACTGACCTTCAAGTTGGGCAAAAGGTGTTGGTGGCGATGAGTGGTACTTGGCAATACTACATAGATGCCTCGCCTGAGAATCTTTTTCCGCTACCTGAGAGTTTGGAGAACGGCTATGCCTGTCAGTTGTACATCAACGCGTTAACCGCGTGGGTGATCACCACTAAGGTAGCTAAGTTGAACAAAGACGATGTGGTGATCATCAATGCAGCAGGGTCAGCGATCGGTAAGATATTTGCCCAGCTCGCCCATTCACTGGGTTTTGCACTGATTGCTGTGACCTCAAAGCGAGACGAGTATCCGTACGATACCATTCCAGTGTTGGACGCGAAGAAAGACTTACAAGCGCAGCTGCAAACGCGCCAACTGCCACAACCAACGGTCGCTCTGGACGCGATAGGTGGTGAGGCTGGCACGGATCTCATTCGTACCTTGAAAGAAAACGGCCAATACATCAACTACGGAACATTGTCGTTAACGCCTTATACGCCTGAGTTTTTTGAATCGATGAAGGCCAACAACATCGACTTTAGTACATTCTTTTTGCGGTATTGGGAAGAATCGGTAGGTAAAGGCGGGAGAAAGACGGTGTTCGCTGAAATGTTAGAACACTTTATTAGCAGCGACATAAAGTTAAACGTTGCATATGATCTGCCGTTAGAGGACTTTCAAACAGCGATTGAAATGGTTGAGCGACGCTTGTCAGCAGTGTCAGGAAAAATCATTTTGACGCTGTGAATTACAGTGAGCCTGTTGAGAAAAGGGAGGATAAAATCCTCCCTTTTTTATGGGTTTACTTGTAATGATTGGGCTATTTTAGATGGAAGATTTGCTCTGTTTCGAGCGATGTCATCGCACGTACTTGACGCCAAATGTAATAAAAAATACCGAACATCATCAACATACTTGGGATGGCAATCATTGGGTAACTGTACAGCGTCATTTTCCCTAACTCTTCGTTAAAGGCAGCAGTACCAGAAGGGCTAGTCACAATCCAAGTCGCAAGGAAGTAGTTCATTGCAGATGAGAACGCAAAAGTACTTGCAAACAAGTAGTTAGAAGACATAAGGCAACGTTCGAACGCATCGGTTTTACCATTTTCTTTTAAACGTTGGTTAATCAACGCGAGATTCAACACTGTGTCATTCAGTACTAACTTCTGCATCAGTGGGTAGCGGGTAAACGTTGAACCCAAAACCGCTAAACCGATCAGGCCAGGAATCAGGGCTTCTTTTAGTGCTAACCAGCGTGTATCAAGCTCTAACAAGCCGATGCCACCAGTTAGTAGAACACTGATAAAGCCCAGAGCAGAAATAAAGTTAAATTTCTTGTTACGGACAAGGTCCATACCGCCATAAATGATAGGAAATAGCAAAGCGACAACCAGCGCCATTGCTGTCCCTAGATGCTCATCGCCACTAAACTTCATCAAAATGAAGGAAGGGATAAATACGTTGAAAAGGATTTCAAATAAGGGATTCGGCTTTTTCGCCGTCGTGTTACTCATAATGTTTTACTGACTCTACTCTATGTCGGCTGTTATTGTACTTTGACAAGAAGTGTTCATCTAGTCGCGCTTGATGTAAAGCGTTAAAGCGTCGAGTTGTGTAACGACTTATGAAATAGACCGGAGCATAGCCAGTTAGTTTACATGGTTGACTACTTTTTGTGTCTTAATGACTCTCCTTCTGTGCGATGATCTGATTACGCGCTCTGAATAATCGAGTCGCCACTGTGTTGTGGTTGAGCCTCAAGGCTTGGGCAATTTCATCATGATTCAACCCAGCCACTAAGCTCAAGAGCAACGGCTCTCGGTATTTGGGTTCGAGAATCATCATTTGTTTTTGAAGCCAATCTTGGGCCATGTCGTAGTCACTGCCAGGGTAGGTTTTTGTCTGTATTGCACACTCATCAATGTCGACAAAATCGTACTGTTTTCTATCAAAGCGCCGAGCATTCTCACGACGCAAAATAGTAATGAGCCAAGACTTCGCGGCGTTGGGGTCATTTAATTTATCAAAGAATCGCCACGCTTTCAGAAAGGTTTCTTGCGCTAAATCTTGAGCAAGGTGGTGATCTTTGCATAACCAATACGCGAGACGGTAAATCTCTTGGTATCGATCTTTCGTCAGTGCTTCGTAACGTTTATGTTTTTCCATAGCATTAAGATAAAAAGTTTGGAGAGCACGTTGTGTCTGCCAGATGAACGACAACCCTTTTTATCGCTTTTACAGTGATAAAAAGGGTTGTTCGATTAGGAAGACAAATTCGAAGAGTTAACCTTCCAAATATCGAAGGGTGACTCTGATTTCTTTCTTACACGCTTAAAATGGTTGGTTGGAAAAGCGTGAGTACTGGATGGCATCTGCGACTTCCTGAGCTTTAGACTCTGAAGTCATAAGGTGAAGTAGCTTAAGAGCAGCTTGATAGCTAACTAGGCTACCGTTCGAAGTGATAACGCCATCATCAATGACAAAATTCTGGTCGACTTGTACTTTGACTGCTGGGTAATCTCTTTGAAAGCCGTTTTCACCTCCGGCCCAAGTTGTTGCTTTTTTGCCGTTTAAAAGGCCAGCTTCGGCTAACAAATACGCGCCAGAGCAATTACTTGCCATCCAATCTGCCGCCTTTGAGGTAGTTTTAATAAAGTGAATGAGATCTTTATTTTCGATTAGTGCATCCATGTCATAGCTGGATGTTAAAACCAATACGTCGAGTTCCGGCAGATCACCAATCCAAGCATCCACACCAATTTTTAATCCTTCTTCAGTGGTGATGGTTTTCTGATCTGAGACGGAAATGGTGAGCACGTCATAATCACTAAACCAAGTGAGACGACTTGCGACGCCAAAGACCTCTAAAGGCGCAGTAACATCAGAGGTCAGTACGCCATCGTAAACCAGAATACCAATTCGTTTATCTGCGGCATGTGCTGTTTGAAGCACCCCAAAGAATAGGACTAGTGTCGCTATCAATAGTTGTAGTGCATTCTTCAATCCGTTTTTACCCATGGTTTTTTCCTCGCTAACAGAGCATCAAGTTATTGAGGTTCATTATATTTAGGCTAATTAGTGATTGAAGAGCCACTTGGTCTTTACTAAAGTGAATAAAATTCATGAATAGAGTTCATTGGTTATATGGATAAGATACGGTCCCTACGATTTTTTATTGCCACTTTAGATGGCGGTAGTTTTGCTGCGGCTGCCAAAGTGTATGGCACTGACCCTTCGACCGTGAGTAAAGCCATACATCGTCTTGAAAGCGATTTGGGTATACAGCTTTTTCAACGTTCTACGCGACAGAGCCGCCTGACAGAAGCTGGTCGTAGGTACGCAAATACTGCTAGGTTTGTACTGGAGGAGCTGGCGGCATGTGAGGATTCATTAAAAAGTCACAATGATGCGCTTTCAGGGCAGCTTAAGATTAATGTGCCAGTCTCGTACGGTCGCCTCTATATTCGTCCTTTATTAAAAGAGTTTTGTCGCCGCTACCCTAACATCACTATCGATATTCATTACGATGACGCCTACGTTGATATTATTGAGCAAGGTATTGATGTGTCGATTCGCTCTGGTGTCGTTCACGATAGTCAATTGATTGTGCGTCAGCTGAGCCCTATCGATTTTATCATTTGTGCCAGTCAGGATTACTTAGCGCGCCATGGTGTTCCGAGTGGCCCGGATGTATTCAATGACCATTCTTGGGTTCGTTTTCGTTTTAAACAAACGGGGAAACTGTTGCCGATTCGGATGCCAGAACCAGACGGTGCGAGTGAATATGACCCCGAAAGAAACTACATTGTAAATGACGGTGAATCTATGGCAGAGCTTTGCGCAGAAGGTTTAGGATTGACTCAGATCCCTCATTTTATCGCGAGGGACTGGCTTAAAGCGGGGCGTTTAGTGCCGATATTTCCGAGCATGCGCCAAGCAGGAAATGGCGTGTATCTTCTCTATGCCAACCGGGAATATGTGCCTGCACGAGTTAGGGTGTTCATCGATTTTATCACTCAATCAATACAGGATATGGATGAAACGCCATTCCATACTTGGGCTGAAACGTTGCCGATTTATCGACCGAACCAAGGTGATTGAAAACTTCATGTGAGTCTTTGGTTAAAAACCCCTAAGCTATATGGTGCTTTTATTGGTTTTTGTTAGTTTATTGGGCGTTATTATCGAAAAGCGCAGTTTGCTCTTCGTCACTCATAAAGGAAAGACAATGCCAACTAAGATCTTAGTGCCTGCTTTGGCCCTACTTCTCAGCGCATGTGGCGGCGATGGGGAGTCGTCAGCCCCAGCAGAAAGCGGCTCACAAAACACAGGTTCCACATCGTCACAAGGCACATTTGCCGAGCAGATGCTTGCAGCGGTCAACAGCGCCCGCTCTACTACACAACAGTGTGGCGCAACCACCATGCCACCTGTTGGGGCCCTGACTTGGAGCTACGATTTGGAAAGCGCCGCTTATCGACATTCAAGCGACATGGCGAACAGCGATTTCATGAGCCACACAGGCTCTGATGGCAGCAAGATGTCAGATCGAGTTAACGCAACGGGCTATGCTTGGAGCGCCATTGGTGAGAATGTCGCCGTAGGGCAAAGCAGCATTAACGCCGTCGTTAATGCTTGGTTATCGAGTGAAGGTCACTGCCTTAATATCATGAGTGCGGATTTTGATCAGATGGGCGCGTCGCTTGTCGAAAATCACTCTGCACGCTACGGATATTACTGGACTCAGGTTTTTGCCAAACAGCGCTAATGCGATAAAGAAGCCTGATAGATAAAATAAAACGCCAGCAGTCACTATCTGCTGGCGTTTTATTATTTACATCTCTTTTAGCTTGTCAGGTTACGAAGTTTTGGGTCATCCGCCAGGTATTCAACAAATTCAATCTCAAAACCGGCAGGGTCAACAAAATACACATTTTTGCGGTATGGTTCATCAGCACCAGGTTGGGCAATCGGATAACCTGCATCGGTTAGTCTTTTGATGATTGCATCGACGTTGTTGGTCACATAAGCAAAATGCGCTAGCCCAACTTGGTGCCCGCTCAACTCGCGGTTTTCTCCTTCGCCATGGTCACTCATGGCTATGTATTGATACTCGTCGCCAAAATGTAGCCAGTTTCTTGGTTTGCCACTCCATTCGCCTTTACCTTCATCACGCACGTACCAATGTGGAAATGCAGTTTGGTAAAACTTCAGCATTTCAGGGATATCTTTCACGACTAAGTTAATATGTTCTAGTTGGATCATGAGGTGCTCCTTTTTGTCATTTTCTAGCCAACGATGAATATGCTAAAACCTCAAGTTAAGTTGAGGTAAAGGGCTTTTTTAAAATTTTTTAGGGTTGATATCTTTGGAGCTGGATACATTGAGAGATTCGGTGGGTTTGGTGCTTTGAATCTGAGAGCTGGGTTAGGGGCTTGCAACCTTGTTTCACCTTTTGTTTGTTCGTGTTCTTGCTAAGCATTTTCGATCGAGTTTGTGGTGAGTAGATTCCCAGTCTCACCTAGGTTCGCGGGAATGACGGAAAGAGAGTGCTAAACGAAGAGCGTCATTCTGAAAGAGCCTAAGCGAGTATTCAGAATCTACTTTCAGTGTGTTGTTATGTTGCGTTGTGAATTGAACTATCCGCGAGCACAGAACCAGTTCCTCCCTTTTGAGCTCTGTGTGTTGAGAGCTTCGGAGTTTGATACAAGGGGAGGTTAGGTGGGGTTGCTGGTTGAATGTTGGGTAAGGTGCTTGCAACCTTGTTTCACCTTTTGTTTGTTCGTGCTACTCATTTTCGATCGAGTTTACGGTGAGTAGATTCCGAGTCTCACCTAGGTTCGCGGGAATGACGGGAAGAGAACGCTAAACGGACAGCGTCATTCTGAAGGAGCCTAAGCGAGTATTCAGAATCTACTTTCAGTGTGTTGTTATGTTGCGTTGTGAATTGAATTATCCGCGAGCACAGAACCAGTCCCTCCCCTTTGAGCTCGTTGTGTTGAGAGCTTCGGAGTTTGATGCAAGGGGAGGTTAGGTGGGGTTGCTAGTTTGAGTTTGAATGTTGGGTAAGGTGCTTGCAACCTTGTTTCACCTTTTGTTTGTTCGTGCTACTCATTTTCGATCGAGTTTACGGTGAGTAGATTCCCAGTCTCACCTAGGTTCGCGGGAATGACGGGGAGAGAACGCTAAACGAACAGCGTCATTCTGAAGGAGCCTAAGCGAGTATTCAGAATCTATTCGCAGCGCGTTGTGATGCTGGTGGAGTGAACTGAATTATCCGTGATTGTAGAGCCATTCCCTCCAGTTTGAACTCGGAGCGCTGAGGGATTTGCTTACACCTCTCCCCAAACCAAAAAAGCCAGCAGTTAATACCTGCTGGCAAAGTCTTTGGGCTTCTAGGTTTTTTTGATTTTATTTCTTGTTACTCATCGCTGTCACGGTGCCTCGATTGGTTTTCCGGGGAAGAAAACACAGCACCGTGCGCTTTGTGCTCAAGAAATTGGAGATTAACCTTGCTTACGGATTAGGTAGTCAAATGCGCCTAAGCTTGCTTTTGCACCTTCACCCATCGCAATGATGATCTGTTTGTAAGGAACGGTTGTTGCGTCACCTGCTGCGAACACACCTTCTAGGCTAGTATCGCCACGGCTGCCGACTTCGATTTCGCCGCGCTCAGATAGCGCTACTTCTGAATCTTTTAGCCATTCTGTGTTCGGTACTAGACCGATTTGAACAAAGATACCTGACAATTCAATCTCTTTGATTTCGTCTGTGTTGCGGTCTTTGTACTTCAAGCTTGTTACGCGAGTACCGTCGCCCACTACTTCTGTTGTTTGCGCCATCGTGATGATGTCTACGTTTGGTAGTGAGTTCGCTTTGTCGATAAGCACTTGGTCTGCACGAAGTACGTCTGCGAATTCAAGAACCGTTACGTGTTCTACGATACCAGCAAGGTCGATAGCTGCTTCGATGCCTGAGTTACCACCACCGATAACTGCAGTTTTCTTGCCTTTGAACAGTGGACCGTCACAGTGTGGGCAGTACGCGACACCTTTGTTACGGTACTCTTGCTCACCCGGAACGTTCATTTCACGCCAGCGTGCACCAGGGCTTAGGATGACACTCTTACTCTTCAGCGTTGCACCGCTTTCAAGTTGGATGTGAATCAAGCCATCTTCAGTGTGTGCTGCGCCCATTAGCTTCTCAGCTTGTTGCTCAGTCACGACGTCTACGTCGTATTCTTTTAGGTGTTCTGCTAGGTCTGTTGCCAGTTTTGGACCTTCAGTGCGTTTTACCGAAATGAAGTTCTCGATTGCCATGGTGTCCATAACCTGACCACCAAAACGCTTAGCAACAACGCCAGTACGAATACCTTTACGAGCAGCGTATAGTGCAGCTGCGCTACCACCAGGACCACCGCCGACAACAAGTACATCGTATGGGTCTTTTTCGCTCAGTGCTTTCGCGGCTTTCTCGCTCGCGCCGTCATCCACTTTGTTTAGGATTTCAGTCAGAGACATACGGCCTTGACCGAATAGCTCACCGTTCACGAATACGCTTGGTACGGCCATGATGTCGCGTTGTTTCACTTCATCTTGAAACAAACCACCGTCGATCATGGTTGCTTTTACTTTCGGGTTGATCGCCGCCATCATGTTGAACGCTTGAACCACGTCCGGACAGTTTTGACACGAAAGTGAAATGAAGATTTCTACGTCTAGATCTTTGTCTAGTGCTGCGATTTGCTCAATCACTTCTGGTTCTAGTTTGATTGGGTGACCGCCAGAATGAAGCAGTGCCAATACTAGAGAGGTAAATTCGTGACCCATTGGCAAGCCTGCAAAGCGTAGTGCTGTGCCTTTTGCTGGGTTAGTTACCGCCATCACTGGTTTACGTGCGCTTGCGTTGTCGTCACGTTCAACGGTGATTAGGTCGCTCATCTCTGCGATTTGGTTCGCTAGAGACAAAATGTCATTCGATGCTTTGCTTTCATCTAGACTAACCACTAAACGAACTTCTTCTTTTACATTAGCCAGATATTGTTTGAGTTGTTGTTGGATCGCTTGGTCTAACATAGTTGTTACTACCCTAAAAATATTAAAAGTGGTTACTGTAGATAAAACCTGAGGGGGAGAGAGCAAATCAGGCAGAAGGTCGTCAAGGTATCTAACCTGAAGTGCTCTCTAATTCAGTTCTAATCAGAAAAAGGAAATCGGAACTGATTAGAACTTAAATTTCAGTGGCTTAGATTTTGCCAACTAGGTCTAGTGATGGAGCTAGTGTCTCTTCACCTTCTTTCCATTTAGCTGGGCAAACTTCGCCTGGATGTGCTGCTACGTATTGAGCTGCTTTCACTTTGCGTAGTAGGTCTTCTGCGTCACGACCGATACCTTCAGCAGTGATTTCCATTGCTTGGATAGTACCTTCTGGGTCGATTAGGAACGTTGCACGGTCTGCAAGACCTTGACCTTCACGCATCACACCGAAGTTGTTTGTGATGTTGCCTGTTTGGTCGCCAAGCATGTAGTACTGAATCTTACCGATTGTGTCTGAGCTGTCGTGCCATGCTTTGTGAGTGAAGTGTGTGTCAGTTGATACTGAGTAAACTTCTACGCCACGTTTTTGTAGCTCTTCGTAGTGGTCTGCTAGGTCGCCCAGTTCTGTTGGACATACAAACGTAAAGTCTGCTGGGTAGAAGAAGAATACTGCCCATTTACCTAGAACGTCTTGTTCTGTTACTTCAACGAATTCGCCGTTTTTGTACGCTGTAGCTGCAAATGGTTTGATTTGAGTATTAATCATAATTTACTTTCCTTTGAATGTTTTAAGCTGAGCTGTTGTTGCTTTCGGAAAGTATATTCTCATCGGAGTGTGTTTAAGGAAAATCGCTTGTAGCTATCCTATTGATAGCCATTTCCTATTTCACTTGATAGGGAAATCCGATGTAAGTGAGTTTGCTTTGATAGGTTTTATTGAAGATGAAGGCAGATTAGCAATAGAGAATACCGATGATGACCTTAAGTGGATCGTCTGGCTAAGATCGAAAGAGCCTGCATCTCGGCAGGCTCTTTCTAATAGGAAGTGGGGAAGCGGATGCTTCTATTTTGTTAGCTCAGATTGTCGAGCACTTTGCCACACAACTTCTTCAGCATGATCATTTCATCTAGCTCTAAGGTGATTTTACACATCATGGCGTTTGGCACTGACTTGGCTTGTTCTTTGAGGACACGACCTTGTTCTGTTAGGTTTAGTACGCGAACGCGTTCATCGGTTTCACTTCGGCCGCGTTCCACATAGCCTTTTGCTTCTAAGCGTTTAAGCAGAGGTGTGAGTGTGCCTGAGTCCAAATGCAGTTGTGACCCCAATTCTTTCACGCTGGCACCGTCTTTCTCCCACAGCACCATCATCACTAAGTACTGCGAGTAAGTCAGATCAAGCTCGTCCAGCAACGGGCGGTAAGCTCGGATCACTGCATTTGCTGCGCTGTAGAGCGGGAAGCAAACTTGGTTTTCGAGTAAGAGTTTATCGTTGTCGGTCATGGTATTGTCGGTGTAACACTGGCTCATTGGTGTTGCCTACCTGCTTACAGAGAAAGAGAGTTATAAAATAAATTGTGCACAATATAGTTGCAAACTATCTTCACTTCGATGTAAGATTGCAAGCAATTAAATTGTGCGCAACTTAAATTAAGAAGGACACTCGCATGACTACTCTATACAAAACTCAAGCTACCGCTTTGGCTGGTCGTAATGGTCAAGTAAAAACTGATGACGGTCTTCTCGATCTAGAGCTGTCATACCCGAAGGAAATGGGCGGCACAGGCGCAGCAACTAACCCAGAACAGCTGTTCGCAGCGGGCTATTCAGCGTGTTTTTCTAACGCGATTTTGCACGTAGCACGTGAAGGTAAAGTAAACCTGAAAAGCGCTCCTGTAACGGCAGAAGTGGGCATTGGTCCAAATGATAACGGTGGCTTTGCACTGACAGTGAGCCTAGCGGTAGAGCTAGACATGCCACAAGAACAAGCGCTAGAGCTAACGCGCATTGCACACCAAGTTTGCCCATACTCAAACGCAGTTCGTGGCAACATTGATGTGGCAGTAACGGTAAACGGCGAAGCGATTTAAGCGGGTCTTACCACGGAACAAAGACAAAAAAGCCTGCAAGTACGCAGGCTTTTTTTGATTGGTATGAAGTGAGAATACTTAACGCGACTCTAGTGGGTAAGAGCGGTAGCTCCACATGCCGTAAGTACGCAGTGCATCGCGGTAAATACCAAGCAATTCGCCATCGCTGGCTTTGGCTAAGTCTTTCAGTGGCTTGTCTGGGTAGCTCACAGTGTCGAAAGTGATGCCTTGTGGGCCAGTTTGCCAGCTTGCGATTTCAAACAAGGTTTGACCACGACGTACGTGGCTCGCTGAGCTGATGATGGTCGCGTGCTTGATGTTATGACGTGCCAATGCATAGCTACTGAATAGGGCGTTACCTACCGTGCTGGTGGCGTAGTTTTCTTCAATGATGCGATCTTTGCTGATGCCTTTTTCAATCAGCCAATCCGCCATTAACTTGCCTTCGGTTTTGTGGTTCTTCGGTACACCTCCCGTCAACACGATCAACGCGTCTGGGTTTGCTTTCGCCATGGCTAGCGTGTTTTCCAAACGCTCAACCAAGATTTGATGCATTGAACCATCCGGATTCAGCGCGTATCCCAGCGTGACGATTGCGCCTTTGTCATCCAATTTGCCTTTATCGGCTTTCTCTTTTAGCGGCGTGGCAAGTACGCGGTCTACGGTGTCGAAGATGCGTTGGATGTCTGCCGCTTTACCTGTATTGAGCTTCGTGAGCGTCGCCATGTGTTTCGCTGATTCCGCTTGGTTGCCCTCAAAGCGTTGCCATACCGCTAAGTAAGCGTGCAAATCCACATCGTCTGGTGCGACCGAAAGGGCTTGTTCGAACAGTTCAATCGCGCGGTCTGCATTCTTGTTGTAGATCTGCGCATTTGCCGCAGAAATCAGCAGGTCAGTGCGGTACGGCTCAAGTTTGTAGGCCTCTAGTAAGCGGTCGGTAACAATCTCCATGTTGCTCGGCATTTTGGCGGTAAAACCCGCATGCGAGATACGCGCAGGGGATTTGAATGCCTGTACCGCGTCGTTGAGAAGTTGGTCGACAACCTGACGTTTGGTGACGATCTGTGAGTAATCGGCGGAAGATTGGACGGCAGCATCGTTAGCCGCGATAGAGTATGGGGCAGCAGTCAGCGCAATCACGCTACCAAGAGCAATGGCAAGTAAGTTCTTCTTCATGGAATGTCCTAGAGGTGCTGTAGTACCTAGTTTTTATTGTGCCTAGCGTTGTAGGTCGAACGGGGTCGATAGAATTTTTTCAGTCTAGGTTCGCTTCATGAATAATCTGTGAAATGAATCCCAACTCAGCCGAGCGAATGAACGCGCGTGGTCAAAACGCGAAGTAGGATCACGAAAATATTGAGGTATTCGTTCGTGCTCTAAGTAATTGGATTAAAAGATAAACAGCGTTTGGAAGAACGAATTTAAGCAACCAGAGTAAGAAATGAAAAAGCCTGCAACGATGCAGGCTTTTGGTTTATTTGATGGCGGTGCAGAAGCTAACGTCTGCATGGTGCGTTTGTGGGTCGAAGCTGTGGTAAAGCTCAAAGCAAGGACGGTCGTCGTTCTCAATACCGGATTCAATCACTTTGCTCATGACATCATCCCACGCTTTTGAGTATTGGCTCGGGTCAGTAATGTGCTGGCGCATCACCGCGTATTGACCGCCGGGGAAGTCTTGCAGCTCAATGCCTTTCGGAACTTCGGTATCTTCTGGCACCATGAGACAGATGTCAGTACGACACTTCTCGTCTGGCGTGATTTCTGGGTTGTCGTGGTAGATGAAGATGCAGGTATTGCCTGCCAAACCTTTCATTCCTGCCCATTGATACAAGCGACCTGATGGCTCTTCATAGCCTTGGCCGTAAGGGCCGTTTACACGAATGTAAGCCAGTTTTGCTTTTTCAAAGTTTTGCGTTTCCATTGTCATGCTCCATTTGGTGAGTTCAGAGCCAGTATATGAATCGCTTGGTGATACTTCGTTTCCATTCTTGCGCAACGTGTGTCCAATCTTGCTGTTTCGTGCTAATTCAGAAAATTGCTGGTAGTTTTCGCAGTCACGAAAGGCTGTAGGTGTGACGCCATAATGTTGTTTGAAGGCTTTGGCTAAGCTCTGTGAGCTAGAAAATCCGTACTCTAGGGCAATGTTCAATACCGGTTGCTTGGATTTGAACAAGTCATCGGCGGCGGCTTCTAGACGTAAACGTCGAATGAAGTCGGCCAGTGTTTCGCCTTGCACGGCTTTGAAGGTGCGATGAAAGTGATAAGGGGAAAGGTTCGCCAGCGCGGCCACTTCTGGTAGGTTGAGCGGTTCATTAAAGTGTTGTTCTAAATAACGAATCACAGGAACCAGTCGTTGGTGGTAGTCGACGCGCATCGGGGGATTTCCTTGTTCTTTTCAGCTTGTATTCTCTGCTCAAAGCCTACCGCAATCCAACAAGCTTGCAAGGGAGCAGGGTGAGAAATGCGTGGCGAGATGCGCGTCAATCAGTCACACTCAACGAGCTGGTGTTTAAGCAAAAACGTTGCGCTTATTATCTTTACTAACCGCTAGGACAATCATGATCGCTTGGAAACAGTCTCTGCCAGAGTACGAATGGCTTATTCATCAAATTTGGTACTTGGAAGTGCCAGAGGGTGAAGTCATTGACCCCAAGCCGCACCTTATTCCAAACCCGCGTGCTCACTTACTCTTTACGCCATCAGAGCAAGACTACAGTTACGATACGGGAGACACAAAGCTTGCTGGCAAAGGCTGCCACTTATTAACGGCTAACGAACATTTGCTGCTGTTGGAAGATACGGCTCCCATCAAGCGTATTGGTATCACCTTTCGTCCAGAGGGTTTGTATGCCATTGAATCACGGTTTAGTGATGCATCCCAAGTTGCAGCAATTAACCAATGCGAATGGTTTGATTGGCTCAACGCGGCGTTTGATGAGCGCTTTCAACAGGGGTTATGGCTGCTAGAGTTGCAAGATTCACCGCAATGTTTGCTGAACTACATCAAACAACATCTAGATTCGTTAGATATCGAACCTTGTTGCACCAAACCGTTTTTGGCGTCACAAAAAGCGGTGTCCGTGATGGATGCTCAAGCGCTACGCTCACCTGAGTTAGCGATGGATATTGATGAGATAGCCAAACAGTGCGCCTGCTCTCGAAGAACGCTTGAGCGCAGTTTCAAACAAGTGGTGGGGTTGAGCGTTAAGCAGTATCAACAAATGGCACGTCTGGAGCAGATGATTTTGACCCTCTACAAGCAACAAGAGGCGATTGATTGGGCGAGCTTCTCCCAGCAATTTGGTTTCAGTGACCAATCGCATTTAATTCGTACCCTCAAACAGCAGCTAAGAAAAACGCCGAGCAAATACTTGAAAAAGCGCGACTTAACCATCGATATCTATGGCGACTTTGAGTCGTAATTCATTGCTAATCAGCCCGAAAGTTGTCGCAAAAATCCAATTTTTCTCTTATCCGCTGAGCTACTATTTTCAGCAGATAACGAGGTAACACATGTCATATCAAAAACTAAAACAAGGCGAAGCCATCCCATTTAACGAATCGTTGACTATCCAACTGATTCAAGGCTCTGATCTACAAGATATTATCGAGATGTTGAACGATGATAAGGTCAATCAGTATCTGTTCTTCGCACCTGCTGACAACAGCCTATATGAGGGTTTCTTTGGCCCTATTATTGAAAATACGGCACAAGCGATTAAAGACAGTGTTTGGCCAGATAGCCCAACGTTCGTGATTCGTGACCAACAAGGCCAGTACATGGGAATGTGTGCAGTGACCGCAGTGATGTTCTTAACTGGCAACTACGAAGTAGGTTATCAATTACCAACTTGTGCATGGGGTAAAGGCGTTGCGACTCGCGCTTGCCAAATGATGACCGACATTGGCTTTACTGAGCTAAACGCCCATTAAGTCAGTGCCGATTGCTACGCTTCTAATGCTGGTTCTTACAAGACGTTAGAGAAAAATGGTTTTACTCAAGAAGGCCGTCAGAAAGACTACTACAAACGAGAGCATGGCTTCGACGACAAGCTTTACTACGGCATGACAGCAGAACAATTCGCGTCTTTAAATCGCTAATAATTAGCTGACAGAAAAGTAGTCAACAACAAAGTAGGAACAAAAAAGGCCGTTAACCCACATGCTCGGGTTAACGGCCTTTTCTATATTCAGCGCTAAATGATTAAGACTTAGTTGCCTTGGTTTTGGCTTTGAAGCTTCTCTTTTGCTTCTTCAACCTTTGAGAAATCCAATCCCAACTCGTCTACGGCTTCTTTGATTAGCGCAGGGTTTTGCATCACTTGCGCCATCAGCATTTGTAGCTTCTCTTGTGGCAGACCTAGTTGGCTGATGGTTGCCATTGCTGCGAGCGGGTTTTGCGTCAGAGTCTGGAAGATTTCGTTGATCTGTTCATCGCTGATGTTGTTCTCTTTCAGCAAGGCGATAATTGGGTTCATCATATTTCCTTTCAATCAGTGTATGACTTGGTTGCCAGTATTTGTTCTAGCAGAATAATTGGGGCTCCCGCGCAATATTTCAATACCCTGTTAGCTCCATATAACCTGTCCCAGAATGAGAGCCCTCAATACGTACTGGGCCTTCCCAATAAAGCACAGAAAGCGGCATTTTCGCGTTCGGGTTGAGTGCAGAAACGGTAAGCTCGATTTGCTGCTTAGGAATCGACACCTGCCACTGGGTTGGATACTTTCGCCCTTGGATTTCTGTTTGATTGGTTGCCTCTAACTGAATGTCTTTCTGTGGGATAGCGATGCCAGAACCATCTTGCTGCATCAGCCTTGCACTGGAGTAACTGGATGATCCGGTTTTAGAATCACGCAATTGGAACACCACCAAGTTGGTGTCGTCACTCAACCTTAGGGCAAACCAGTCCCAGCCTTGTTGTGAGTCGAGTAAGAATTGCGAGCTCCACTCTCGGTCTATCCAACCTTTGCCCGACACTTGATGGGTTTCGCCGTCGATCGTGACCTCACCGGACACATCAATAAACGGTTGGCTGTAGTAATACGAAGCCACCTGACCATCGGCGCTTTTGGTGCTGTAACCTTGCTCGCCTTGCTTTTGATAAGGTGCGCTGCTGGTAAGCGTCAGCGAATAGCCAAACTGTTCGGAGTTCGCCTTCAATGTGGCAGGGAAGAGGTCGGTGGTTGAAGAGGTCCACTGCCAATCATCGAGATAAACTCGAAATGGTGAAGTGTCGACGCCAGCGAGGGATGTTTGATCGCGCGACCATTTTTCATCGGCGTAGTGTTTGTCCGCGGTCGTGACTGCGCTGTGCGCCATGTAGATTTGTTGAGCTTGCCATTCGGTTTTCTTTACGTCATCTTCGCCAGTTGGCGGCGCAGCAGCAAAGCGAAATTGTGTCCACTGGACGCCAAGTGGGTTGCCATCTTCATCAATTAAGTTAGCGGTTAAGTACCACCATTCATGACGAAAATTCGGGTGCGCTTGATGGTCTGCCGGGAAGGTGAGTTCATTCCCTTTTTCTACGGGGGTGAATAGGTTGCTCTCGCTTTGCGTATATCCACTGCCCAGCAACGTGCCCATATTTTGTTGTTGGGGATCTTCACAACCGAACAGGAATAAGCTGCTTATGAGTAGAGTAAGTTTGCTTGCCAATCGAACCATCACAACACCTCGCTTTGCAAACTGGATACGACAGGCTTACTGACCAATCGCCACAGCGGAATCAAGGTTGCGATCACTGCCACTAAGATGGTGATCGCCGCAATGCTGAGGGCGTCACTCCAATTCCACAGATAATTTAAGCTCCAACCAAAAGCGCGTAAGGTGACGATGTCTGTCAGCACGTAACCCACCATGGCTCCGAGGGGCAGGGCGATAACCAGAGTAAAACTGACCAAAGCGACGATCTGTCCGACCACCATGGTCATTAATTTACGACGACTAACGCCAAGTGCATACAGCCTTGCAATGGCGGCTTTGCGCGCGTCGAGCAACATAAAACAAGCACTGAACAGACCAATTACCGCGACCATCAAAGTTACGCCGTTGAGTGCGCGCGTAATGGCGAAGGCCTGCGAGAAAATATCCAACGCGATGGATTTGATTTGCGCCTGATCGTAGAGCTGATTTGGGTGCAGATTCAATTGCTCGCGCAGTTGCTCGTAGACGATTTGTGGGTCACCCGAGACTTTAATACCAAGGCTTGTTGGCAGGTCGGTAAAGCCACTCTCTTGCCATAATTTGGGTGCTAATAAGACTTCACCGTTGGGTGAGCCGTAATCGTGGAATACCGCACCCACAAGCAGGTTCTTATCTGGAACAGCATCAAGCGTGAGCTCGCTACCCAGTGATAAACCCAGTTTGACCGCAGTAGGTTCACTGATCGCGACTAACTTACCTTGATAAAAGCGTGACCAGAAGTTTTCCAAGTGCGATTTGAATACCATGGTTTGTTCTAAGGTGTCTTTGTCTTTGGTGCCAAGCAAAATCGGTAAGCCTTGCAGGTTATCGTCGACGTAGTATTGCTTGTAGACGGTCTCAACCTTATCGAACTGCCCTAATGCGCGCTCTACATCAGCGATTTCTCCTTGCGCAGGGCTGACGTAAATATCGGCGTGCAGCCTTTGTTCTAACCACTGTTTAAGGGTGGATTCAAAGCTGCCCACTAAGGTGTTCATCCCCATATTGGCAGTAACGGCGAGTAGCAGTGCCATCATGGCGAGAGAAAGCGGAGAAATCAGCTCGCGCAGCTCAGCAAACAGATACTGCATCAAACCGGAACTGGTGCGTTTTTCACACCAATTGGCTAATACGCTGATTGTTTTGGGTAGATACAAAGGAATCGACACCACAAGCACGCCGAGCCACGCCATGGTAAATCGGTGGTGCTCACTCAGCCATAAACCCGCAAGCGCAAGAATCGTTAACGCAGCACCTATCAAAAACAATTGGTTTTCGTTAGAGGCTTCAGGTGCTTGATAAAATCCGCCATGAGAGGAAAGCGGTTGGCGCACTCGCTGTTTAAAGTGCTGCCAACATGCCAATAGGGTGGCAGCTAACGTGAGCAGCAATGCTTGCGCCCACCATTGCCACTGCCAAGTGCCGGGCAGCAGTGTTGCGCCGTAAAGTTGTTCTAAAGTCAGTGCTACGGTCGGGTGCAGCCAATGGCTGAGCTGTATGCCCAACACAAAACCGAGGGAAGCGCCGATGGTAACGAGAAGAGTGAGCTCAACTAACAGCGCAGAGAACACAATGCTCGGCGCAACACCCGCTTGTTGAATTTGCACTAACAGCCGATTGCGTTTCAGCAAGCTGTACTTTACGCCGTTGTAAGCGATGAACAGCCCGACTAAAAACGCGAGTAAGCTCATTGCGGTGAGGTTGAGGTGAAAGCTGTCGGTCAGCGAACCAAGGTCTGTACTTTGGTTATTGGAAATCCATTGCCCTTGATCGCTAATCAGCTTCTGCCAATTTGCCTGCGTGTCTTTATCCCCTTTATCACCCGAATGGAAAACTGCAATGTAACTGAGCTGCCCTTGTTTATTGAGCAGTTGCTGGGCAAAGCCAATGTCCATCAACATTCGGCTACCTAACTGCCATTCGTCTGGTAGCACCACCACTTGGGTTGGAATGTCATCCAGAGTTAGGGTTTCTACTTCCCCTAAGTTTTGATGTTGAGATTGGCTCATCATCACGATCGGCTTACCGGCCAAAAGCTCAGGTAAAGGTAAAGCACTGTCGAACAAAGACACGTTTTGTTGGTTTTCTGACGAATAGCGCGAACGTGAGGAAATTGCGGCAATCAACTCACTACCTTGCACTGACCAGCGACGCCCTTGTTCGTCTCTCACTCGCCCTTCGATTACAGGTAGTGCTGCACTGAGCCCGTTTTGTCTAAGGGTGAAATAAAGAGACTCGGGCAGATAGTTTTGCCCTGCTGGTGGAATAATTAAGTTCTGAGCTTGTGCGCTAAGCTGCTCGGTAGATTCCGCATAACTTCGTTTGGCATTGAGGTTGATGGCTTGCACCGCAACGAATAAGGTCACAGCCAACACGATACCGATCAGAATCGCGGCGGCTTGCAGTGGCGCCTGCCGATAGTGCGCTGCAAACAGATTCAGGGCGAGTCGAGTATGAGTGAATCTGTTGTTTGATGGCTTAGTTTGCTTCATGGTGAAGCTCATGTTTGTTTACTTGATGGCTGTTCTGTAGCTGACTGTTATCCAATCGCAGCCGTGCTTTCATAAATTCAGCGCATTCATGGCTGTGGGTCACCAAGAGCACGGCGGTATTGCCTTGGGTGGTGATTTCACTGAGTAGTTTCATCACTTCCAAGCCTGCTTTTTGGTCGAGGTTACCTGTGGGTTCATCGGCGAGTAGAAGCTTAGGTTTGTGTGCCAATGCGCGCGCAATCGCGACTCGTTGTTGTTGACCTCCGGAAAGGGCAGAAACATGCCTGTCGAGAAGTTGGCTGATACCTAGAGTCTCGACCAAATAATCGCACCAGTCGTTCCATTTCTGTTGATTCAAATGCAGAGGGAAGGCGATGTTTTGCTGCACGTTGAGCGGCGTTAATAGATTGAATTGCTGGAAGATAACACCGAGTTTTTGATGTCGAAATCGGCTCCATTGTGGGTCTTTCCAAGCCGCCGTGTTATCGCCATCTAACCACAACTCACCATCGGAAAGCGGCTCAAAGCCAGCGATGACATTGAGCAAAGTACTTTTGCCGCTGCCACTTGCGCCCGTCAGCGCAACACTCGCTCCTGTGTTCAACGTGAAGTCGACGCCTTCCAACACGCGATGTGTCTCTTTGCCATCGACAAAGCTTTTGCTGGCGTGTTTGAGTGTGACAAGTGGGCTTTCCATTTCCTCTCCCTGTATTCAAAAGGTGTCGTTTCTTTTGGCAATGCTTATTGCTGTTCGTTCTTTAGAAACTTTAGACAACAATCAGATAAAAACAGCGATTTACATCGATTTCTTAATAACTTGTACTGAAAAGAAGAGGGAAGAGATTAAATGAGGAGGGATATGACAGGCATTAAAAAAGCCCGAGTCAAACTCGAGCTTTCAAATACATTCAGCGTGGTCAGCTTACACGTAGTACGCTTCAACTTCGCCTTTAAGTTTGATTAGCATTGGGTTACCGAAACGGTCTTTTGCTTTAGGAGAAGCAATTTTTACCCAACCTTCGCTGATGCAGTATTCTTCTACGTCAGTACGCTCTTGGCCGTTGATACGAATACCGATTTGGTGCTCGAAGCATTCTTTGATGAAGAATGGGCTACGTGGGTTACCCGCTAGGCGATCTGGTAGAGCTGGTTTAGCTGTGTCTGTCATTTTGTGTGACCTAAATTCCGTAAAAAGTGCGCTATTGTAGTCAGTGCACTGTGTGTGTTCAAGATATGTTGAGAGTCGATGCGTTGTTTAACTTTCAAGTAACTCCTACAACCCCTTTAAATACTGCGCGTTGGCTGTTGGTTGAATCATGGCATTCAGCGTTTGGACGGTTTGTTCGCTGTGTTCTTCAAGTAGAGCTAAGAACGCGTCAATCAACTCAGGTTTGCTTGCTGAGACTTTCGTTTCGGTCTGGATATCACGCAGATCGATCAACACATCGGTAAACAATTGCGGCAGATCGTGCAGCACTTGCAGGTTTAAGATGTTGTGCTCGCTGTAGATTGAATTGTGGCTGCCTTTTTGTTTTTGCACCAAGTAAGGATTGTCTTTTAAGTTGATGATAGACGTGCGTTTGTCACAGCGTTTCAAACAACTTTTGTTGACCTTCACCTTACGGCATCCTTCGGTTTGTTGAAACAAACATTGGCGGCTCGTGAGTAGAGTGTTCGGGTGATAAATGCTGTAGAAGCTGCGCATGTTTTTCGGACGCTTTATGTGACGCACCTGCTTCATATTCAGCTCGTTAGAAACAAACGCGCCACTTGCCGCGAACTCGTCTTGAAGGCATTTAAACGCGTATGAGTTCACCGTGTTCAGTTGTGGGCCTGCCACCCAGCCTAAGCCGAGCTCTTTTGCGATCATGCCGACACCTGAGTTGTTGGTGATCAACAACTCAGGTTGGATGGTTTCCAAAAATACGCGCGCGGCGTGGTAGTCTTCGCCAATCAAAATGGCTGGGAACCAAGGTTTGAGCATTGGGTTGGCTTGGAACAATTCAATCATCGCGCTCAGTTCACCAGACAATCCCATTGGCAATTGATAGTAAACATCAACGTCGTGGTATTCGCACAGCATGGCTTCTTGTGCTGACGAGATCAGAACCGATAATTTTGGCGCACCTTGGCGAGGTTCTGGTTGAGGTAACGTTGGCAGAGTTGGCACATCAATCGACCCTTTCAAGCTGCTGCCGGATACTTGTGTTGAAGTGACATCGAACGACTTAGTTTGCTCTGCCACTTTCTCAATGATCGCGGTTTTGTCATCGTAGAGTTTCTTTTTCACCGCTTGTACATCATCAGCAGACTGGCATTGGTAAACCTTCGAAAAATGCTTTACAGCGTGGTCGCGCGGGTTGTCGATGTACATCGCCTTGCCGAAATCACCTTGCAAAAATGCGTTGGAAAAATCACGGTTGAACACCGTGTACAACTCGGTTGTGTCTTCAGAGAGTTCCAAACCTTCGCACAAGCGATCGATTTGCTGGCGCCAATTGTCGACCACGGTATAGACGTAGTGGGATTTCTTAATGCGGCCTTCCACTTTCAACGAATACACACCCGCATCAGCAAGCGCTTCTAAATCGCTAAATGCGGAGTTGTCTTTCATATTGAGTGGGTAGTTGTTGCCTGTTTTGGTCGTTTCGTACTGTTCGCGACAAGGTTGGCTACAGCGTCCACGGTTACCTGATGCGCCATTGCGAGCTGAACTGATGTAGCAAATTCCGGAGAATCCGATGCAGTATGAGCCGTGGACAAACACTTCCATCATTACGTTGTGCTCGCGACCAAATTGCGCCAGATGTTTTATTTCATCGATGTTAAGTTCGCGAGATAAGTTTACTCGGCTTGCGGTGAGCTGGTTGAGAAAGAGGATTTGGCCTTCGTTATGCGTGTTCAGTTGCGTTGAAGCGTGCACATCCAAATCGGGAAAGTAATGTTTGAGAATGTAGGCCAGACCGAGATCTTGTACGATCACGCCATCGATTTTGGTGGTGTTCAGTTGGCTGAGTAAGCGAACAATCGCTGGAATTTCACTTTCTAAAATCAGCACATTCAACGTTAGGAAAATCTTACAGCTGTGCTGATGGGCCAACGTTAACACGCCATTTAAGTTATCTAAGGTGAGGTTGGTCGCTCGGTTACGAGCATTGAAGCGGTCGAGCCCACAGTAAATTGCATCGGCGCCAGCGGCAATGGCGGCTTTGATGGAATCTAAATCACCACCGGGTGCTAATAACTCAAATTGATCGCGTGTCACTACTTTTCTCTTTCTTACTAAAATAGGCTGCAAATGTTACGTATTTCACGCTTTTGATGCTCAGCTAGTTAACGCTTTATTAATCTGAATCAATTAATCCGTGTTACACGGTCGACTCTTGAGTGGGTAGAGTGCAATTCGCGAGAGCGGAATTTGACTTCTATAGTTTTCCTACACTTGGTTTTTCTATATTTAGTTTTCGACTCAGAGAGAGGAAGGGACGACAAATGAAAAAAGTAATCATCGGGTTGGTAGTGGCGTTGACGTCATTGAGTGCGTTGGCTGGTGAGGGCGTGGTAACCGTTGCGAGCACGCATTCAGCAAAAGATACGGCGGATAAATTTGTCGCTATCGCGCAAGAAAAAGGGTTGAACGTCTTTGCGCGCATTAACCACCAAGAGAATGCCACGAAAGTCGATATGACGTTGCGACCAACTGAAGTTATCGTGTTTGGAAACCCTAAAGTGGGCACACCACTGATGATCTGTGCGCAGGAAGTGGCGCTCGATTTACCCCAAAAAGTGTTGGTGTATGAAGATGCTGAAGGCAAAACGTGGTTAGCTTACAACGATCCGATGTATTTAAAACAGCGCCATCATATTGAAGGCTGCGACGAGGTATTGAACAAAATCAGCGGCGTGCTGGGCAATTTAACCAACGCGGCGGCGAAGTAGGGCTGGTTATTGGCTTCGCTTTTTTTACTCCGAAAACGAAAAAGCCAACCTCACAAGGAGGTTGGCAAATCTTACCTATATTGGGGGAGGTAAGATCAGGAGGTGGCGAGTACGCTGTGCACTTCTGACTTAATTGAGTCAGACTGCGTACCGAAAATCGCTTGTAAACTGTCGCCAATCACTAATACATCTCGCGCGCCAAGTGCTTTTAGCTTAGCAACATCAACGTTAGCAATGTCTTTCACCGATACGCGCAGACGAGTGATACACGCATCGACTGACTTGATATTGGCTTTTCCGCCCAATGCCGCCACTACATCTACCGCAATTTCATCAGGTTGTCCGGCAATCGTCACTTCTGCAATGTCGGTTTCACGGCCCGGCGTTTTCAGATCCAACTTCACAATTAGGAAGCGGAACAAGCCGTAGTACAGCGTCGCCCAGATTGGACCGATGATGATGAACATCCACGCGTTGGTCGACATTGGGTAGTAAAGGAAGAACTGGATCGCGCCGTGCGCAAAGTCCGTACTGTGTTTGATTTCCAAAAACGCGGTGATCGCAAACGCAATACCGGTGAGGAAAATATGGATCACGTACAGCACTGGCGCGACGAATAAGAAGGTAAATTCGATTGGCTCTGTGATACCAGTCAACCAAGAGGTCAACGCCGCAGACATCATCAAACCGCCGACGATTTTCTTACGCTCAGGAGACGCGCAGTGGTAAATCGCCAATGCCGCTGCTGGTAGCGCCCACATGGAGTACATAAAGCCACCAGACAGATAACCCGCGGTTTTATCGCCCGCGAAGAAGCGAGTGAGCTCACCGGTAAACTCTTTGCCGGTTTCTGGGTCTACATAGCTGCCGACTTCAAAGAAGAACGGCGCATTCCAGATGTGGTGCAAACCAACCGGGAGTAATGAACGTTCGCCCGCGCCGTAAACCGCCCACGCGAGTACTGGGTTTTGGTACGCTGCCCAATGAGAAAATGCATCAAGAAGTTGTCCGACAGGTGGCCATGCAAACGCGAGAATCGCACCAACGACGATCGCCGATAAACCGGTGACAATGGGCACAAATCGCTTACCCGCGAAGAAGCCCAAATATTCCGGCAGTTTGATGTTGTAGAAGCGGTTGTACATGATTGCTGCGACCGCACCGATAAAGATGCCGCCAAACACCCCGGTTTGCAACGTCTCAACGCCCATGATGGTGGCGTCAGTTTCTAAGCCGCGCAAGCCAGTCACGATACCGAGCGATGCGTTCATAATAATTAGGCCAACTAAGCCAGCGAGCGCCGCGGCACCGTCATTGCCTTTTGATAACCCGAGCGCCACACCGACCGCAAACATCAACTGCATGTTGCCGAACACGCCTTCACCGGCGGCGAGCATCACTTTGTTGACCGCGTCTGGAATAAACGCAAACCCCGCATTACCAATCCCCAGCATCAAGCCGGCCACCGGTAACACCGCCACAGGCAGCATCAACGACCGCCCTATTTTTTGTAGTTGTCCAAATATACTTGCAAACATGGTTTCCTCCTGACGAATGTCAGTGTTGTAGGACCTGATTCCTTCAGGTCATGTTGTTTCACGTAAGGTCAGGATGATCATAGCGAGCAAGGCGGCGCCTAAGGTTACAAAAGGCAATCAGTTTGTAAGTGGCCGCTTACAAATCTCTTACACCGAGAAGTGAAAATTGCAATCGGCTCGATTGTGCATGGGCGTTTAAGAATGCATCATATTGGCCAGCGCCAAACTTAGGGGCAGGTACAGGGACGGACACAGGGAAAGTAGGATGGAAAACAAGCAGATACTGGTCGTCGATGACAACCTCGACCTTCGCGAAGCATTGTCAGATTACCTTGGTCGCGCAGGGTTTGAAGTGCTTTGCGCAGAAAACGGCGGCGTGATGTGGCAACTGCTCAACGATCACCATCCTGATTTGATCATCCTCGATATTATGATGCCCGGTGAAGACGGCTTTACCCTGTGCCAAAAACTGCGCAAAAACTCCGATATCCCGATCATCATGCTGACCGCCGTCACTGAAGAAGCCGACCGAGTCGCAGGGCTAGAAATGGGCGCCGATGACTACATCACCAAATCATTCAGCCCGCGAGAACTGCTCGCGCGCATCAAAACGATTTTGAGACGCAGCCAATCGACCGCCAATAGCAAACTGACGCGTAAAGTGCGTTTTGACGATTGGTTATTAGATACCGTAACCCGGCAACTGACCCACGTTGCTAGCCGCGAGGTCAAACAACTGAGTGGCGCGGATTTGTCGCTACTTGGTTTATTCGTCAACCACGCACAATCGATCTTGTCGCGCGATGATATTGCGCGCGAGATCTGGGGACGCGATGCAGACCCGTTTGAACGCGGCATTGACGTGCAGATCAGCCGCTTGCGTCATCACCTTGAAGATAAAGACCGTTCGCTGATCCTAACGGTGCGCAATAAAGGCTACATGCTGACCACGGACGTGCATTATGAGAATTAAACGCTGGACGGGATCACTGGTCGTTCGTACCAGTGTGTTCTTGTTGCTGGTGATCATTCTGGCGCAGGTATTATCCGGGATTATCTGGTATCAACACGCCAGCGAACGCGATAAAGAAGGCCTGACCACCACGGTCAAAAGCTTAGCATTGAGCGCTTCTTCCACCATTGCTTTCTTTCAAACCCTCCCTTCGGAATATCGCCACTTGGTGCTCAATCAACTACGCAACATGGGTGGTACGCGCTTTTTCGTCTCACTCAACAATCACCAGATTGAGGTCGACCCGCTGCCAGAGAGCGAGCGCAAAACGTTGGTCATCAACCAAGTTCGTGAAGTATTAGAAAGCGAGTTGAGCGGCATTCCTAATATCGAGGTGGAATTCACCCAGCGCGACAAACTCAAAGTGTTCAACAACGAGCTACCTATCGACGAACTGCCGCTATTGTGGGCGCATTATTCGCTTTCGTTTGGTGACCTCAATCCACCGATTCTGGTGATGCAGGTCGAAGTCGCACAGAACGAATGGTTTTATCTCGCGGCGGTGCTACCCGCGCCTTACATCAACCTAGAGACTAACTATTTTGAGCTGCGCCAATGGCTGACGCTATTGGTGTCCGCGCTAATGCTGTTGCTGTGTACCTGGTTTATCGTTCGCAAAGAAATTCAACCCATTCGAGAGCTGGCAAAAGCAGCAACCCTGATGTCGAGCCGACTAGACGTGCCCGAAGTCTCTGAGCGAGGCAGTAACGAACTGAAAGCGGCGGTACGTGCGTTTAACAAGATGAATCGACGCATCGACAGCCACATTAAAGACCGCGAGATGCTGTTCAGCGCCATCTCCCACGATCTGAAAACGCCGATAGCCTGCCTAAAACTGCGGGCGGAAATGCTGGATGACGACGCCGACCGAGAACGCTTTATCCGCCTGAGTAACGACCTAGACTTGATGGTCAAAGGCGCATTGCAATGCATTAAAGAGACCGATATCCACGAGGAAATCGAGCCGATCAATTTCACCCAACTGATTCAGCACATTTCCGCCAATATCGCCGATGCGCCGGACACAATTCGCATCCACGGTGAAATCCGCACCCACTTTGCTGGTAAACCGTTAGCGATTAAGCGCTGCATTCAGAACCTGGTCGATAACGCGCTCAAATACGGCCATCAAGCGGACATTACGCTGAGTGAAAGCCCAGAGTCGATCCAGATTGAAATTGAAGATCACGGTGACGGTGTTGACGATTTATTACTTGAAAAGCTCTGCCAGCCATACTTTCGCGCTAGCAACGATAAAGAAGGCAGTGGGCTGGGGTTAACCATTTCACAGAGTATTGCAAAGGCTCACGGCGGCAATTTGTTGCTGAGCCATTCTCAGTTTGGCGGCCTCTGCGCCACGCTGATTTTCCCGAGAGACTGACTATGAACAAACTGGCATTCTTGTTCCCACTGTTGCTCGCCCCTGGCGTCGCTCACGCTGAGCCGCCACAAGGGGTAGAGTTTTTACATTGGTGGACTTCTGACGGCGAGCAACAAGCGCTGCAAATACTCAAAGCTCAGCTAAAACGGCACGATATTGAGCTGCTGCAAAGCCCGGTGCTAGGCGGTGGTGGCGACAGTGCGATGACGGTACTGCAAGCTCGCGCGCTGGCGGGCAATCCACCGAGCTTCGCGCAAATCGAAGGGCCAAGTATTAAGGCGTGGGATGCCATCGGTATTTTGCACAACGTCAACGCGGTTGCCGATGAGCAGCGCTGGGACGAGGTGCTCTACCCACTGTCTATCGAAATCAATAAAACACAAAACGGCTATATCGCCCTGCCACTTACGCTGCACCGTTTGAACTGGTTGTGGGTCAACCACAAGCTGCTTAAACAACTGAATCTATCCGCGCCGAAAAACTGGCAAGAGATGTTCGCCGCCATGGAGCTTGCTAAGCAAAATGGCATTGTACCGATCGCGGTTGGTGAGCAGCCGTGGCAAGTCGCCCAACTTTTCGAGAACTTAGTGATCTCCACTGGCGGCGTTGAGTTCTACACCAATGCAATGGTTAAACTTGAGCGAGACAGCATCGACAGCGATACCCTGCGCCAAGCGCTGACGCAATTTCGCCGCCTGAGCTTGTTGATCGACAACCAATTACCCGACAGTAAGTGGGATACGGCGACCCAAGCGCTAGCCGACGGTCAAGCGCTGTTTCAAATCGGTGGAGATTGGATTTTAGGTGAGCTGCTCGCCAATCAAGTCTCAGTCCCGCAAGAGGTCGGCTGTTACCCAACGCCGGACAGCGATGGTGTATTCCTCTACAACATGGACAGCTTGGTGTTTATGTCGAGCAAGTCGTTTTCTGCCGAGGCGGCTCAGCAAACCGCAAGCGCGCTGGCAGATGTCGAGTTTCAAGCTAAGTTCAATAAGGTAAAAGGCTCGATTCCGGTACGCACCGATATCGACATCAGCGATTTTAATCCGTGTCAGGTCCAGTCATATCAAGACTTTCACTACGGCGTTAAACACAACCTCGCTGTGCCGAGTATGATTGATTCGATGGCGGTCAATCCGGTTGCTCAGCAAGCGATAAACTCGGAAATCTTCCGTTTTTACCGCAATCCCAAGATGGAACCCGACGAGCTGATAAAACGCATTATTGCTATTTCGCAAAGCGGTTAATGGCAATGAATTTGTGCCGAGTGGAATAAAAAAGCCCCAATGATTGGGGCTTGAATGAAGCGAAGTATGCCGTTTAAAAATAGTGGAAGATCGGCGGTTCATGCATCAAGAAGTTTTGATGGGAGATGTTCCACGCATAGGCGCCAGCTAAGGTAAACACAACGTAATCACCAATATCGACGTGGGCGACGTGTTGATTGCGTGCCAGCACATCTTTGGGCGTACAAAGCTGGCCGACAAAGGTCGCTTGTGCATGCTGAATTGGGTGAGAAATCTCATGGTGTTGCTCGCTTTTCAGGATGACGAATGGATGATCATGGCTCTGCGCTGCTGGCGTGCGGAAATGGTGAGTCCCCCCGCGTGCGATGACAAAGTTTTCGCCAAGATTTTGCTTAATATCCAGCACTTCCATCACGTAATAACCGCATGCCGCCGTGATGAAACGTCCGCATTCAAAACGCAGTGTCCAGTCTTGCACTTGCTCTTTAGCGATGAGGAATTCCAACTTGTCGCAAAACTCCATCCACGGAAAGTGTTGCTCAGGGTTTTGGTAGTTGATGCCCATGCCGCCGCCCAAGTTGATCATCAGCTCACCGAGTTCGAACTCTTGTTGCCACGCCTTCACGACTTGGAAATAGCGCTGCATTAACGCTAAGTGACGTTCAACATCGAGCTGATGCGACATCAAGTGAAAATGGAAGCCTTTGAGTGACACTTGCGGGAAATCGCGCAGCAACATCAAAGCATTACTCAGTTCGGACTCGTCCAAACCAAAAGGAGTCGGCTTGCCGCCCATCGCCAACTTGCTGAGCGTGATGTCGCCAATATCAATGTTCATACGCAAAAAGATCGAAGCAGGGCGGTTGAGGCGCTCGGTTAGTGCTCCAATGCGTTGCAGCTCGGTGAGGCTTTCGACATGAATTGCATCAACATCAAGATCAATCGCTTGTTGCAATTCACTTGGCATTTTCCCTGGGCCACCGAAGATCAATGGCTTATCGAGTTGTTGCTGGTGAAGGTGTGCCAACTCCCCGCCAGACGCCGCTTCAAAACCATCGACAAACGGCGCGAGCGTTTTAAGAATCGGGCCCGATGGATTGGCTTTGGCTGCGTAAAATAGCTCGACATTTTTCGGCAAAACGTGACGCAGTTGTTTGATGTGTTCTTCTAAGGCTTTTAGGTCATACAAGTACGCGCACAAGGGGTGATTTTGCTGCTGTGCGAGCGTGTGAACTTGCTGGCTAACGCTTGTCGGTAGGGAGAGTGAATTAGACATGTTGCGCTCCTTTTTCGTGTTGTTGCCAAGGCGCGGCGACTTGGGTATAGCCCGACTCTTTATCGGCTTTTTGCATCAAACGCGTGGTGAAATTATTTTTGCTTGGGAAGTGACCGTCATTCAGTAACGCTTCTAGTTCTGGCTGTTTTCCATTCACTGATTGCCAACGCACAATGGCACTTTGCACCGCATTCCACAGCGTTTGTTCTAGTGGCTCATCACCTTCTGCGATGAAGAAAATCGCTTCGCTGATGTTGTTGATAAAGGTGCAGTATCCGATGCGATTCCAGCCTTGTTCGCGACTGTAGTAAACCGATTGTCGCGCGCGTTCAGACAAGTCAGTTAATGTTTCTGCTGGCCAAAACTCTGGCAGTAATTTAGTGCCTTCCAAATCACGAATCCAAACACAACACGGCATCTCTTGCTCAAAGCCAATCAAGGTGTTTTGCAAATGCGGCTCAAACGCCACCCCGTGTTTGAAGTAGTAATTAAACACGCCCGGAATTAGGCAATGCAAATAGCGTTCAAACCACAGTGTCGCGATGTCGGAATAGCGATTTTGCGTAGTACGCGCTTTGTTTTTAAGGCGTTGAGCAATGCAACTGTTGCCGTTTTTGTCGTAAGCAAACAGAGCGCCAGCGAGGGTTGGTTTTAAGATATCGACTTCGCTCAACGAGAAATTTTCGCGATACAAAATCCCAAACGATTCGCGCGCTTTGGTGTTGTCATCCCAATTACGCTCAGCGACACTTTCTAGATTCAATGTGGTGGCGTAAGGCTCTGTCATCACTTTAAATACGGGGTTGTGCAGCTGTTCGTTTTCTCTTATTGGTTTGAGAATCGACGTGAGCTGCACGGCGCTGTCGAGTTCGTACCACGCGTTTTTGCGCACGCAATTGGTTAATCGTACGTTGATGGAGAATTTCGCAAACCAGTCCATATCTGGGTGGTAGAGGGTACGAACTGAAGAGGTCGGCTGCATCTTTTCACCACCTAAACCCAGTGGCGTGATTTTGCCTTGTTCAATGGAGCGCTTCACGCTTGGGTTGCTCAAAATGGTGTAGCTTTCCCAAGGATGGCAAGGGTAGAGGGTCTTCCCATTGCTGGTGGTGTGTTGTGGCGCGAGCTGTTGTAGCATGCGTTGCGCAGGGTTAGCGTCTCCGTCGGAACTCAGCACATCAAGTAAGGACGTATCCACTTCAAACCAGTACAGCGGGACTTGCGCGCCGACTTCTGGAGAAAACGCCAAGAGATCATCCATGGTGACGCCCGAACGACTTTTCGGGGTCGGATGGAAAGTATGCCCCCAAATCAGAGATTGTTCCGAAGCGATAAATTCGTTGTGATGCGATTTGGGCGCGACGTTGAGAAACTGCTCGGTAACCAGCACGCTATTTTCCAGTTGTTCGATCAGCTCATGGTTAAATGGGATCGCCAACACCTGCTTGAGATAGTTAAGCAAAAGCGTAAGAGTTTGCGTGGCATCCAATTTCGCCCAACCAGATCCCGGCATTTTCGCCCACGGCAGTTCTGCCAATTTGATTTTGCCCAGTTTGCTCGCGTAGTGAATCGGCAAAACCAACACGCCATTTTGTTGAGAAAGATGAACGGCTATCCGCTGTTTAGCGGGATAGTTGCGTTTTAACGTTTGGGGTAGCGATGTCGATTGGTAGTGCCATTCCACTTGTTGATTCGGTAGCGCAAATTCACGTAAGTAACAATTAAGAACACCCATTATCGTGTTGAGTTGGGCTTTCTCACGGTTGAGCTGCACCTCATGCGCGCGCAACTCGCTAGTCTGAGAGGATTGAGTTTGTAACATGTTGATTTCCAAATTTTGAGTGGAGAACCAGCGCGATCAAGGTGATTACGCTGACTATCGCAGAAAGTAGGAAAGGAACCTCAAGTAGCCCCAAGCTAGAAATGAAAGAAGCGCAAAATCCCGCTGCCACGCCACCCCATTTGGACATGGCATCAAAGCGAGAAAATACTTTGCCACTGAGTTTGCGATCCAGATTGCTCGCAAGATGCTGATGCAATCCGTGATAACAACACACCATCGCGATGCCGAAGATAATTCTCGCAGCAATGAGTGCGGTTTCGGACGCAATCAAATGCAAAGCAGAGCTCACGGCAAGCAATGCAAACCCGAGCCACAACGTGCGCAGCGGTTGATGGCGACTCAGCCCATCTGACAACACGTGGATTTTGCCTGCCAGCAACAGATAGACACCATGCGGCAGTGCGTACAAAAAACCGATCCATGCGTGGTTAGTGATGCCATATTGCTGCACAAACGGCGAGAAATAAGGAAAGGTCACCACCATGGAAAACGCAAACCCGAACTGAGCAAAGAAGATCCAGCGAATGGCATGCATTGCGTTTTTCTGTGCAACCGGTTTTTCTTGCTGAGATTCTGAGTTTGGCTTTTCGAGGTTTCGTTCGGCGGGTTTATCCGCAGGCAGTGTTAGCGTGATGCCCATAGCAATTAAAGGCAAAACGCATAACCACAGGTACGCGTTGAGTGGGTTGGTTTCGGACAAGCTCCAGCCGAGCCCAATGGGCGCAACGATCAGCGCCAAGCGAGCAGATAGTTGGGTTTTATTGAGTGACTTGCCGAGTGTTTTGGCTTCTTTAATTTGACTAGATAAGTAGCTGTTCGAGGCGGCCATGGTGCCGCCAAAGGTTCCTTGAACAATAAGACCAAACACAAACATGGCGAGGTTGTCTGCCAAGCCGCACAGCGCAAAACCTGCTGCAAGGCCAAGTTGCGCACGCAAGAGTGAGCGGCGGCGACCGTAGCGATCGGCAAAGTTGCCCCAAAATCGCGCCGCCAACGCAGTACAAAACGTAGGTAGGATAAACAATACCCCTGCCCAGTCCGCATCAATGCTTGCGCCTAATGTTGGCAACACGACGGGTAGAAATAGCGGCATACCTAACGCGGCAAACGCAGCGATAAAGTGGCACAACAACACACTGTAGATGAGTTTGGTCATAATCGTTTAACGTACGCTTTTTTTGATGGCTTCTAAGTAGGCGCGCTGCGCTTCTTCGCTAGAAAGCAGCAAGAAGTTCGGGGCCGACAAACCATAGAACTTATTGATGTCACTCGCGCCGGAGGCTTCTTTCGAGAGCAAACTGCCAGAGCTCAACAAGTACTTGGCGTACAAATCAGGCGCCTCTTGCAGTAACTCGCGTGCCAGTTTTGTTTCTAACCCTTCGCCTTCCAATCGGTTGAGTTGCTCAGCAATGCTTTTGGCCACGATGGCGTAAAGCGATGCTGAAGAGGCAATGCCCTTTGTAGCCATTGCTTCTACAATCGCTGCGATATCCAATTGTAATGTGATGGTGGTAAACATCTGACCGAGCGCCAATTCATTGTCGACTTTGATGCGTTGGTCGAGCAGTTCATCGCAATCCACTGGAATTGTTTTTGCGCCGTGTTTTTCGGCAGCATGGTCTGTTGCAAAGCGGAAGCGCTCTGGCCAAATTCGCGCCGCGTCGTTGTCTTTCATCGCGAGCGTCATTTTGCCCTGTTGATCAAATGCAACGATGGCGTTTTGCTGGTTGGACTCCAATGCAATGCCATAACGAAGCCACAAGGTGAGGTGCACTTGGCATAATAGATCGACGTAATCTTGGAACCACGCCAGCGTATCTTGTTGATAGTAATGTTCTGCCAAATGTTCTAAGAACAAGCGGTCGTCAGGCATTGGGCTTGCCAGTGCTGCAACCGGAACTAACGCTTTGTCTTCGCAATGAGTAAGTGGGTACTCACGTACGATGTACGCGAAGGTTTTATCCTCGCCGACGTGTCCACCGTGTTTTTCGTTGCAATGGAACAAGCGACTGTTTAAGTCGGCGTCCGTTTGTTCAAGGTGGCTGAGTAGGCGTTCAAACCAGTGGCCGTCATACAGTGTTGAAGGCTTGATTAAGCGAATATTTTTTGTGCCTAGCGATCGCATGATCAGCGGAACCTTGATGTGAATGTGCGGTGCCTCGTTGACGACCACAGTACGAACGGAAAGCGTCGGCGTCACGTCTAGATACGTTAAAGGCGCTTCTATCATGCCTTCGGGTAAGGCTTCTAAAGATCGCAGGGTGAGCGGATGTGCAGGGAACAGAACGTGGCTCAGTGCAAAATCAGCAGGAAGCCCAACTTGCTCCATGGTCGGCCAGCAATCAGGTTGTTCGCTGGTTAATGTCACCAGTGATTTTTCAATCGCAATCCAATGCAGAGCAAAGCTTTGTGCGAACTCGGGCGCGTACTTAGCAAGGTCTTCATCGCTCAGACCAAACTTCGCACGCGCAGTTGGATAGTACGGATGGTCAAGGTAAGAAGCGATCTGGTCGGCTAGCAGCAGCTTTTTATGCCAGGAACCAAGCTCGGATATTGGTTGAGAAATGTGGTCTGCGTGATGATGAAACGCTTGGTCACACAGCGCTTTGTGTTTCTCTGCACATTCCAGTTCTTGAAGGTATCCCGCCAGCAACTCGTGAGAGCTCTCATGCGCCAGTGTCGTTAGTAGTGCAATCCACTCTTTGTAATGTTGTTGATGTTCGACTTGGCCATTTTTCTCCACCCACCAACCTTGTGGTGCTTCGTCATTGGCGTGACCGTAGCGCCAGTGCTGCATGTAATACGTTGGCGCAACGGGTAAATACAACGTGAAATCAGAGTTGGCAAATATCAGCCAGACTTGCTCGCCTTGAGGAACAATTCCCCCTTTTGGCGCGTCGCTACTGAACTTGGCTTTCGACAAAATGCCAAACATGTCTTCCCGTAAGCAAGTGTCGATCAATCGTTGCGTTAGATACAAAGCGTTGTCATTCATGCTGCCACCTCACGAGTCGGAGCGAGATCGAAATTGCTAAGCGCGTTCTGCAGCGCTTGGTCGAGGTTTCGCCCTGATGGTGAGACAATCGAAATTCGGGCGAGATAATCCTTATTGGAATAACTCTGTTGGAAGTGTTCTCCAGCGGTTTTTAGTACCTGTTGCTGAGTGATGATATCGTCATCGTGTTGGATGAAGGAGGTTGAATCTCCATCAATCACACCACTGTGCTCCGCAACCACATAGTGCACGTGCGCTGACCCATGAATTTGGTAATCGCCGGCCAATCTTCGGCCCAAATGCAGACCCAAAATTGTGCTAAACCAACCGAAGTGAGCGAGATTGTTGAGCAAGAATTCGCGGCCATCTCCAATACTGCGGTAGTTAATTTCCACCAGAACCGGGCCATTTTCCGTAATGATAAATTCGCTGTGGCAAACTCCAAAACCAACGCCGAACGCTTTAAGTTGAGCCAAGCAAGCTTCTCGGTGAGCAATGCCGTTTGGTCCGTTCCAGTCTGCGGCGGTTTCGATAAAGTAAGGCGGCTCAGAGAGCGACACATCAAAACCGCCCACGGCGATAAGTTGGTTACCGTCTCCTAAAGTTTCGAGCGTAACCAACGGTCCTTGAAGAAACTGCTCCACCAGAATGGCGGTGTTTGGGTGCTTTTGCCAAAACGCCTCGGAGTAAGCATCGAGCTCGCTTTGGGAGTCACAGCGCTGTACATCTAAACTTGCCACGCCTTCTTTGGGTTTTGCTACGACAGGGAAGGCCATGCCTAATGCCACATTCGAATGGCGATGCAGCAAACAGCTTTGTGTGTTGGGTAAGGATTTTTCATTTAACACCTGTCGAGTTAAGTGTTTGTTTTTGGCCTTTAACGTGACAGACCAATCTTTGGATGGGAGGCCAAAAAATTGCGCGCAGATGGCGGTGGAAGTTTGTAAGTGATCACTATTGCTGAAAATAGCGTCTGGCTTTAATTCATGCTCCGTGATGGTTTCGATGAGTTCTAATGGGTTGAAGACATCACATTCTAGAATGGTATCCGGATTAAAGTGACTATCACGACTCGCCAGCTCTAAATGGCTTAGCTTGTGGTCGGTGATAAGAACGACGTGAAGGTCCATCGCTTTAGCTGCAGGCACAAAGCCGTGAGTGACTGCATCGTTAACGACATGACTTACGATAATCATCGTAGATTTCATGAGCTTTCCTAATTTTCTAACATTTTCTTCTAACGTTGATAAAGTCGCTCACGGTCGTCTTCCAATGTGCCTCTCTCGAGACGGAGGGCAGAAGTTTTAGTATTTATTGTTATGATATTTGGTTTTTTTTGTTGTTAGTTGTGTTTTTAGGGTAAATAAATATAGAGCATAAAATTAATATTGCAAATAGAAATAATATTTGTTCTTATTTCCATCCGTTGGCTTTATAACAACTAAACGGAATTATGGAATGAATAAATTATTGACCCTGACCCCCTTGGCGGTCGCGATTGGTTCTTCATTAGTAGCACCAAGCGCAGTGGCTTCAGAAGAGACGAACTCAACCTCATCAGCAACTGAAACGATTCAAGTCTTCGGTCATCAGTACGAAGGTTATGCTGAACACATGCCTCAATCAGGCACCAAAACCGATGTGGAATGGCTTGATGTGCCACAAGCGGTATCCGTAGTAACGAAAACAGAAATGCAAGACCGAGGCGCGGTGCGTTTAGTGGATGCGCTAGATGGGGTAGCCGGGGTCAATAACACCTTGGGCGAAGGCAGCCGCGATCAGTTCATGATCCGTGGTTTTGATTCACTCAACGATATGTACCGTGATGGCTTGCGAGATGACGGTACGTTGCAGTCTTACCGCAGCTTAGCGAACGTTGAACGCGTTGAAATTGTGAAAGGCCCTGCGGGTGCTTTGTATGGCCGCGGTTCGGCTGGGGGCATCATCAACTTGGTGACGAAACGCGCTAACGGTGAGAATTTTACTCACGTAAACGGTAGTGTAGGCAGCAACAACCAGTATGTTGGTCAGGTCGACAGCTCAATGGCGTTTACAGATAAGGTCAACGGGCGTATTAACTTGGAATACCGTCAAGCCGACTCGTACGTTGATCATGTTGATTCAAACGATTTCTTCATTGCACCGACCATTCGTGTGTTACCAGCGGACGGTCACACCATTGATATTGACGTGGAATACGCCCATCAAGAACTAGTGCCGTATCGTGGTGTGCCATCAAAAAATGGCAAGCCAGTTGATTTGCCAGTAAGCACTTACTTTGGCGGCACAAACGACTATCAGGAGTCAGACAGTCTCCGTATTGCGGTGGATTACGAATGGCGTCTGAATGATCAATGGGTATGGAACAACCGAGCGGCGTTCAACCATATCGAACTTGAGCAAAAAGGCACGCGTCAGGGCAAAGTGACGGGTAATGAAGTGTCTCAAACCGTCAACAACTTTGGTTACGATCCACGTACTACGACCACTTTACAATCTGAGTTGGTTTGGGAAACCAGGGACAATCAATTGATGGTGGGTGCAGATTTCAACCAGATCGATATCGACCTAACGTTGGCAAGTGACAAAACGCTTCCTCCGCAAAATATATACGACCCAGTCGTTGGTCCAACGCCTGATCCGGGCTTTAAGCCATTTCGTGACAATACCACCACCACGACAGGTTTGTATGTGCAAGACGTCTATACGTGGGGCGACCTTTCTTTGATCGGTAACGTGCGTTACGACTCGATGGAGCTCGAACAACAAAAAGCGGGCTCAGATAAGGAAAAGTTGGATGATGACAAAGTCAGCTACCGTGCTGGTTTGGTATACCGCATCAATTCCGACACATCCGTATACGCCAGTTTAGCGCGCTCTTGGCAGTTACCGTACGCTGGTATCTACATCAATCCAAAATTGGCGGAATTCTTCCACACCGACTTAAAAGAGGTGGGTGCGAAAGCGTACCTTTTGGATAACGCATTAATGTTGAATGCGGCACTGTTCCAGATTGATCAAGAGCAACCACAAACTAACGTGGACGGCGATGTGATCGATAAAATTGAAGTGCGTCACCAAGGCATTGAATTAGAGGCTCGCGGCCAAATCACCAAACAGTGGGACATCTCTGTTGGTTACAGCTACTTAGATGCGGAAGACAAAGCCACAGGCAAAAAGCCTAACGATGTATCAGACCACTTGTTCTCTCTTTGGAGCACTTACCAATTGGATGACAACTGGCGTTTAGGCGGTGGTGTGAAGTACGTGGGCGACCGTTACGCAGGTAACGACGAAGCCGTCGCACTTGGCGATTACACAACGGTGGATTTGATGGCGGCGTACACCACTGGTCGTCACAAAATCCAAGCGAACGCTTACAACATTTTGGATGAGAAATACATTCTTGGCGCAACAAACGGCACGTCTGGCTTAAACCAGATTGGCTACGGCGCACCAGCCGAGTTCATGCTCAGCTACGGATATCAGTTCTAGGCTTTTTGTGCGTAGTTAGCGCCTGTTAGCCGATTTTTGCCTCATATTGAGGATGTTTAGCCCCTAGAGCCTACGGGATGTATTCTGCCCGAGGCTCAATTTCTCGCAAAGGAGATCTTAATGTCTTACCAGAATTTGGATGGTAAAGTGCGTGTACGTGCTGGTTTGTCTACCACTTACAGTGTGCTTGCGATTGCAATCGCTTCTGCCACATCCATGAGCGCGGTTGCTGCTCCTGCTAAAAAAGAACAAACTACCACGATGGAAACCGTCGTTGTCACTGGTAGCGTGATTGGTAAATCTGAAATTGAAGACGTCAAAGAGTACCCAGGTGCTCGTACCGTCATTACCCGCGATCAAATCGAGAAAACCGCCGCAGGCTCGATTGATAACGCGCTACAGCGCGTGCCGGGTATTAAAGTTCAGGATGAAAGCGGAACGGGCGTATTGCCTAACATTTCCGTACGTGGTTTGAAAGCAAGCCGTAGTGGTCATGCTCAGTTCTTGATGGATGGTGTACCGCTAACACTTGCGCCATATGGTCACACTGGTCAGTCTATCTTCCCAGCAACACTGTCGATGCTTGATCGTATTGACATTGTACGCGGTGGTGCCGCAGTACAGTACGGCCCAAACAACGTCGGTGGTGTGATCAACTTAGTGACCAAACCGATTCCACACACGTGGCAAACTGAAATCAGTAACCGCCTTACCGTTTTTGATGGCGGTGATGCGCCGCTGAATGATTTTTACCTACGCACGGGCGGCTGGTTAAGCGACACATTTGCACTACAGTTGGAAGGTAACTTCCTAAAAGGTGAAAGCTTCCGTGAACATTCCGATACGGACGTGAAGAACTTCCAAGCCAAAGCACAGTGGCTACTGAGTGACACTCAAGAGATTCAAGCATTCCTGCAACGTTACGATGCTGAAACGCAAATGCCGGGCGCACTTTCGCCACAAGATTACGAGCAAGATCGTCACCAATCGAAACGTCCTTACGATGATTATGAAGGTAAGTCGACGCGCTGGAGTGTTAAGTACATCCACGATTTGCCATTTGCCGACAGTGCCGAGCTAGAAGTGCTAACGTTTGGCCATAAGTCAGAGCGTCTTTTCAAGTGGGGCTTTAACAGCGCGGGTGGCCATTGGGCGGATCCGGCTCTGCCAGCGACGGACGTTCGTACCTCTCCACGTGAATTTACCGTGTATGGTATAGAGCCAAAAATGGCGATGTACTTTGGCGAAGGTAAATCCGTTACTCAAAACTGGATCGTGGGTACCCGTTATGTTAATGAAGACATTGACTACAAACTCACTCAGACTCCAATCGCCGGTGGTGCAACCAGCGTTCCGCGTGATTGGCATCTAGATACGGACGCGTTTGCTGGATACGTTAGCAACGAAATTGGTTTGTTCAATGATACATTGAAGGTAACGCCTGGGTTGCGTGTTGAGTCGGTTCGAATGACGTTTACCGATCGTGGTAAAAAACAAACGGCAGACAACACCGTGACGGAATGGTTGCCAGGTTTGACGGTGGCATACAACTTAACTGACCAGTGGGTGACGTATGCGAACGCGCAAAAATCACTTCGTGCGCCACAAATTGCCTACATCCGAGGTTTGGGTGAAGAAGGTAGCGAACTGGCTTGGAACTACGAAGTCGGCGCGCGTTACACCCAAGATGCGACCAGCTTTAACGCTGCACTTTATCGCATCGACTTTGAAGATCAATTGCAATGGCAAAGCTCAACGCAGACCTTCGATAACATCGGAAAAACACTTCACCAAGGCATAGAGCTTTCTGCTCGTTACGTGCCTGAAGCACTACCTGCACTGAGTTTAGGCGCAAGCTACAACTATCTAGACGCTACGCTTGAAGAAGAAGGCGCGAATAAAGGTAATCAACTGCCTTACACCTCTAAGCATCAGCTTGGTTGGGATGCAACCTACGCATTTTACGGCATGGACACCACGCTATCGGGCTTCTACTTTAGTGATTCGTATACCGATAACGCCAACACCAGTGCCGAAGATGCAACTGGCGCAACGGGTGAAGTACCATCTTACATGGTGTGGAACTTCAACTTGGGGACGGATTTATACAAAGACGACAAAGGCAAGTTACGCATGAATGTTGCGGTGAACAACTTGTTTGACGAGGAGTATTACTTCCGCGGGATTGATACAAGCCCAGTTGGTCGGTACCCAGCTCCGGGACGCTCTTACACACTGGATCTGAACTATCAGTTTTAAGCGTTTCGTTCACCGAGTTTGAAAAGAAAAGTCGCCAATTTACCTTGGCGACTTTGCCGATCTTAGGTAATGGAAAACTCTTAGCACTGGAAAAAAGCAAGATGAAAAATAAAAAACAATTTACGATCAAACACTTTTCAACAGTTTTGCTGATGCTGTTGAGCTCAGCTTTGATGTCATTTAGCGCATTTTCTCAGGCGCGCAGCGTGCAAGATGAGCAAGGCACTTTTGAGCTAGAAGCGATACCTCAACGTATTGTGGTTTTAGAATTTTCGTTTGTCGATGCATTAGCGGCAGTCGATGTCTCACCTGTAGGCGTCGCCGATGACAACGATGCCACACGAGTCATTCCTGCTGTTCGTGCCAAGGTTGGTCCTTGGCAATCGGTCGGCATGCGCTCGCAACCGAGTTTAGAGGCGATTGCGGTGCTCAAGCCGGATTTGATCATTGCTGATGCAGAACGTCATCGCGCGATTTATCAAGATTTGCAGCGAATTGCGCCAACTTTGCTGTTAAAAAGCCGTGGTGAGACATATCAAGAAAATCTCGAATCCGCACACAAAATCGGCGTGGCAATTGGCAAACAAGCGAAAATGACACAACGAATTGAGCAGCACAAACAGACAATGGCGGAGTTCAAACAGCATTTTGCAACACAGGAAACCATTCAGTTTGGTGTGGTTTCTGACAAAGGGATGTGGTTGCATAGCCCGGTTTCTTACGCTGGGGGCGTTTTGAGTATGCTGGGCATCCAAAGCCCGCTGGCTCCATCTGAGCAAAAAGCGTATATCCCAACCAGTTTCGAACTTTTACTAAAAACCAACCCTGATTGGTTGTTAGTTGGACTTTACTCTCAACCAAATATTGTGGATGAGTGGCGCAAAAATCCATTGTTTAAGTTGCTAACTGCTGCGAAAAAACAGCAACTTGTTGAGGTTTCTCCTGAACTGTGGTCGTTAAATCGCGGCATGTTGGCTGCGGAAGAAATTGCCCGCAATCTTGAAGCGTTATTGGAGCGCTCATGAGTGCGGCGATAAGCTCGGAAAGCGCGTCTTCGGTTAGCAAATCGCATTGGAAAGCGAGCTTGTTTGTCTGTGCTATGGCGTTGTGTACGCTCTCAGGCTATGCAGCCTCAATGATTGGCTGGTCCAACTTTTCTTTGAGCGTTAATGATCTGACAAGCTATTGGTTTGCGTTTGATGAGGGCAATATGCTGCATCAAATCCTCGCGACGCTGCGTGCGCCTCGTGCCTATGCTGGGTTATTAATTGGCGCTTCGCTTGCGGTATCCGGAGTGCTGATGCAAGGATTAACTCGTAACCCTTTGGCGTCGCCATCCATTCTCGGCATTAATGCTGGTGCGGCTTGTTTTATGGCCTTGGCGTCCATCGGCGTACCATTCTTTAGTCAATTGAACTCAATCATCAACGCAGTACTCGGCGCGCTACTAAGTGGTGGTGCGGTCATGTTGTTGGGCGGTTTTTTTTCCGCGCGTTCTCACCCATTGCGTTTAGTGCTAGCGGGCATTGCCATCAGTGCACTGCTGATAGGGTTAACTCGTGCGTCGGTAATTTTGGCGGATGACATGGCTTACAGCGTGTTGCATTGGTTAACGGGTTCACTCTCCGCGGTAGATTCTGAACAGTGGCAGCAACTGTGGCCTTTTGCGACTTTAGGTTTGGTGCTCGCCATGGGCTTAGTGCGAAACTTAAATTTACTCGCGTTGGGGGACGAAGTTGCTGTTGGGCTAGGTGGTAACATTCGTCTTACGCGATTTATCAGTGGTTTAGCGGTTGTGCTGTTGGCAGGAACTAGCGTAGCGATTGCTGGGCCAATTGGCTTTGTCGGGTTGTTAGTGCCGCACTTGGTACGCCCAATTGTTGGTCACAACTATCACATTCTCATTCCGGTTTCCGCCTTGTGTGGCGCGGCATTGGTGACGTGGTCAGATGCTTTATCACGAGCGATTGCTTTTCCGGCTGAAACGCCAGTGGGCGTGATTACCGCGCTGTTGGGCACACCTTGCTTTATCGCGATTGCAATGAGGAAATCATCATGATGAATCAAACCAAACTGTTTGCATTAGTTGGATTGTTGCTGATTGCGTCTTCTCTCACGCTGTTTGTTGGCGCGGCGAACATGTCGGCTCAACAGGTTTTTGCATTGCTGTTTTCTTTCTCTGACTCGGACTTTGTGATTCACCAATATCGATTACCGAGAATGTTGCTCGCCATTGGCGTGGGCGCTGGGTTGGGGCTGTCAGGCGTTTTAGTTCAAGGCGTCATCCGTAATCCACTTGCCTCACCAGATTTAATGGGGATAAGCGCCGGAGCAGGACTGGCGGCTACCGCTTGTTTGGTGCTGTATCCGAATGCGCCAGTGGCAATGTTGCCGATGGTCGCTATGGCGGGAGGCTTGCTTGCTGCTGGCTTTATTGCTGTGCTGGCTTACTGGTCGAAACCAACACCAGCACGTTTGGCGCTGATTGGTGTTGCTGTCAGCGCATTTTTAGCTAGCGGTATCGATTTTCTTCTGATTGTGCACCCTATTGAAATCAACACGGCGATGGTATGGCTAACCGGCAGTTTGTGGGGACGAAACTGGCAACAAGTGCCGTTTATTTGGAGTGCTTTATTGCTGCTACTACCATTGGCGTTTTGGCTGGCTTGGCGGCTAGATGTTATGGGACTGGGAGAAGAAAGCGCCACTACACTTGGCACGAAACCAAGACAGATCCAAATTATTGCGTTGATTGCTGCCGTGCTATTGGCGAGTATCAGTGTGTCTGTGGCAGGCACGATCAGCTTTGTTGGCCTGCTTGCGCCGCATCTTGCGCGTTTGCTGTTTGGCCACAACCACAAGTTGTTGATTCCAGCCGCTGCAACCCTTGGCGCTTTGTTGGTGATTTGCGCCGATGGTTTAGCGAGAGGCTTACAGCCACCAATTGAGCTACCAGCGGGAGTGCTGACATCTGTTATTGGCGCACCATATTTCATTTTTCTTTTGTATCGTTATAGAGGTTGGTAAGCATGTTACGAACGCAGAACTTATCCGTCGCGTACGGCAAACAGACCATCATTCCAGATCTCTCTTTGTCGATTCCTCAAGGTAAAATTACCGCGCTTGTTGGCCCAAATGGTTGCGGTAAATCGACACTATTAAAAACCTTGGTACGCATCAATAAACCCGCTTCTGGCCAAGTATTGTATGACGACAAACCTCTAAGCAACTACGGTGATAAACGCTTGGCGCGTTCGTTGTCTTTGCTGCCGCAGATTCTTGTCAGTCCTGAAGGTATTACCGTCAGAAAACTGGTCGAATATGGCCGCTCGCCTTATCTCTCTCATTGGGGCCGGTTAAGTCAACAAGACAAGACCTTAGTCGAGCAAGCAATGCAAGATACTGGCGTGATTGAGTTTGCTGACAAGCCAGTTGAATCGTTGTCTGGCGGTCAAAGGCAAAGAGCGTGGATTGCGATGGTAATGGCGCAAGATACCGACGTAGTGATGCTTGATGAGCCAACCACTTACTTGGATCTCTCTCACCAAGTTGAGCTGATGAAACTCATGAGGCAGATGAACGACAAAGGCAAAACAGTGGTCGTAGTGCTGCACGATCTAAACCAAGCGTGCCGTTACTGCGATCATTTGGTGGTGTTGGAAAAAGGTCAGTTAGTCACGCAGGGAACACCGCAAGAGGTAATGACAGAAGGCATGTTGTCATCGGTGTTTGATTTACAAGCGAGAGTATTTAATGACCCAATCTCAGGCACGCCGATGTGTGTGGCGGTGTAGGTTTACGTCTTTGGAAAGCTATCTGCAATAAAAACGTCGATCCATAAAAACAAACCCCGCTAGTAACAAAGTTGCTAGCGGGGTTTGTTGTTTTTAAGAGCGTCCTTAATGTGGCGTTTAAGCCAGTTTAAACGTCGCCACTTTCGAGTTGAGATCCTCAGCTTGCGATTTCAGCTCAGCAGATTGATTCATCGATTCTTCGGCACCAACTACCAAGTGATCGGTCACATCTTTAATGGACGTGACATTTTGCGTGATTTCATTGGTTACGTGCGTTTGCTCTTCGGCGGCGGTCGCGATTTGCGTTGCCATATCGCTGATCAGCGCAACGGCCGCGTTGATTTCATCCAGAGCCAGTGCTGCGCGATCTGCATCTTCCACCGAACCTTGCGCGAGCTGAGAGCTTGTATCCATGATGGTCACAGCGCGTTGTGTGGTTTGCTGCAAGGTCTCGATCGTCGAGCGAATCTCTTCGGTTGAGGTGTGTGTGCGTTGTGATAGCACGCGAACCTCGTCTGCAACAACGGCAAAACCGCGACCTTGTTCACCTGCACGCGCCGCTTCAATCGCCGCATTCAGAGCCAGTAAGTTGGTTTGTTCTGCGATGTCTCGAATCGTTGATAGTACGGTTGAGATGTCTTGCGCGTGCTGGTTGAGCTCGCCGATGACAACGCTCGCTTGGTTGACTTCAGAAGACAAATTGTTGATGGATGACTTGGAGTTGATCACTAACTCATGACCATTTTGTGTGCTTGCTGAAGAGTCTTGAGCGGCTTTAGCCGTCTGCTCTGCATGTGCTGCAATCTCTTGCGTTGCCGATGCCATTTCAGTCACAGCGGTCGCCACCATCGTGATTTCTTGTTGCTGATGGTTCAGATCGGAAACCGATTGATTCGCGCGAGTCGTGCTCAGCTCCGATTGTTGGCTCAGTTCTTCCGCTTGGTGACGAATGTGACCAATAAGTTGCTGCAAACTTTCAACGAACTGGTTGAAGTTTTCAGCCAGCTCACCAACTTCGTCACGGTTTTCTACTTTGATGCGTTGAGTTAGGTCGCCGCTACCGTTTGCGATTTGTGCAAGCGCATTCGAAACGTTGTAGAGCGGACGGAACAAGATGTTACATAGCAGATTAAACAAAGCTACACAGATAACGACGACGATGGTGGTTGCGATGATCTGATCCCAAACAGCATCGTAGAGTGGGGCAACCAACGAGTTTTGATCTAACACCGTCACTGTTGTGAGCTGGGTACCCTCTATGTGGCGCGCGTAAATCACATATTCGGTGCCGTTAATAGAGACGCGACGCTCTGTACCTGAACGTGCGGCAGACGTAATGTCGTTGTTGTTGAGGCCTAGCTTGCTAACCGGTTGATTCAGCAGTTTACCGTTGTTATGAGTGAAAATATTGCCCTGTTCATTGGCAATAAACATATAACCTGCACCCGGTAGGATCACTTGGTTCAGACTGTTCAGGATATCACCGATCTCTACGTCAGCACCCAGAACGACGGTTTGACCATGCAATTGCAGGGCTTTACCGAGCGACACCACATTCGCACCAGTTGCAGCAGCAACGGTCGGGTTATCCATAAAGACTTTCGATGGATTGGCAATGGCGTTGGTGTACCAGCCCCACTTGCGAGGATCGTTATTACCTGGTGGCAAAACCACCCCATTAGCGTTGTCTTGTGACCCGTCCGGGTAAGCGAGGAAAACGTTATCGAACGCGCCAGAGTCTCGGACTTGTTTCAAATGCGTAACCAGAGAACGTTTCTCTGAATCAGAAGAGAGTGAAGTTAGTGCGCGCTCTTTAGAGAGTAGCCAGTCCTTTACGTATTGATTGTAAGATGCGCTAGTGCTTTCTAGTCGCTGTGCGACTTCGACATCGAGCCTATTTAATGAATCTCGAAAAGACAGCCCCTCTACCAGCACTCCCCCTAGAATGATGGCGGCACTGGCAGAGATTGCCAGTTTGTTTTTTAATGATAGATTTTTGAACATAAAGCGAATAATAGATCTTTGAATAATAGTTGTTGTGTTTTTATTCTCATCAGTGCTCTCTGCGCTGTTGAATATGCAGCAGAAAGTTAGATTCGAATCTGTTCAATAATTATATTTTATTGCTCAAAATAAATACTGACTCCATGTCGCGAATTTGAGTTTTACATCAAATAAGCAAAAGGATTTGGAACGATATTATTTATGTATTTGTAAAGTAAGGATTTGTCGATTTTTGTAAATGAGAATTGATTTCAATAAAAGGTGATCTTTATCACATTTGCGCGTCTGATAATCCATTAAAAATGTGAAGGTTATAGCACCGGATATATATTGATTAGCTTAATCATTGTTATGGGCAATCGTTATGCGCAGTATATTGTTAGTCCCCGCGTTATTAGTGTCAGGGTGTGCTCTGATACAACAGTCGACGCCGATTCAACCTGACGCCAACTGGCACGTGGACCAGTTATCGAACGGTATGAAATACCATCTTTATCCAACAGAAGATCAAGAAGTCTCGGTCCGTTTGGTGATGAATATCGGCTCATTCCAAGAAACATCTTCTCAAAAGGGTTACGCTCACTTTGTTGAGCATATGGCGTTTAATGGTAGTGAGCATTTTACCGGTAACGACGTTGTTAAACTTTTCGAGCAATCTGGTGGTAGCTTTGGCGCTGATATCAACGCTTTTACCAGTTATCAGCAAACGTCTTACCAACTTGACCTTGCGAATAATACGAAGCTAGAAGATGCCCTGAAGTGGATGAGAGATATCGGTAACGGACTTGAGTTTGCTCCTGAGCAAGTAGAGAAAGAAAAAGGGGTGATTCTCGGGGAATGGCGACGTGCTAATCCGGATGATAAGTCCTTTTCTATGCATGCTTACCAAGCCTCGATTGAAGGCACTATGTATGGTGAGCATGACCCAATAGGTACTCGCGAAGCGATTCAAAATGCTTCCTCGAGTAAGTTAAAGGCGTTTTACGACAAATGGTACCAGCCACAAAATGCCGAGTTGATTGTGACTGGTAATATCGACGTAGATTCACTGTCCAAGATTATCAAAAGCAAGTTCTCGAACTGGGAAAGTACCTCGGATACGCTAATAGAGAAGCGCCGTGATATTCGAGTGAACAACGAAAACAGAATCTTGCCAAGTAACACGATGGAATCACCAAGTCTTCATTTAGTGATTGAGCGTGGTCTAAGTGGCGGCACGACGATTGAGCAACAACATGAAGTGTGGCGTGATGAAGTAGCAACACAACTCATTCAACAGCGTTTGATCCGTGTACTCAGTGATGCCGCTGAACCTTTTCAATACGCTTATGCAGAGCCCTATTACTCTAACTATCAGCGTATGACGTCGGCAGGGATTTCGTTTGCACCAGATCGCCGCGAACAAATGCACCAGACTTTCATTCGTACCTTGGCGTCGTTGAGAGATTATGGTGCGACTCAATCCGAGTTAGATAGCGTTATGTCAAATTGGCAAGGTGAACTTGCAAATATTGATTCAGATTGGAGTCAGCGCAAGCCAAACAGTTACGCAGAAGCACGTGTTTTTCAAATTGGACAAGACAGTGTCAGCCAATCAAAAGAGAATTATGCCCAGAGTTTGGCAGAATTCATCAACAACGAGAATTTAGAGAGCATTAACACACAATTGACGGCTTTGTTATCTCAGCAGCCAAGCTTTTTTATTGGTTTGGGGAAAAGCGAAACGTCAGAACAGTTCAATGGTGTATTTGCCGCTCTAAACAGTGCCTATCTTCAAACTGGCGAAAAACCGTTAGAGATGTATGACAAAGTGGATGGATTCTTAAAGCCTACCCAGGAAGGCAGCATCACGAGCATGCGTCAGGAAGCGGGTGGTTTTCAAGTCTATACGCTATCAAACGGTGTCGAAGTGTGGTTCCAAAAAGATACTAAAGCGGGTGGTCGAGCGTATATTTACTATGCGAGCCAAGGTGGTAAAGCCGCTGTTGATCCGACGTTGTATGCCGCTTATGAAATCGCAGCAACAACGGCAATACGCAGTGGGTTAGGGGCATTTTCTGGTTCAGAGCTAGATAGCTACTTACGCAAAAACAACATTGCGCTTGGCGCGATGCTTGATGCGACCAGTCACGGAGCACAAATTACGGCGCCAAATACGCACCTAACTGATGCTTTGAATGGACTATACAACCTAGCGACGGAGATTAAAGTCGACGAGCGCCAGATGGCAGCAGCGAAGCAAGAGTTTAAACAGCAGAGCGGCGCTTTTTTTGAATCACCGATGGGAAAACTGATTCAAAAAGCAAACGGCAATTCTTATTTGCCGGGTAGTCGTCATCGTATAGTGTCCAGTGATGATGTTGAACAAGTGACTTCTGAGCAGATACTAGCGGTGCATGAGCAACTTTTCAAAACCAATGATGGTTTTAAGATGGTTATTGTTGCAAACGTAGAGCCGGAAGAAATTACACCACTTTTGCGTAAGTATGTGGCCTCTATCGAAATGAAACCGAGTCGTTCGATTGATTATCACGTTGCGTTTAACCCGGAAGTGCCGGAGCGAACTGTGGTTGCGGATGGGCATGAACCTTCATCGTTGTATGTAATGCGTTTGACTAATACGAGCGATTACCAACGTACGGCAAGAGACACGGTTATCGAAGATATTTTGCAACGTATTAGTAATGCACGTGTTTTGGATATTGTGCGAGAAGAGTCTAGCCTTGATTACAGCCCGAGCATTTACACCATGACACAAGATCGCGAACCCATTTCTGATTGGCTCTTGGAGTCTCAAGTCGAGCCCGAAGACGTGGCACTTTTAGAGAGTAAACTGGGTAAAGTGTTTGATGATTTAGCGTCAAATATTACCCAAAAAGAAGTGGATACGGCCGCGAAACAACTGGCAGTCGCGATGCAAGGATTGGATGACAACCCAGCACAGAGATCATGGGCATATGCTCGTTATTTGGTGCATGATTACGGCGTCGATGTGTTACTTGACGTTGAGAAAGTGGCTAAAAGTGTGACGTTAGATGAAGTGAAAGCGCATGCAAAATCAGCTTTTGGTCCACAAGCAAAACGCTCGGTGATGGTTTTAAATCCGGCCGAATAATCACGTAGTTTCTGACGAAAATCGTGGCAATAGTAATAAAAAAGACGGCGTGAAAGCCGTCTTTTTTAAGCACTTTAATCAAAGCTTTTATGCTGATTTACGCGCAAGTCGCTTTTCATTGTTGGTGTTGTTTTCTTTTGTGATCGCACTGTCTTGAGCCTTACCCTTTAACGTTACCACTTCCTTTTCAGGTAATTCGGCTGCTTCACCAAAGAATTTGCCACCAGGTTCAATGCTGAGGTTATTGCTCCAGATCCTACCGCTTACGCGTCCCTTGGCAAGCACTTGAATGTGTTCTGCGTGACAGTTTCCGTCCATCATGCCATTAATGATCAGCTGTTTAGCGTAGATTTCACCGTTTACTCGCCCGCTTTCTGCGACAACGAGAGTGCCTTCCACGTTAATTTGACCATCGACGATGCCATCAATCTGGACATCGTTTTCTACTTTGAGTTCTCCGCTAAGAGAACAGCCTTTGGCGATGAGAGTTGAAGCTGCTGAGCTACTCGTTGTTCCACTGTTTTGATTAAAGATTCCCATCGTATTCTTCGCTCCTTAGTAAAAATGTCTTCGAAATCATTAAGGCTCCAATCGACAAATGGTTTCGGATTCAGTGCTCGCCCAACAAATCGCACCTCGTAATGCAGGTGAGGGCCAGAAGAGAGCCCACTGTTGCCGGAAATTGCAATCAGCTGCCCTTTTTTGACGAACTGACCACTTTTTACTTTGAACGCTTTCAAGTGCGAATAAGAACTCGAAAAACCGAAAGAATGTTGCAGCCTGAGGAAGTTACCAGAGCCTTTATTACTGCGGCGGGTGACTTCCACTACCCCATCGGCAGGGGCATAAATTTTGGTGCCGATATTTACGGCAAAATCGAGCCCACGATGCATCTTGGCAACTTTTGTCACCGGATGGATACGCTTACCGAATCCGGAAGATAGTCGTACGTTGCCGACTGGAGAGCCACTTGGTATTTGGTTTAATAACACCATGCGAACGTTTGAGGTTATCGCCGCTGCATCGAGCCTAGCATCCAAGTTATTTGTCGAGGTATGTTCTCCAACCCCAAGCACTTTCTCTAATTCACCCAAACGTTCCGAAACAAGTTGTACCCGTTCTTCCCGTTCTGAAAGGTCATTTTCTAGCTCTGATTTAAGTGTTTTCAGTGTGCTGAGCTCTTCACCCATGGTGCGTGAATGCTCTGTCAATTCAGCTTGTTTTAACGCTGCATTATCAACGCGAGTGTACAAGTGATGAATTAAGATTACGGTAGCGGCCAGAGCAACAACAAAAAAAACGAAAAACGTTTTTATGTTGCGTTGCATCCTTTTACTGAAGTACCAATGTCTTGAGCCATTGATAGTTGATATAGAGATCGTCAACTGGTCTTTCATCGTCTTCTATTGCTCGTATTTGGTATACGTCTCGTCACTGAGTTAGTAGGAATGTAAGGAAAACGAGTAGGGACCGCCAGAGGCAAATTGGAAAGAAGTGTCAGGTCGTGAGGCGTTTTCAGATATTAGATAAAAGACTCAATAAAGATTTAATATTCTGCTGATTTTGGTCGTAATTACTCCAAATCGCTTCATTTAACTGAATATTATGATTTTTAAGGCGGTTATCCGAGAAATTGGATTGTGAATATTGCCAATAGCATCCGCACGCAATTCAACTTACTTCACGGTTTGCCTTATAAATGTTGGATAATTTATCAAACCGACATTCATTACATCGATAACTTGTTTATGATAGCGGTTGATATAAAGCACTATTCATTGGCTTTAAACCTAAGCGTTACATTTCGTTTAGGAACACATAACTATGACAACGGAGTTGGTCGTGAAAAAACTACTATTGGCTACAGCAGTGGTCGCAGCAGCAGGGGGCGCTGGCTACCTGTACCAAAACAATACTACCGCGAGTGATGCAGGCTCACTGTTAACGCAAGTTCCTGCAGATTCACTTATGGTGACGTATCAGACAGAACCTTTTAACCATTATAAATACATGAACGCATTCGGTACGGCGAATCAAGGCTCGATTGCAGAACTTTTTGCCGATGAACCACTGTCTCCACAACAGCAGTTTGCAGTTAACTTATTCGATGGGTACCTAGAGAGTGCTGCGTCGCCAGAAACATTAAAAGCTTATTTGGGCACCGGGGAAAACATTAATCCTGTGTTGTACACAATTGGTATGGTACCGGTGTACAAAGTGGATATTGAAGACCCTGCCGCGTTATGGAAAACACTGGATCATGAAGAGCAGATGAGCGGCGCTAAGCATGAGTTGGTTAAGCTTGGTGAAGTCGAGTATCGTCGTTACGAGATGACTGATTCAATTGACCCGCAGGACGGTATTGGCTTGGTTGTAGCCGTGGTTGATAACGTGCTTACGTTAACGGTTGATGTTCCGCAACTGGGCGTTCAAAACCCGATTAAAATGGCATTAGGGCTTGAAGCACCAAGTCAAAATATTGCTGACAGTGGACGCCTTGAGGCGTTGCAAGCCAAATACGGTGAAAACAACAACTCTTTTGGTTACTTTGATCATCGCGAAGTGATTAAAGGTTTGACGACGAAAGATGGCAATATGTTTGCTCGTCAAATCAGCACGTTGGATGCAATAGATCCTGAACCAACGATTGAGGAAATGCGTTCACCAGCCTGCCATACTGAGCTTACTCAAGTTGCAGAAAACTGGCCTCAGTCCGTCGCGTTTGCAGAATACAAGATGAAAGGCGATCAGGCGTTCATTAAAGGTTCTTTTGTTGTTGAGTCCAACAATAAAGTGATTCTAGATGCGCTCAAGTCGATTCGTGGTGTATTGGCTGAGTCTAAAAGTGATAAGAGTTTCTTTAGTATGGCGCTTGGTTTAGACATTAATACTCTAGCGCCATCGATTGGTCAGATTTGGGCTGACTTGACCCAGCCTCAATATCAATGCTCTTTATTGACACAAATGCAGCAAGAGATGGGCGGCCAGAATCCAGCAGCCGCTGTAAGCATGGGGTCAGGCATGGTTAATGGCCTTAAAGGGTTAAGCCTGCAAATGTTTGATATCAAAGTAGATACTAATGCTCAGCATGGTGAAGTATTTAGCCAGCTAGATGGTATGTTGTCTCTTTCTGCCAATGATCCAATGATGCTTATTCAAACTGCGCAAATGTTCGTTCCTGAACTTGCTCAATTGCAAATTCAACCGGATAACCAACCTGTTAATGTCAGTGACCTATTAGAAATGCATACTGGCATGAAGGTGGACGTGTTTGCTCGTCTAAACGAAAACCATTTCACCCTTTACAGTGGTGATAGTGCTGCGGAAGCAAGCAAAGAAGTGATGGCGCAATCACTTTCTCCAAATGGCTTGTTCAGCTTTGATTTTGATTCAGAGCGTATTTTGGAAGTGTTAGAGAGTGCGTCGTCAATCACTGGGGAGCCGGTTCCGGATGATGTTGTCAAAAGCTTACAAGGCGAGCTTGTTGGTGGTATGACGATGGACGTGACAGACCAAGGTATTGGTTTTGAGTTTGATTACCGCGGTGCAACTAAACCTGTAACGGTTGCACAGCAGTAACACATTGCGTAGAAAAAGGCGGCTTGAAGCCGCCTTTTGTTATTATGTACCGTATTAAAAAGCGAGTGGGAAGAGCGACGCTTACTCATCTATTTGAGGATGAGAGTATTGCTGATATTCAGGTAACTCTTTTCTTAAATTACTAAATGTCGCCCATGCACTTTCTTTTGAGAGTTTGTTGATCAGCCAGTTTGGCAATAGACCTCCGGGGTCAGCAAACGCCTTGTATTCCACGAGTGTTGTATCGTTTGTGAGTTTTTGTAACTCCCAAGTCGCATCAACCGAGCGAATTCGAACATAACCATTTTGTTCAGCAAGATATGAGTCAGGTGCGCTTTTGATTTCTATCGTGAATCCCAGCTCATCGACCCAGTACTTTGAGTAGGTGACCATATCCCGATTTTTGGCAGGCCATGGTGCTTTAAACTGGGTGTAAACGATGTTCTCGGTGGCCGATATCTGATTTAAAACCCGGCTATGACTGGCATTGTCAATCCAGTTCGGGATATTGTCACTCTCTTCCAGTAGCGTTAAAAATGCACCATAGCTGGTGGGTGTGAACATCCGGGCACGGATCTCAACTAAACCGTCACTATGTTCTCGGGAGTAAATTGTGATTCCATTCTTGTCACTCTCGAACTGCCAGTTCTCGTTGGCGCTCGCATCAGTGCCAGCGGATATCAATGTGGCGAGTGTTAAGGCGCCCATTCTTAAATGCAACATCATGTTAGTATCCGCCAACTTTTCCTAAATTTAAGTTTATACGATTTGTCGTAACTATAAGGACAATAGTATGTTTTTTGTTATCGTTCTGAAGGTTGCTCTGCACTGAAGCCACGTTGAATGTTGGTGAAGGTAAGCGATGCAAATATTACGATAACGATCGCTAGATGCCATGCTTGACTCAATCCAAGCTGCACCAGAGTTAAGCTGACCAATGAGGAGACGACCATTTGTCCACCACCAGACATTGCCGCTGCGGCACCTGCTTGCTTTTTATAAGGTTGCATTACCATCGCTTGTGCACAAGGTAGGGCAATACCATTACCCAAGATCATTAATAGCTGTCCTAGCATCAGAAATAGAGGCTCAACAGGACAGAAAAATAACCATATTGCGGCAGCGAGGTGAAGAAATGGGGTGCAGAGCAGCATTTTTTTATTGCCAATAATTGGCCTTACTCGGTTACAAATCGTGGTACCACATAACATACCCAAAGCGGGAATGAGCGCCCACATCGCGTATTGAGCGGAGGTCATGCCAATTTGATCTTGCATGATAAATGGCATCACAGAGACTGTCGTAATCATTAAGCTGAAGTTTAACCAACTGATACTGGCGAAGCTCATAAAGTAACGAGACGTAAGTAAGCTCTTGTATTGGAGTAACATTTTTCGGGGTGACGGAATGACAGAACGTTTTGTGATGGTTTCTGTGAACTTAAAGGCGATGATTACCCAAGCCAGCGAGACATAGCCCAACAGAGAAATAAACACCATACTCCAACCGAAGTGGAAGTTGATAAAGCCGCCAATCACAGGTGCAATAAGTGGCGTGATTGAAGCCGCCATGGCGATGTAAGACATTGCCACTGGGAGTTCATCCCCGCTAAATCTATCTCGAGTCGACGCCCTCGCGAGTACCGCGCAGCATCCTGTACCTAACCCTTGTAAAAAGCGCCCCATCACCATCCCTGTAAATGTGTCACTGAAGAAAATAATTATCAGCAGACCAGACATCGCGATGAGTAAACCGGTAAGTAATACTCTTTTTCGTCCTAAAGCATCTGACACTGGCCCGTAGATAAATTGAGAGGGGCCGAAGCCGAGCAAATAAATACTCACAAGCAGTTGAGCTTGGTCGAGGGAGATGGAAAAGTCTTTTGCTATCCATGGCAAAGAGGGCATAACTAGCCCCATGCTCAACTGGCCAACGCTAATAATAAGACAGGCGAGTAGTATAGTATGAAAGTTGATTGGGCGACTCATGACTGGTCTCCATTCAAACAACCTTTTTGGCGTCGTGAGCTTAAGCCGCCTTCGTCATCCACTTCATTTAGCTTTGCTTTGACCCGCTTCACAGTCGATAGACTGACTTCGCATTGCTCTGCTACGTTTTGCAATGTGTAGCCTTCTAGCAGTAACGTTGCGATCTGTTGGTGTTTGGTTTTGTTTGCGGGGCGGCCGCGAAACTTCTGTTTCCATAATTCTGGCTGCTCTTTAATGGCCTGTCGCCCTTGCTCTGCGGCAAACAGGCGATGTTCAGTCTGCACTTTCCCATATCCAGATAACACTGTGAGTAGTGTTTGAGTCTGAACAGAACCTGGCTCAAAAGTTATTGATTCACATACAGTTTTCAATGTTACCCCTTTATCGAGTAGCATTTTTATCGTGTTCAATGCTTGACTAAAGTCGCGACCAAATGCGGTCAGCCACCAGAGCACAATCGTATCCCCAGCTCTGACGGAATCGAGCAGTCGTAAGAATGCCTCTCTCTCGGTTGGAGGCATGCAACCACGAACCTTATCCTCAAAATGCTGAGCTTCGGGCGCAAAAGCTTTTAGAGTATTAAGGTGCTCTTGGTAAGCTCGATTTTTTGGCGAATAACGAGTGTAAAGATACGTGGTCATAAGGATTATGAGCCTCTTTTTGTTTGGTTCATATAGTGTAATAGCTCATAAATATACATGGGTTCATTAATGCTTACAACACTAAATGAGCCGTTTGGGAGTCAGAGGCAAATAAAAAAGCCAACCGAATGGCTGGCTATAGCTATTTAAGCTTTTGTTGTCTGGCGCTCGATTAACTTCACTGGCACCATCATTTTTACTAGGCTGCCGTTTTTCGTATTAATTTGATCAACAATGATCTTCACGCACTCGCGAGCGAGGCGACGGAAATCCTGGCGGAACGTGGTTAATTGATAGCTTAACCATTCTGTCTGAGGAATATTATCAAAACCAATGACTTGTAAGTCCTGAGGAATCCTCAACCCGCATTCTATACGGGCGATATCCATGACCGCCATCGCAAGGTTATCGGTTGCACAGAACACCGCTTCAGGCCGATTTTTGTCTGCCAGTATGGCACGGACTTTATCAAGTGAGCTCGCGTAGTCATAGCTGGCTTCAATGATGCGTGGCGTCTTGCCGGTTAGGTCTTCAAATTCAGAGCAGAAGCCGCTTTGACGTTCGTCATTCGTAAAGGTTGGCACTTCTCCCGTCAAATAAACCGCGTTCTTCACGCCACTTTTGTGCAGAAGTTGCGCAGCTTGTTGGCCTGCTTCGTAGTTGTCACTGATAACGTAGCTACTCCTAGTACCTTCAACAACTCGTGCGTATTGAACAATTGGGATATTAAACTCTTCACATTCTTCATAAAGGGACTTATTGAAGGTTGCGGAAGCAGCAATGACACCATCGACGCGATACTGGAAGATATTTGGGATTGAGTGGCCCTCTTCTTCATCCACTTGCCATGGAATCAATACGGCAGAATAACCTTTTTTCTGTAACTCACTGGAAATTAATTGCAGTGTTTTCATATGGATAGGGTAATCCGCATCAGGAAACACCAAACCTATCAATTTCGATTCGTTTGTGGTCAGGCTACGTGCAAAGGCGTTAGGGCGGTAGTTAAGGGCTTTAGCCGCTTCAAAGACTTTTTGCTTGGTCTTTTCGGATACTGAGCTACCCGGAACAAACACGCGCGATACAGTAGATTGAGAGACGCCTGCCATCTTTGCCACATCTTTTGATGTGACTACGTGTTTAATTGATTTCATGAATAAAACTTAGTTGCCAGTAATTGAGGTCATAAGACTAGCATAAATAGGTACGTATTCATAAATGTTCTAACGGGTATCCTAAGTAGAATAATGGCTTTGGAGTATTAAAAAGCAAAATGTGGGTTAACCCATTCGATTTGCTTTGAGCTAGCACTAGAGCTAGAGCGTAGATACTGTCCGTTTGTTGGACGTACAGTATCTACGTAAAGAACATTAATTTGCTTGTTTGACTGCAACTTTACGTTTCGGGGAGAGGAGTGAATACCCCATGTATCCGATGCAAGCGGTTGCGACAAGAATAGAGCAGCCACGCATAAAGTTAATCAGCATAGGAGCGTTGTCGGTAAACGCGTTGATCCCCCAAAGCATCACGAGAGAGAACACAAACATCACTAGTAAGCCATAACATGGAGCATCGATTTTGCCGGGAACGACATACCAACCATCTTCCTTGATTGGTTTATTTAGACGAGCATATTCCGCTTGCTGGCCTTTCACTGTGTAAAGATGCATTTCATCTTGTTTACCCGTCAGGAGAAGGCTAGCAATGTAAGCAACAACGGCATTCACAAGGACGCCAATCACGCAATACCAAGGCCACGCAATATCGGTCGCAACGGCTACATACCAAATCACCAAGAAGCTAGCAGCAACGCCAATCAACAAGCCTTTTTCAGTAATGTGTTTTGAGTAGAACCCAAGGACGAACATACAGAAGCTCGCACCGACAAAGTAAGAGCCTGCCTTACTCAGCACTTCCAGTACCGAGCCGGTGCTGGTGGCAAACATGATCGCTGGAATGATGACCAAAATCGCCCACGCCACCGTGAAGAAACGCGATACCTTTAAGTAATGCTCTTCCGACTCGTTTTGCTTGTAGAAGCGTTTGTAAAAGTCAGCCACAGAAACGGTCGCCATTGAGTTAAAGGCGGAATCGAGACTCGACATACTTGCCGCCAGAATCGCAGCTGCAATGATGCCCATCAAGCCTGGCATTCCATATTCACTCGCGTAATGAAGAATGATGGTGTTGCCATTTTCAAACTCTTTACCGTCGTAATAAGCGTTGAATAGGACGCCAAGCAAGATAAAGACAAAGTAAATAAAGAAGGCCACGTAGCCCATCATCAACATTGCCTTTTTCGCATCGCCCATGTTTTTCGCGGCCATACAACGTTGTACCATCATCTGGTTACCGCCATACACGGTGGTGTGGAACATCGTCATTGCGATAACGCCAGCCCATACCGTCGTTACTTGGCTTAGGTCAAAACTTGTTTGTAGGGCATCGGTCATTCCTTTCGCTTTGAGCTCTGCCATGACCTCCGTCATTGGAGAAGGCATGCCATTCCAAACGGCTTCAATGATGATGAATGCGCCAATAAATAAGATTACTGCTTGAATCACATCGGTCCAAATGACAGCCGCGATACCGCCCATTACGGTGTAGATAAGGGCAATTGCAGTGACGATCATGATGCAGTACATCACGTCGATACCAGTAATGAACTCTAAAATCATTGCTGTCGCGTAGAGTACGGCTGCCGAGCTCAATGCTTGTTTGATAAGGAAGATAAACGACAAAGTCAGTCGTGAAGCCTTACCGAAGCGTCGTTCTTGATACTCGTAGATGGAGGTTAAACCGCTGTTGTAGAAAAACGGCATAAACACAGCCACGATGAAGAAGATCACCAGCGGATAATTGAGGTGAATCGCGATAACCGACAGGCCTTCTTTGTAAGACCAAGCTGGCCCGCCAAGGAACGACATGGCACTCACGTAAGTACAAACGACAGAAATACCGATCGCCCACCAAGGGATGCTCTTATCACCCAAAGCGAATTGGCTAGCTGAAGTTACTCGCTTACCAATCACCGCACCCAATACTAGCGTTAGGGCGATGTATCCCCCAAGGATGCTCCAGTTAAGTGCGCCAAACTCATGCATAATTAGGTCCTTCTAACTGTTCTTTCATTTGTGCAAACACGTCATAGCCAAGCTGCAGCAGGATATGAACGATGTCGATCGCCACCCAGTTTTCCTTCAGTAAATCGCCTTCGCGTCGCCAAATGTCCATAACGCGAAGTTCGATGTGTTTTCCTGTCGGGGCGAGACCGAGCCAGCCACTGTGACCAGTGTGAGTACCATGCATATGTGGCCAACCACCTGTGGATACGTAGTCATTTTTGGCCAAAAAATTGACCTCAATATCGACACTTCGATCAGGGAAGGCGAACACGAATGGTGCTTGGTGGTGGTTACGGAAACCTTTGATACCGCGCGTAGTACCAATACCTGCAGGGCCGTACCACATGAAGTCATTGTGCCAGTAGTTTTCTAAATCCATCGAGAAAAGATCTTGACCATCAAAACGACCCAAGCAAGACAGCATATCTTCAACCAGCTGGGCGCTCTTTTCACTTTCTCCCAAAGACACAACAGATTGTTGAATACCGTCAGAAGTCGCAGGAGAAGGAACCAAGCCATCGTGACCTAAGCTTTTACGAAGAGGGTTGCAGCCTGCTTGATTCATCGCGTCGATGAAGTCTGGGATCATGTAAGATTCGGTGATTTGGTCGTTCTCCACACACACCATTTCGGTGTAACGCAAGTAGAGTGTTTTCCCTGTTGCTGGGATGCCAAACAGTGGTTGTTCAAATGTACCGATAAAGTAGCCGGTAGAGTTGTACCAAGTGCGGCCTTTGTATTCGCCGTGCATCACAATTATTGGTCGGCGCTCGGCGTCAGGCAAAGCATTCACAAGTGGTGAGAGGAAAGATTCGTGGGTTGCATCTGGGCCATTAAGATCGTTCACAGGGTGCGCCACGCACCATTTTACGTCAGGGTTCAAAGCTTGCAGAGCGGCCTGTTTTTGCTCTTTGTCTGCGGCTTTGAAGTAGTTCTGGTAGAACTGTTCGATGATGTTGAGTGACATGTTGCTTCCTTACTGTCTGTGATTTTAATAAATAGTGTTTAGTCAGCCGTTAGCCTTGCTGTAGCAGGATTTGCTTCCAGATTGCGGTCTCGTCAAACAAAGTGAATTCGCGACGAAGACCCCAAGGGCCAAACTCAGCGTGGCTGATCCCCATGATGTAAACCTCTTTTCCTGAAGGCTTACCAAACATCCCATATCCCTCATGCTTACCGTGCAAAGACCATCGAATTGCAGCGCGTGGTGACATCATGTCGTCATCCCGGCCAATACGATGGTGAACGGTAAATTGAGCATTTGGGAAAGACGCACGAAGTGCCATCCAAAAATGATCGACTTCCGAGTGTGATAGGGCAGTTTGACCGCCAGTGTATTCGCCGATGCAAGCGCGGTCGTACTCTTTCGGTACTATAGAGAACTCGGCATTCATAAGGCTTCTGAGAATTGCTTCATAGCGCTGACCATATTCGTTGTCGTTGCCTACGCCCAAATAAGGTCCAGGAATGTCGACTTCAGGTGTGAACGGAAATGGGCTTGATTCCACGCCACCTTCAAATTCGATTTGTTGGCGTGCAAACTCTTCTGACGTCATACCCAGTTGTTTCGCGATATCGGCTTGATCGCGAACCAACCATTCGTCATTGATTTGGTTATTGATAGCGTGGCAATCTGCGATAATACGGAAACGAAGTTTGCGGTTCGAGGCTTGCCCGTAGAAGCCGTTGCCACTGTGTGTTGCAGTAGAGATGATTCGATGAGAAGAAAGCATGCCTTGTTCCGGGGTGCCTGACCAAATGACGTCTTCGCCATATAGCGTGCGATCGGGAAACTCGGCCAGTGTCGCCATTGTTGCACTGATCACCCCTTCGTTTCCTTGAACGATAGAGAGTGGAGTACGCACAACAATGTCGGGAGAGTAGTAGTGTTCTAAGGTGTTTAAACCTCGGTCTTCCCAAATCTCTTTTGTGATACCAAGAATGTAGTCGGGAAAATCACGCCACTTTTCATCGAAGCCAACCATGGCCATAAATCACCTCCGTAATTGAATAATTATGTTTGAATTATGTTTTGATTACGTATTCAAAATATATCATGTTGCCATTTTGTCAACGGATTGTTTTTTGATTGTTTAAATAGCGTGCTGATGATCAGGTTTTTAACAATTGAGCAGAAAACAAACTAAAAAAGTACAGGCGAGATGGAAGCTATCTCTTATCGAGACGTGTTAATAAGAAAGGAGGTCAAAGTTTTTTGTATGAATTTCCTAATATCTTATTGTTTTTTAATCGCTTAATTTATTTTGATCTGTTTGAATGGAAACAAATGATTAAGCCAAAACTGATAATCATGCAGATCAAGGCACCCAAATAGACTTTATCGCTAATATTCAGCTATTTTGGTGTCAATTATCCTTATATCTTTCAAATTTTCCTTTTGCATACGAATGCTTAAGGGCTTTTTTATTAAATCGGAAGTAAATAACGAATAAGCCACTAGAAAGGTGTTTATCTAGTGGCTATAACAGTCATAAGCGCTCTATGAGTGCAACGATCAGGATAAAAGCGCAGGTAACGATAGCGAGATGGCAGGGATGAAGTTAATCAACATCAAGGCCACTATCATTGCCCCAATCCAGCCCATAATGGCTTTAGAGAGCGACTCTATCGGTACTTTGCCTACCTGACTTGCCATAAACAAGTTGGCACCTAAAGGAGGCGTAACAAAGCCAATGGCCAAGTTCACGATCATCACGATACCAAAATGAACGGGGTCCATGCCGAGTGCTGACGTAATGGGTAGCAGAATTGGTGTGAGAATAACAATGGCCGCCAGCGTTTCCATGAAGGTACCGACAAGCAACAACAGAACATTGATGCAAAGCAGTATCAGCAGTTTGTTTTCGGTAATCGATAGAATGAACTGAGCAATTTCAGTCGGCAGACGTTCTAGGGTCAATATGCGGCCAAACGTCACGGACGCACCCACAATGACAAGCACAGCGCCAACTAACAGTGACGACTCTAGAATGATTTTCACCACTTGCGCTGGTTTGAGTTCTTTATAAACAAACATGCCAAAGAATAAGCCATAGAGAACTCCGATGGCGGCTGATTCGGTAGGCGTGAAAATGCCAGAATAGATACCGCCGAGAATGATCACGGGGAGTAGCATTGCCCAGCTAGCTTCTTTTAGCGCAGCAAGACGCTCTGCCCAAGTCGCTTTGCGTTCGTTACCTGTGTAGCCCCGCATTTTTGAGACAATTAGACAGTAGCCGATCAATACCATACCGACGACCAAGCCAGGAATGATTCCCGCCATGAACATCTTAGTGACGGAGACTTCAGCAGTGATCGCGTAGACGATCATCACCACAGAGGGTGGAATAATGACGCCAATTCCGCCGGAAGAGGCTATCAAGGCACCGGCAAAGCTGCGGTCGTAGCCTTTCTTCACCATCGAGGGAATCATCGTCAGGCCGATAGCGGCAACAGTGGCAGACCCCGTACCAGAGATGGAAGCGAAGAACATGCACGCCACAATGGCCACGATGCCAAGCCCACCAGTAAAGTGGCCAAAGAAGACCTCCGCCACGTGTAATAATCGTTTTGAGATCCCTCCTTGGCTCATAAGGTTACCTGCCAAGGTAAATAGAACGACGGCGAGGAGAGGGAAAGAGTCGAGCCCTGTTACCATTCCTTGGACTAAAAACTCGATGTTAAGAAACGGCAGACTGAGTATCGCGACCATACTGGCTGCCGCCAGAGCAATACCGACTGGAACGCCAATGAGCAGAAGCAGACCAAAGCTGCCAAACAAAAGTGCAGACGTCATGCGTTAAACTCCAATAGTCGGTTAGAAGTACGGTACTTTGCTTTGATATGGCGATAGCGTTGGCGAGAAAAGCGAACTCGTTCATTGCTGGTGGAGCACGCGTTCACACGTTGATAAATGCTTGTCACTAGGCGCGCGCAGCTTAATAGTGCGCAAACTAAAACAGAGGCATACAAACACGCAATAGGAATTTCCATTGCGGGTGCAATCTGACCGAGTTGCAGGCTGCGATTGATCACCTTAAATCCAAACCAGGCGACAGTGGCACTAAAGGCAAGGTAGATAAGATCAGAAACAATCAAACTGAATTGCGTCCAATTGCCCGGAAGTTTATCGATGAACACACGAATGCGGATGTGTCGATCATCTCGGATACAATAGCTGATGCTCAGGTACATCGCCCATACGAATAAATAACGTGCCAGCTCTTCAGCCCACGCGATCGTTGCGTCAAATAGGCGTAGTGCGATTTGCAAGCACAGTAAAGTTGTCATCGTCGAGATCGCGATAACGATAAGGGTAGGTTCTAGGTATTTGTCTAGTAAGCGAAACCACTTCATGTTCACCTCCAAAACGAGAAAGCACGACCTGTTGCCAGATCGTGCAAAAGAGTGGGAGTTATAGGCGTTCTATCTCGGCAATCACGTTGTCAAACAAGTCTTCACCTGTCTTGCTACGCAGGTCTTGGTACACGGCTGCATTCATTTTTTCTTTCATGATGCTGCGTACCTCGTCTGGGACGATGTTAACCGTCATGCCTTTTGCTTCGAGCTCTTTGATTACTTCTTGGTTTTGCTTAGCGGCGAGCTCACGCTGTTTTGCGATGGTTTCTTTGCTTACTTCACTGATCAGCGCTTGTTGTGCGGCCGGCAGTGAATCCCAAAACGATTTGTTCATGAACAACACGTAGTTGGTGTATATATGGTTAGTTAAAGAGAGGTACTTTTGTGCCTCGTAAAAACGTTCGGCATAAATAGAGTAGATAGCACTTTCTTGAGCGTTAATCAGGCCTTGTTGTAACGAGGTGAAAATTTCTCCCCAAGACAGAGGTGTTGGCGCAGTACCAATAGATTTCCACGCGCTTATTTGAGTGGGGTTAGATGCCGAGCGAATCTTTAGCCCTTTCAGGTCCTCAATACTATCAATTGGCTGTTTGTTGTTGGTCACGCTACGAAAGCCGACCTCCATAAAGCCAAGTCCATGAAAGCCTTTTGATTCCATAGCATTCAACAATGGTTGTCCGATCTTCTCACTGTCGAGCGCTTTGTGTGCTTGCTCTTCGCTATCAAAAAGGTAGAACACGTCGAGCACGTTAAACTCTGGGACGTAGGGAGAGAGTAAAACTGACGCACCAAACGTCATTTGTAAGTTGCCTTGCTGCACGAGTTCAGTAGTCTCACGCACATCGCCTAGTTGTCTTGCCGGATAGATTTCAACTTCTATCTCACCGTTTGAGCGAGCTTCCACTTCTTGTTCGAAATAGAGCATTGCTTTGTGTACGGGAGAGGTTTCTTGACTGTCATGAGCAAGACGAATAACACTGGTTGCAAACGTATTCATACTGCTAAATGCAAGCCCCAGTGCGGTAAGTGAAGTAAGGATTGCTTTCTTCATCGTTCTTCCTTGTTTCTGGTATGACCTGCCATGGGCATTCGTCGGCAAGTCACACAACTTTTTATGTTTTTATAAATTAGTTGAGCAATTCATATCCATTTTGCATACGAATCCAAAATAAAACATTAAAGTAACAAGTCAATAACAAGATTGATGAATTGATGAGGAATTAAATAACGATTGGTGAAAATTTAATCGTGATCACAGAAAATGCCTTACTCGAAAGCAAGGCATTTTGTTTATGAAGAATGAATAAAAATGGATTTATTAAATGGTGCTACTACGTTCGATCAAGGTGCCTTGCTCGAAAAGGTATTCGCCAGTTGCATCCAGGTTGCCGTTGATTCGATTCATCAAATCTTCAACCGCTCGTTTAACAATTTTGTCGACTGGTTGAGCAATGGTGGTCAAATCATAGCTCGGCCATGCAGACATCGGAATGTTATCTACACCCATCACAGAGAAGTCTTGGGGGATCTTTGCTCCGGCTTGTCGCAAGCCATCCATCACACCCATGGCGAGGATGTCGTTTGCACAAAAAATTGCATCGGGTTTGCTAGTGTGCGACAAGATCGCTTTCGCCGCTTCTAAGCCTGCTTCAAAGCTGTACTTGGCTTGGATAAAGGTTGGTGACGGGGAGCCGAGTTCTTGCAATTTTGAAGAGAAACCCAGCCAACGCTCTTCACTGGTCATGGAGCCAGCATCGCCACTGATATAAGCACACTGTTTTGCGCCTTTCTGCGTTAAATACTCGGCTGCTTGTTGGCCCGCCAATCGGTTATCAATACCAGAGCTATTGGCATTAATACCCTCGGCGTAGCGGTTAATCAAGCTTAAATGAACGCCAAACTTTTCGCATTGGGCAAACGCGCGTGAGGTTAAACGGCTGGTGGCGATAACGAGTCCGTCCACTTGGTATTCAATGGCGCGTGAAATGGCGAGATCGAGGTCGTCTTTGTCGATAGGGCAAAGCACAACTTGTCCGCCTCGCTTTTGAATTTCGACAGCCAAAGCACGAGATTGCATGTCATACATTGGGTTTGATTCGCTATCTAACGCAATCGCCACTAAGCCTGAACGATTCGAAATCAGACCTCGGGCGATGGCATTCGGTGTGTATCCGAGCTTAGCTGCGGCATCCATCACCATTTTGCGTTTCTTCTCGCTAATACTCGCAGTCGGGCTGAATGCTCTAGATACCGTCGATTGAGAGACGCCGAGCATCTTCGCGACGTCGATCGAAGTTACTTTCGCTTTAATGGTGATACTCCTTATTTAAGGCCATTGAACCTTCTCATACGTGCTGAGTGTATGGGCTAGGGGATTTCTGTGTCTAGAGCATTACATTGATAAGGCGTAAATATCAGAGAAAACTCAAGAATTCATCACATTTCTCTCTTGCTTGAAGCCATCAATGATCATTTTGTGTTCAGAGCCAACACAAAAGAAGCTAACGCCGAGTTCACGCCATTCCCGAGCTTGTTGAGCCGTCGCGACAAACATGCCAACAGGTTTATTGGCGGCTCTGGCCGCTTCGATTACTCGCATACTTGCTTGTGCGACTTTCTCATCATGAACGCTATCAGCACCATAAGCGACAGTGAGATCAACTTGGCCAATGAAGAGCGCATCAATTCCTTCAACATTGGCAATCGCTTCAACATTTTCAACCCCTTGAGGGTCTTCAATTTGTGCAATGACAATCGTATTCGCACGGCTGTCTTTTAAGTGTTCAACCATGGGCTTAGTGGCGTATTGCGCTGCTCGACTGGAACCAGCATACCCTCGGCCACCTTCTCCGTAATGGCAGATTTTCGCCAGTTGCGTCGCTTGCTCAGCAGTACAAACATGGGGAATTTGTACACCCGCCGCGCCACAGTCAAGCGCGTTCAAAATGGTTGAAGGGGCGCTGTCTTGTACTCGTACCACGCACGCGAGGTCATTCGCTCTGGCCGCCATGATGCACAGATCAAGCGAGGAACGATCGAAAGGTGCGTGCTCTGCATCCAGTACCACAAAAGGCAATTCTGCCAGTGCCAATACCTCGATAATGTGAGGATGAGGGGTTTTAACAAATGTACCTAATAGCGTTTCTTTAGTCAGACGTTGCTTAAAATTGCTCATAATTCTCTCCTTTGCAAAGGTATGCAAAAACTAACACGGAGAAATGTAAATGATGAGTAAAAATGATGTGATCTAAAACTCATTTTTGATTAAAAATTAAACTCAATCAAGGTCCTTATTACTTGCTTTTATTTATTTAAATTAATTAATACAAAGGCTTAAGGGTGGTTTTTGTGGTTTGTTGACTTAACTTGTCAAATGTTAATTAAGTGTTTAATCTGATTTTGCATTCGTATCCAAAAGCATAAAAATAACCGTTCGTCAGCCTCAATGTTCAAGGAGAAACCCAATGGCACGCATTTTAAAAAACGGAATCACTGAAGAAGCATCAGCATCAAATGACGCAAAAGTGCGTCAGATTGTCGAAAACATTCTTGCTGATATTGAATCGAAAGGTGATAGCGCTGTACGTGAGTTGTCTGAAAAGTTTGATAACTGGTCGCCGGAGCAATTCCGCCTGTCAGAAGAGCAAATCCAAGCCTGTGTGGATGCGCTTGATGAATCGACTCGTCATGATATCGAGTTCGCTCAGCAACAAGTTCGAAACTTTGCTCAAATTCAACGTGACTCAATGAAAGACGTCGAAGTAGAAACCATGCCTGGTGTGGTACTGGGGCATAAAAATATTCCAGTAAACAGCGTGGGTTGTTACATCCCTGGTGGAAAATACCCATTGGTTGCATCCGCTCACATGAGTGTACTGACGGCGAAAGTCGCGGGCGTAAAACGTGTTATTGCTTGTGCGCCTCCGTTTAACGGCCAGCCGAACGTCGCGATTGTCGCTGCGATGGCAATGGCGGGTGCGGATGAAATCTACTGCTTCGGTGGTGTTCAAGCGGTAGGAGCTATGGCATTGGGCACGGAGACTATTGCGCCAGTCGATATGATTGTAGGGCCGGGTAACGCATTTGTAGCAGAGGCAAAACGTCAGTTGTTTGGTCGCGTTGGTATCGATTTGTTTGCAGGGCCAACGGAAACCTTGGTCATTGCTGATGAGAAAGGCTGTGACCCGGAATTGGCAGCGGCAGACTTGCTTGGTCAGGCTGAGCACGGTTACAACTCTCCCGCTGTATTGTTGACCAATAGCGAAACATTTGCGCAAGAAACCATTAAAGAGATCGAACGTCAGTTAACCATTCTCCCAACGGCTGAAGTTGCGGGTAAAGCGTGGGCAGATTACGGACAAGTGATCGTATGCGATAGCTACGAAGAAATGGTGGAAGTGGCAGACGATATCGCTTCTGAACACGTACAAGTGATGACGGAAGATCCTAAGTACTTCCTAGATAACATGACCAACTACGGTGCCTTGTTCCTAGGTCGTGAAACCAACGTCTCTTACGGCGACAAATGTATTGGTACCAACCATACACTGCCAACGAAGAAAGCGGCGCGATACACCGGTGGCCTTTGGGTAGGTAAGTTCATCAAGACTTGTACTTACCAGCGTGTAACGGAAGCGGCATCCTTAAAAGTCGGTGAATACTGCTCTCGCTTGTGTGCACTAGAAGGTTTTGCCGGTCACAAAGAGCAAGCGGATATTCGTGTACGCCGTTACAAAGGCAAAGTGGAAGAGGCGTAATATGTCGAAACTTGCCTTAGTCACAGGCGGCAGTGGCGGACTGGGTGCCGCCATTTGTCGCAAGCTAGCTGAATCGGGATATCGCGTAATTCTGACTTACAACAGTAATCAGAAAGCGGCCGAGGATGTGCTTTCCTCGCTGCCACGTAACGAGCATCTAGCATTCAAATTGAACGTGGCAGATTCTAGTGCGATTGAACAGCTTAAACATCAAGTCAGTGAAATAAGCGACAAGCTGGATTTGTTGGTCAACTGTGCGGGGATGACGAAATTCGTCGCGCACTCTGATTTGCAAAGTTTAGATGACCAGCTGTTTGACCAAATTTTCCAAGTGAACGTCCGTGCGCCTTTTGCCATGGTTCGAGCGTTTGAGCCTTGGCTTAAGCAAGCCAATGGTTGTGTGGTGAACATTACTTCTATCGCGGCACAGACTGCGATGGGGAGCAACATTGCTTACTGTGCAAGTAAATCTGCCGCGGAGAACATGACCCGTTCTTTAGCTCGCGCTCTGTCTCCCGAGGTTCGAGTTCTGGCTGTTGCTCCAGGGCTTGTCGACACTGAGTTTGTCAAAGGCTTGGATGACGCATGGCGTAATCAACAAGAACAATCCACACCGCTTAAGCGTTTAGCCAATGATGAAGAAGTCGCTCAAGCCGTGTACGCCGTGGCAGATCTTCTTACCTTCTCGACAGGCAATACCATCGCGGTTGATGGTGGGCGACCTTTAGGTCTGTAACACACTTTCGGTTTGTAACTAACAATTCAAAGGCTAGGTCCAAACAAGGACAACAAGGATTTACAATGACTCTACAATCTAAAATGAATAATAATCTGGTCCGCTACATGGAACTGATTCCGGGTACGAGTGCGTTTATTGATGCGCGCACGCCTGGCAGTGATCTGAAAGATAACTTCTGCATTATCGGTGCTGGGGTGGCAGAAAGCAGTCGTCAACATGTTCATATTCGCGATACGGCGGGCTTTAACATTGGTGCCGCAGGCCAACCGCCGGGCATCAAAAATTCGTTGCACTCTCATCGTACCGCCGAGCTTTTCTTGGTGTTCAAAGGTCAGTTCCGTTTTTATTGGGGGAACGATGGAGAGCATGAGGCGGTGTTGTCTCACGGTGACGTCATCTCGATTCCAACCAATCTCTTCCGTGGATTTGAAGTGGTTGGCCGCGATTACGGCTTTATGTTCTCGGTACTTGGCGGCGACGATTCAGGTGGCGGCGTTATTTGGCATCCAAACGTTATTAAAGACAGTCAAGGTTATGGTTTATACCTCAAAGCCGATGGCACACTCGTGGACACCATTAATGGCGACCCGGTGCCACAAGAATCAGAATTGATGCCGCTGCTTACCGAAGAAGAGCTCGCGACCTTCGATACCTACACCGCAGAAGAGATGATGCCATTTGTCGCTCTGCAAAAAGATTATCGTGAAATCAAAGGCGATTTCGGCGGAAGCAACGTGAAACAATACGCCTTAACGGGTCATCCTTTGGCGAGTTATGACTTCCAAGTAAAGAGTGAAGATGAAGTGAGCATCATGGCTTATGAGCTTTCTGAAGGTGGCTCGATTCCTCAACACTGCCGAGAAGAAAAACAAGTACTTATCAACTTTGATGGCGATACAGAGGTGGTCCTCACGCATCAAGGCGAACAAGCTAATGTTGTTTTAACGCGCGGTGATGTGCTGAATGTTCCAGAAGGTGCGTCATACTCACTGACGAACTTGCGTGGTAATAGTTTGACGTATTGCATTCTTGGCTCTGATCAACCAAAGCCGCTGGCAGGAGAATAAAATGACGCAACCCACCTCGTTAGTTTGGCTACCCGGACTACTTTGTGATGGCACATTGTTTGAGGAAGTCAACCGAGCGTTGCCAAGTTGGGTTGAGCCTTCATGCCCGACGCTGGCTTCATTGCCGTCAATGGAACAGCTGGCGCAGAGAGTGTTGCAAGACGCACCGCAGGAGTTTGTCTTGGGTGGCTTATCAATGGGTGGGATTCTTGCCTTTGAGGTGTACCGTCAAGCGCCAAACAGAGTCAAAGGCTTGATCCTCATGGATACCAATGCAGCAGATGAAAAGCCAGAGGTGACACAAAAGCGTGATGCACTGGTTAGCCGTGCGTTAAGTGGTGAGTTTGAACGCATTACGCCTGACACTCTGATGCCTGTGCTGATTCATCCCAGCCGTTTGCAAGACAAAGTGTTGACAGAGCGTATTGAAGGCATGGCGGTCAATGTAGGTTTGGAGGCATTTGAAGCGCATGCTAAAGCGTTAGCAACTCGCCCGGATGCTCGACCTTTATTGGCGGACATTCAAGTTCCTACGTTGGTGATAACAGGTAAAGAAGATAAGCTTTGTCCGCTAGACAATCACCTGCTCATGGAGAGATGCATCCCAAACGTCACGCTTCATGTTATCCCTGAGTGTGGGCATCTATCTACGCTGGAGCAGCCTTTAATGGTTAGTGAAGTGATGACTACTTGGCTTCAAGATAACTTTGCTTTGTGTTGATAAGAACTTCATCACTCACCACCTTAAGGCTACTTGGGTATAGGTGGTGAGAGATGAGTATTATCAGAAGTAGTAGCGAATACCTGCCGCGAATTGATCATCACGATTTTCGAATTTGCTGCCATCGTACTGATCTTTACCTAGGTCGAATTGGTATTCAGTCCAAACTAGGAATTTGTTCTTCTGGAAGTGGTATTCAACACCAGGAATCAGCAAGTTACGCTCGTAACCTTGCGTCTCGTCACCGCGATCTTCCATGTAGTTGTAGTTCAACGTTGGGCGTAGGCCGTTGTCGAAGTGGTAGTAAGTGTAGATTTCGCCACCTAGGGTATCGAACATTACGTCCGTACCGCCTTGGCTCACTGCTTCCCAGTTTTCGCCAACGTGGAAAGTCGCACCCGCGTAGAAGCCACCGTTGCTGTAGTTTGCGCCCAATAGCATGATGCGCATGTTGTCGCCGTTTTCTACGCCAACCACGCTTGCGTCTAGATCCGCAACTTCATTCTGATGGTAAGCCGCACCCAGTGTTACGCCATCAACCGGTTTGTAAGTGATCGACGCACCCATGCCGTTTTTCAGTGAGGCTGTCGCATTGCCTGCTAGAGCAACATCTTCACGCGTGGTTTGGTAAGTAAAGCCGTAGCTCACTTTTTCATTGATTGAATTACGGTACGTAATTGAGTTTTCTGCACGACCAGCACCGGATGCGATACCCCAGTCAGCTAGGTTGTAAACACCTGAGCCACGAGTACCGAATACACGACCTAAATCGGTGTACCATGCTACGTCGTAGAAGGTAGACCACTGCTTAGTACCCGCAGCAATCTTGCCGTATTTTTCGTGGTCAACACCTGCGTATAGCAAGCGGTCGTAAATGTTGTCGCCGTTCGCGCCAGAGTTGTAGCCCCATTCCGCGTGACCGAAACCAGTCCAGCCATTATCCAGACCCATTTGGCCTTTCAAACCGAAACGTGAGCTGCCGCTGTTCCATTCGCCGTTGTCATCACCGCCACGGTCTTGGTAGCGAAGATCGAAACGGCCATCGATGGTTAGGCTGTCGCCAGCGTCATTAACAAAAGTGTGTGCAGCAAAGGCTGAGCTAGAAGTAAGCGCTGCTAAAATCACTGCAGAAAGGGTCGACTTTTTCATCATCAATCTCATTATTCAGGGCGCAGAAAGCCACCGTGCGTTCATGCCCGTTTTGAATAAGGGTTCTATCTTGAGGTTGTGCCCCATCCTTGAGGCACGAGTTGGGAGCATGTCGCCTGAACCGAGAGGGGATTCAGGCAACATAAAGGCGGGTTGACAATCCGCCCCTAGGACTTCTTACAGAGAAGGGTTTAGGATCTGTTGAGTACGCTCGAACACGTCTAGACCTTGCTGTTTTAGCCAGTAAGGAAGGTCGATCAGTACCCAGTTCTCAGATAGCTTGTCGCCGTCACGGTAGTAAACGTCAACCACTTGCATGTCTGCACGTACTTCACCGCCTGTCATACCTAGGAAACCACCGATTGGCGTGTTAGATAGGTTTGGCCAGCCGAAGAAACAAGAGAAGTTACCTTCTGCGAAACGACATACGTGGCCGTTAAACTTCTTGTCTTTCAGGTTGTTACGGAACGGCAATTGGTGCTGCTGTTGGTAACGAGGGATTGTGTAAGACGCACCGATACCACATGGACCGTACCAGATCATGTCTTTAGACCAGCTCTTCTCAAGAACTTCTGGTGGGCAACCCATAGCACCGCTGTCGTTTAGTGCAGATAGGTCATCAACCATCTTGTTCACTAGTGCTAGTGTTGCTACACCTTCTTCTGGTGCTGCGTCTTCGAACAGTAGACCGTCGTGGTTACGAGGACCAGGGTATACGAAGTGTTTACCTGTTGATGGTGGTAGTGGGTAACAACCCGCTTGGTCCATCGCACCTAGAAGGTCTAGGAATAGGCCAGTCTTAGTGATCTTGCCGTTTTCAACACAGTTAAACTCTGCGTAACGGATGTTCATGATTTTGCCAGTTGGGCGCATGCCTAGGTATTCAGCGTCGAATAGACCCATGAAGTGACCCATGCTCATTACCCAGATTTCACCTGATGTTACTTCGTTCTCACCACCGATGAAGATGTCTTGACGACGCTGCATGCGAGTCATTGATTTCATCAAAGGAGCCCAGAAAACGTCAGCCGCTGCTTGAGCGCCTTGTTGCTCACGGAATGGGTAAACACCACGCCATAGGTAATCTTCTGAAGTATGTGCTTTTAGTACTTCTGCCACGTTCTCGTGAGTTGCGTTTTCCATTGCGCTGAAGTATTCACGTACAACGCGTTTCGCTTCTTGATATTTAGACATAATAAACTCTCTTATTTGCTGTCGAGTCGGCTTTGGGAACAGGACTCGAAATTAAGTTTTTTCATCCGACCGGGGAGCCAGCCGGAGTTTTTGAAATTCAGTTACGCTTTTGCTGCTTCGGCTTTTTTGCTCTTATCGAACACGCCGCCTTTTAGTGTCTCTGGCAGTGATAGCCATAGAAGACCAGCAAGGATCCATACGATTGGTGAACCCCACATTGCGGTTTGTAGGTCGGTACGCTCTTGGATGAAGATAAGTACCATTGGTGCCCACATACCGAGGATACGACCACCGTGGAATAGCGCCGCGCCGTAGCTACGTAGGTGTGCTGGGAACAGTTCTGAGAAGTAACCACCCCATACCGCTGAAGAAGACAGGCCGAAGTTGTAAATCAGACCAAGTAGAGCCAGCATGTTTAGGCCGCCAATCACCATGTCGCCAGGTGCAACAAAGAAGATTGAAACCATGATGCCCGCTAGGATGAAGCCAAACGCGTTCACCTTACGACCGAATTTGTCAGCTACCCAACCCCAGAACCACGCACCAAACAGTGAACCAAATGCTGAGATAGAGAAGATGAGACCGATGGTTGCACCGTCGAACATACGTACATCACGTAGGTAAGTGGTTACGAAGCCACCAAAGAATTGGAAACCATAGAAGTTAAGGCCAGCCAGTAATAGACACGTTAGAGTGATCTTACGGTAAGGCTTGCTTAACATTTCGCCCCAAGAGCCTGTTTTCGCTGGTGCGTCTGATTCTTCCGCTTTTGCTTGTTCTTCTTCACCGTAAGCGATCACTTTGCTGTCGCTAGGTAGCACAAAGATCATGACCACAGCGGCTGCCAATGGTGGGATACCACCAACAAGCATTAGGCTTTCCCATGGTGCATCAATGCTTGCAATAAATGCTGCATACGCACCCATTACCATCAGTGCTACAGAGAACATAGAAGACGCGAATGCCGTCAACTTACCACGTACCGTTGGCGTAAATAGGCCGATCATCAAGCTTACTGCCACGGTGAAGTAACCACCCAGTGACAAACCAATGATGAAACGCATTGCTGCCCATGTTGTGTAGTCGGTGAACATCATATTGATGATCGTAGCGCCACCGTTTAGGGCTGTGATGGTAATAAGAGTGGATTTCTTACCAAATTTTGTTGCGAACCAAGCACAGCTCAATGCACCGATAAGTGCACCAACCGACTGCCATGTATAGAACTGGGCAGTGTCTGACAGGCTAATACCATCATACGCTTCAACGATGTATGGGCGTACGTAGTCAATAATTACAAAGTTATAACAATAGAAAAAGTAACCAACCAGTATCGCTAGATAGGCAGCTACCCTTTGAATCATAGGAACTTCGCTCATGTGTCTTTTGGCATTCATGACCGATAAACCTCTATTTCACTTAGGATTTGTTGCTATTCAAACTCAATGAACACGATCTTATTTGGATCATCTTCGATTTCGTGTCGGTGTGAATCATAGTTTTTTTAAGGTCATTAGATCCGTGATCAATATCAATTTTAAAATGAATGCGTACCCAATTAGTGGTTTTTAGTGATGGGAGTCTCATTAAATCGGTCTTTTTGGCATTTTTGAATATATAACCGTCTATATTGGTGATTGTAGTCACAGTTATGGCGGGATTATCGTTTAGATATGCTTTTTTAAAGTAATATCCAAGCACAAATAGTTAGCACCCAGAATTATGGAAACCCTGAAATGGTTACGTACTCAAGTTTTGTGGTGATTGCGTTATACGTGTTAATCACCATATTAATCAGCTATTTAGTGAATAAGCGCTACAGCAATGGTGGCGACTTTTCTACGGGTGGAAAGCAATTTGGCTGGTTTACGGCAGGTGTTTCGATACTTGCGACTTACATTAGTGCGATGACGTTTGTAGGGATGCCAGGTTGGGTTTATAGCTCTGGCATGGAAGCGATGAGTATTCACCTTAACTATCCCATCGTTATTTTTTTCACCGTCATTTTCTTTGTGCCTGTTTTCTATAAGCTGGGTCTGACTTCGATTTATGAATATCTTGAGCACCGCTTTGGGGTGTATGCAAGAACCATCAACTCGATTGTGTTCATTGTGGTTCAATGTATCTCTGCGGGTGTGATTTTGTATGCCGTGGCGCTGATCTTAGTGCAAGTTCTGCCTATCAGTATTTCTGAAGCCATTATCTACATTAGTATTTTCACCGCTTGCTATACCTATGCGGGCGGAATTTCCACGGTGATCTGGACCGATATGTTGCAATCTGCAGTATTGGTAGCAGGCAGCATCGCTATCTTTGCCATTCTAATGACAGAGATTAATGCGGCAGATTACCTTTCTCGTGATCACCTGAATATCATCAACTTAGATTTTGATTTGGGCGTAGATACCACACTCTGGGCTGGCGTGGTTGCCGTGAGCTTTTTGCATTTGAGTGTGTACGGCACCAACCAATTGATCATCCAACGCACGTTAGCGACGAGATGTGAAAAGACGGCGCAGAAGTCGATGCTGTTGTGTGGTTACGGTGCGTTTTTCGTGTACTTGTTCTTCGCGGTACTCGGTGTTCTTTTGAGTGTTTTCTATCAAGATCAATCGTTTGAAAACAGCAATGAAGTGATTTTGGATTTCGTCTTCAACCACACTAACCCAATCGTCGTTGGTTTGATCATTTCCGCGTTGGCGGCGGCCGCAATGTCGACCTTGGACTCGACCTACAACTCGATGGCGACTGTCGCAACGTTCGATATCTACAAGCGTTTCGTTCGCAAGAGTGCCGATGATGAGCACTACGAAAAAGTCGCAAGAAAGATGAGTTTGCTAGCTGCGGCTATGGTGGTAGTGCCAGCTCTTCTGGCGGTATCGAATGAATCGGTACTCAAAACCATCGCTAGCCTGACTTCCATCTTTGTTGGTATCCGTCTTGGGTCATTCGTGCTTGGCTTATTCTGGGCAAAAGCCACTGAGAAAGGCGTGATCGTTGGCAGTATCATGAGTGTGATTGCGGTGTTTACTGCAATGTATCTCGACGTGGCTTGGCCGTGGTTCGCGCCAATTGGTACGTTTGTCTTCCTTTTGTTTGGTGTGTTAGTGAGCCGTCGTTGGGGCGCTGTGACTGCCGAACAACAAATCTTTATCAATAATCAAAAACATCTTTTTGCAAAGCCAACCGCAAGCCATTACGGGCTGTTGGTGTTCGCTGTGGCGACCATCGCTGCTTGTATGGTTCTCCCTGATTGGCTTTATGCTGCATTGTCGTAATAGGTAAGTTTATGCTGTCCATCTTTGATATTTACAAGATTGGTGTGGGCCCTTCTAGCTCTCACACCAATGGTCCAATGATCGCGGGTTACCACTTCACTCGTTTGATTGAATCGAACTTGGCAAAAGTGGTTCGTATTCAAGTCGATTTATACGGCTCACTCTCGTTAACGGGGGTTGGTCACCATACTGACCGTGCAACGATTTTGGGTCTGTTGGGTAACAAACCAGATACCATCAAAATCGCTTCTGCGAACAAAGCGATGCGCAAGGCGATTGAAGAGGGCATGATGTCTGTTGATGGCCGTCATGAAATCGAATTCAACAACAAAACGGATATGTTATTCCACGAAGAGAACCTTCCTCTGCATGAGAATGGCATGACGATTACTGCCTTAGATGCGCACGGCAATCAGGTTGGGTTTGAAACTTACTACTCTATCGGTGGTGGTTTCATCGCAACGGCGAATGAACTGCAAAATGGCAGTGCGACTGCTCCCGTAGAAGTTGAGTTTCCATTCTCCAGTGCGGACGAAATGTTGGCGCAGGCAGAGAAGAACGGCATGAGCCTCGGTGGCATGATTCTGAAAAACGAACAAGCATTTCAGGATATGGAAGCCATCAATCAACGTGCAGAACAGATCTGGCGTGTGATGACGCGTTGCATGGAGCGCGGTTTCGAGACAGAAGGTATCTTGGATGGCGGCTTGAACGTGACCCGCCGTGCGCCTAACTTGCTGAAGAAGCTTGAAGCAAATGCAGCGATTGAAAACGATCCAATGGAAATCATGGATTGGATTAACCTGTTTGCTTTTGCTGTGAGTGAAGAAAACGCCGCTGGTGGACAAGTCGTAACGTCGCCAACTAATGGTGCGGCGGGTGTGATTCCAGCGGTATTGATGTACTACCATCGCTTCATCAAAGAGCTCGATACTAAACAGCTTAAAGACTTCCTTGCTGTATCCGGTGCGATTGGCATTTTGTACAAAACTAATGCGTCTATCTCGGGTGCCGAAGTGGGTTGTCAGGGCGAAGTCGGTGTTTCTTCTTCTATGGCGGCAGCTGGCTTGACCGCGCTACGTGGTGGCAGCAATGAACAAATTTGCATTGCTGCTGAGATTGCCATGGAGCACTCACTAGGCATGACTTGTGACCCAATTGGTGGCTTAGTGCAAGTACCGTGTATTGAGCGTAATGCAATGGGGGCAATGAAAGCGATCAATGCATCTCGCATGGCATTAAAGCGTAATAGTAAATGTTTGATCTCGTTGGATAAGGTGATTGAAACCATGTATCAAACGGGCAAAGACATGAACAAGAAATACCGCGAGACGTCACTGGGTGGATTGGCTTTGATCCACCTAGCGCCGCCTTGCGAATAATGAGTTAGGCAAATCTAACCAACAAAAAAGCCGAAGCACTGAGATGCATCGGCTTTCCTTTTTTGGAGCGTTTATAACTTAGCTATGCGTTTGCTCACCTTTTGGTGTGCTTTGGTTTGGTTGATAGTGCAAAATCACCATTGAGGTGGGTGACAGCAAGACTTCGCCTTCAGCATGTCCTGGGTTGAGGTTACGTACGTTTGTATCACAGATCGTCACCCATTCTTGCTTTCGCTCATTGGGGAGTTTAAAGCGCGCTGTGGCGTTAGTTTGGTTGATGAGGTAGACCAGCTCTTGCCCTTCTTTACCGATACCAAGGTGAAGTGCGACAGAGCATAAACGGTTCCAATCATCGTGCTCCATTAAGCGACCGTCTGTACGGCGCCAGAAAATACGGTTGTTATTGCGGTTTTCGCCACTGAAAGCTCGGATAAATGGCACCATGTATTGATTTCGGTTGGCGACCATTTGTGACATCCATGCTTTGAAATGTTGCTTACGTTCTGTCTCTTCCCAGTTCAGCCAACTGGTTTCGTTGTCTTGGCAATAGGCATTATTGTTACCGCCTTGGGTGTGAGACAGAACATCAGCAGTGAGAATGTGTGGGATACCGAAGGCAAACAGCAAGCTAGCAATAAGGTTGCGTTTTTGCTTCTCACGCGTGGCGATGATCATCAGATTTTCCGTCTCGCCCTCAACACCGTAGTTTTCTGAACGATTGTCACCGTGACCGTCGCGATTTTCTTCGCCATTGGCTTCGTTATGTTTGTGCTTGTAAGACACTAAATCTTGCAGTGTGAAGCCATCGTGATACGTGATGTAATTTACGGTGAGTTTGTATGGCCAGTTCGCTGCACTATAAATGTCACGAGAGCCCATTAATCGAGTGGCAAACTCTTTTAAATAGCCTTGATCACCGCGCCAAAAACTGCGGGAAATATCACGCAGTTTGTCATTACATTCGTTCCAACCAAATGGAAAGTTACCCACTTGGTAGCCATTTGGACCAATATCCCAAGGCTCGGCAATCAATTTGGTTTCACGCAAAATTGGGTCTTGCGCAACGGCTTTAAAGAAAGCTGCTTCTGGGTTGTAATCATCGCCCTGTCGACCTAACGTTGCAGCCAAGTCAAAACGGAAGCCATCGACTTTAAATTCGCTAACCCAGTAGCGCAATGTATCCATCACAAGGTTTAAGGCTGGTTGGTAGGTGAGATCCACTGTATTTCCGCAGCCAGTGTAATTGGCGAAGTGGTTGCCATGTTTGATGTAAAAACAGGAGTCGAGGGCTTTCAGGTTGAAAATTGTAGGCCCTTCACCACCTTCAGCAGTGTGGTTGTAAACCACGTCGAGAATCACCTCAATGCCGTTTTTATGCAATTCGCGAATTGTTGTTTTTAATTCCGTAACGGCGTCTTGTTCTGCGTAGCGCGGATCGGGCACCATAAAGAGATAAGGGTTGTATCCCCAATAATTGACCTTTTCCATCTCTAGTAGATGAGGCTCATGCATGCATGCTGCGACAGGTAGCAATTGCAGCGTGTTGATGTTTTGCTGTTTGTAAAAGGCCAGCATTTCAGGTGATGCAAGACCTAAATAGCGCCCCCTCAGCTTGTCCTCAACCTCTGGGTGGCGTTGGGTAATCCCTTTGACGTGCGTCTCAAACAACACCATCTCTTCTCTGGGTATACGCGGGTGATCCGTGTTTTGCCAGTCAAAATCATCTTCGATAACGACGCACTTCGGCATATCGAAACTTTTGGCTGGAGAGTAGGGAGGATGATAGTGGAGGGCTTTATCTATTGATTTTGCGTACGGATCAGAAATTAACAGTGGCTCGTCCTTGTGGGAGACAAGATAACCGTATTTTTGCCCCGGCTTAATATCTGGAATAAAAGTATGACGTATGCCAGCGTATTCATTCGGTAAACCGCGAAGCTCGTAGCTGCCATCGTCTGCAAACAATGCCAGTTGAATGTCTTTTACGCCCGGAGCATGAATAGAGAAGTTACAGCCTTCTTTATTCAATGTTGCGCCCAGGGGGTAGGGGCGAGAGAGAAGTCGTGTCATCGGAGATACTTTATTTAATATTTATTGCTACCTTTAGGAAACTATAAGTTAAAAACTTTGTCTTACTAAGGTCAACCACCCTAAATATAAAAATATTCGTGTAATTTAATTACTTTATGTGACGGCTTAGAGTCAAAAATATGAAATGGCTATCACTTTGTAGCGGCTCAAAACCGAACAAACTTACTAATTCCTCCCTAGATTGGTGATCTGACTCGAAAAAACACCATTCGGTAAATTTTCTACTCCCTTCTCATCCCCCTTAAATTAGTTTAGGGCGGAGGAAGTCATCCTTGTACGCCTCGGGTAATCTCACAACTGTTGAAACAAACGGGGATTCGTTCCCATCTTACCTCTCTTTCTTTAGGTGTGTTTTTACTGCCTATATTCACCTAAAAGAGTGAGCAGGGAAGACAGAATTATAAATACCCTTAATGGAGTTAAGAATGAAAAAAGTAAGTGTAATTGCTGCTGCTGTTGCTGCAACTTTAGCTGCTGGTTCTGCGTTTGCAGTGGATTTTAACGGTTACATGCGCGCTGGTACTGGTATCAGCGGTAATGGTAATGGTGACCTTGCTGTAAACAAATTTGGTATTGGTCGTCTGGGTAACGAAGACGATAACTACTCTGAGTTTGGTTTGGCGGAAGAGTTGAAAATGGGTGACCAGACTTGGCGTATCGAATCTATGATTGCTTCTGGTGCTCCTGGTGCGAATGGTTGGGAAGATGCTGATTTTAACGTTGCTCAGTTTGCTGTAAAAGCTAAAGGTCTGATTGCTTCTGATAAAGACGCAACTATGTGGGCTGGTAAAACTTACTACCAGCGTAAAGATATCCACATCACTGATTTCTATTTCCTAAACACTTCTGGTACTGGTGGTGGTATCGAAAACCTCTCAGTAGGCAACCAAAAACTATCTCTAGCATTGATTCAAGATGGTGAAACTTCAGATTCAACGGGTTACATCTTTGATGCTCGTTTAGCGAACATCGGCCTTTGGGATAATGCTGCTCTTGAGTTGGCTGTTGCTTACAACTTTGCGACAGATTCTAACGATGCAAAAGAAGAAGCGGATGACGGCGTATTGGCGTCTGCGATTATCCATCAAGGTATGAGTAACGGTTTTAACCAAACAGTATTTCAATACGGTACAAATGGTTACGGTGTTCAAGCTGCTAACTTCTGGGGATCTGGTGCTTATTACGCGCGAGGTACAGAGGCATTTAATGATGCATCAGGCTTCCGTTTGATCAACTGGGGTGTAATGAACCTAGCTGAGAACTGGGAAATGGGTCACCAACTTGCTTACCTATCAGGTAGCGACATTGGTGGTCAAGCTGCTGGCGCTTACACAGGTAAAAACTTCGATATTGATCAATATTCTGTAGTTGTTCGTCCTATGTACAAGTGGAACGATACAATGCGCACAGTATTCGAAGCGGGTTACAACTCTGGTGAGAAAATCGCAGATAGTGGCCTAGCAAAAGAAGATTTTGGTAATGCTAAATTCACAGTTGCTCAAGCTTGGGCTATGGGTGACAGCTTCTGGGCTCGTCCAGAACTACGTGTATACGGAACTTACTTGCTAGATACTGAAAATGACAATGCGTTCAACGGTGACGATACAGAGTTCGTATTTGGTGTTCAAGCTGAGGCTTGGTGGTAATCAAATAAACTCTTAGTTATCTAGCTGTCCTAGTCAAATAGCCGACATCAGTCGGCTATTTTTCTAAGGGTTATTGAAAAGTTAGACGTTTCATTAAAGTCACTCTAAGATGCTTTAGTGCCAAAACCTTTAGAAAAATAACTAGAAGGAAAAAGTATGTACTTCCGTGCCCTCATGTTAAGTGGATGTGTAGCGCTTGCTGGCTGCCAATCCACTGAAGTTATCGAACAAGTTCAAGTTGCTCAAATGCAACAAGTTGACACACTCTCTGAACTTCAATCGGTAAAAATGAAGCTTCCTAGCTCTGCCATTATTGATATCACTGCTCAAAGCCAAGTTCTGAAGTATCAGAATATCGATAGCCGTGTCGCTGTGTTTGAGCTTCCAGCAGATCGTGGTGAGTTTGCTATTAAAATCACCAGTCTAATCGAAGAGACGGCTTTTGTACCAAGAGCAGTTATTGTCGATAAAAATGGTAGAGAGCTCGAAAATTATGATAAAACTGAATTTGAGTACAAAAAACCTCGCCTGCATCTTGGTAATCGCTTGGCTGCCGAAAAAGACTTTTTCCCCCCAACGGGATTAGATTCTGTTTATCTTATTATTTATACAGATAAAGCCGACCTTGGCGGGTTTACCGAAGTGATTCACCCCGCGCGTTTGGACGCTGAGGGGAGAGGTAACTACTTACCAGAAGTAAAAGATATTCCAATTCCTAACAGTGATACAGGTAAGATTGAAGTCTCGATTGACCGTGTGAGTTTCTTCTCAATCGGAACATCAAGTAATGAACCAGCGGCGGCTCCAATTGCGGCTAAGGCGGTTGAATCAGTACAGCCTGAAACACAAACTTACTACCACAACGCAATTAAAGCGGCCGTAAAAGCAGATGATATCCCTAAAGCTCTGAGCTTACTTGATGAAGCAAAAGCGTTAGGAATTGAAGGTGCGCAAGAAGTATTTGTAAAAGCAGTTAATAGTAAATAGATAATTTTAAAAAGCCGGCTAAGATAGTCGGCTTTTTTATTACGCATTTAGTTATCTTTTTCACATATTATATTATTCCTATTTAAAATTTATTTTATTTCGATCCATAATATATATGTTCTAATTTAATTAGTACTTGGTCTAATAAAAATAAGGATATAACGTGAAAAAAATAATTATAAATACAGCATGTACTTTAGCTGCTGTGTCTATCTTGTCTGCTTGCTCGTCCACATCATCAGAAAATACAACCCAAGGTGAAGTAAATAATGCGGTTGCGTTTACGAGCACGCAGATTGATATGATGACAAATTGTAGTTTGCCGGATTCAGCCGAATCTGGCCCATTGTCTAAAGACATTTTTGTTGTAGGTAGTTTCCCAAATGCAGATTGGAAGCACACTGCCGAGCGCAAGCTGACCTATAAGGGGAACAATGTCTATCAAGTGATTACCGATGAAATTTCAGGTAATTATAAAATGCAGTATGCCGCTGAACAATGGAAACCACAGTTTACTGCCAAAGGTAAAAAATTATCGGTCGGACAATTAAATGAACTGACTTACGGTGGTTACGGTACAGATACAAAACTAGAAATTAAAGAGCCTGGTAAATATCTTTGGAGTTTAGAATTTACAGATGATGGCTCACCTTATTCAATTATGGTAAATAAGTGCCAATAATATTCCATTCAATTATTTAAACTCTATTTTTATTTATTAACCCCTGCATGAAACACATGTCGGGGTTAATTTTATTACTCAAATTTCCGTAGTTTATTTGAGTAAGTTAGGGAGAATAAAATGCGTAATATCCTACGTAACCATCGCCTGTCTCGATCGTTGCTTGCGTTAAGTGTGATTGGGGCTTTATCTGCGTGTAATTCTTCTGGTGGTGGCGACACTAATAGCAGCACTCCGCTACCGGATACCAGTTATGCTTGCCAAGCCAATGTCATGGCGCAAAGTAACCAACTTCGTACTTATCAAATCATGGTAGAGAGTTTTGTGGATGGTGATGCGAGCATTGGTCACGGTACAGGTTATGGCACCAGCCATCATAACGGCGATTTGCAAGGAGTGATTGATTCACTCGATTACATCCAAGATTTAGGGATGAACGCGATTTGGTTGACGCCAGTTTTTGAATCGGAAGCGATAGCGGGCCAAGAACACTGGGCCGATCGTCTGGATGCCACGGGCTACTTTGCAACGGATTACTTCACCATTGATCCACGTTTTGGTGATTTAGAAACGGCGAGAACCTTGGTCGAGGAAGCACACAAACGCGGCTTATACGTATTTTTTGATGGCGTATTTGGCCACCATAAGAATGGTTTGATCAAACCCTCGCCTTCCGGCTTGTCGCCTTCCGGCTTGTCGCCTTCCGGCTTGTCGCCTTCCGGCTTGTTGCCTTCAGGCTCAAGCAACCCCGTGGATTACCCAGCCAGTCTCGATTTCTACAAAGAGGTGGCGACGTATTGGATCAAAGAACTCAAGATTGACGGCTGGCGTTTAGATCAAGCCTATCAAGTTCCGACAGACGCTTGGACACAACTTCGTAAAGCCGTCGATGAAGCCTCACAAAGTGTGACGTACACCAATAGCAAAGGCGAACAAGTGAATCCGTTGGGCTATATGGTGGCAGAGATTTGGAAAGGGGAGTCTGAGATCGCGAATGAGGCGTATGGATCGAACAGCGATCCAGCATTGTGCTCTGCGTTTGACTTCCCTATGCGATATCGCATCGTTGAAACTTTGGCCGTGAATGAGAGCGGCGTGGGTGGTCGCGGTGCGTATTGGTTAGACAACGGCTACAGCACACACAACCAATATCCAACACATGCGCAGCCGAATTTGATGATCGGCAACCATGATTTAGTGCGCTTTGGTGACTTGTTACAGCGCGGAAACTTGGCGGATGTGAATGATGCAGAATATTGGTTACGCCATAAAGCCGCGTTTGCTTTCCAAGCGGCGTACACCGGGCCAATCACGTTGTACTACGGTGATGAAATCGGGGATCAAGTGGATGGTTTTGCAGCAAAAGAAGACAACAGCACCTGCGCCATTCAAGGTTTGTGCGATGATCACGTTGCGCGCAGTAGTGCGAAAATTGAAGGCGTGACGGCGACGCTTGATGCAAACCAAGCCGATCTCAAATCTTATGTGACATCGCTGATGACAATGCGCGATGCGCATCCTGCACTTTATCAAGGGTCACGCACGAATTTAGTTGCGAGTAACGGCAGTTATGTGGACTTGAAACAATCTGGTTCGGACAAAGTCTTGTTTGCGCTAAATACCTTAGAGAGCGCTAGAAGCGTCACTCTTACTCAGGAGAGTGTTGGTACTGGTGAGTTGGTGGATTTGCTCACGAATGAAAAAATTACTCCGAGTAATGGTCAATATCAGATTCTGATGTCGCCACTACAAGGACGATTCTTTGCGGTAAAACCTTAAGGAATTATCCAGAATTGATGCTCACCAGTTGAGCTGACCACAAGCTTTCTTATAAACAAGCCAAGTGTTGTTGCTGACCCCCATAGGCTCACACTTGGCTTTTTTCTGTCTGTTTTACTTTTCCCTTAATGGTTTTACGACGATGTAGCCAACAAGTTGCTTCGCTTTTTGTATTGGCATTTGTTTTCAGCAGATGGATATTTGTGAGATAAGCTGCACATTAAAAAGTAAATTAACACTTGTGCAACGTAAAAATGTGACTGAAGGATTACTTATGCCCCGCTAATATGTTTATCGTGTTTGGGATTTATATAACTAATGGAAAAGTATAATGAAATCCATAACGAACTCCCTCTGTCTCCTTGTTGCTGCTAGCTCTCCGTTTGCATATAGCCAAATTATCAACGGTGACTTTGAGCAGTGGAATGGCAATGTACCTACGCAGTGGTCAGAGATTGACGCGGGCATTACAGTGTCGCCAAGCAGCGAGCAAATCAAATCGGGTGGTCTGGCTGCCCAGGTCGTCGTGAATACAGGTACCCAAAGCAACACCGACTTTTTGCAAACCATTAATGTGGAGCAAGGGAAAACCTATCCGTTTTCTGTCTCGGTTTATCATACCGAAGGAAATGTAAAAGCACGTCTGGTGGTTGATGGTTATCACAATTACTCGAACCCACAACAGATAAACCAGTGGCAAGAGCTCGCGCACAACTACACAGCGAGCTCGAACAAGACCATCAACGTCGGTTTGCGTTTTTACGATGAAGCCAGTTTTGATGGCTCAGAAGTTGTCTACGTCGATAATTTTCAACCGACTGAGACGAGTACACAACCTCCTGTAGAAAGTTGTAGTGATCACCAAGTGGTCTTGACTCTCACAACCGATAATTATGGTTCAGAAACTAGCTGGACGTTAAAAAACAACCAAGCTGAAGTACTGTTTTCTGGTCAGGGATATGAGTCAGCAATCACCATTGAAAAGAGCATGTGCTTAGCTGACGGTAACTACCAATTCACGATTCAAGATGAGTATGGTGACGGCATTTGTTGTGGCAGTGGCGCGGGGTCTTACACGCTGACTGAGGGAGATAAGACTCTTGCTTCTGGCGCTGAATTCTCGAAAAGTGAAACCACCGATTTTACGTTAGGTGACTCAACCACGACCCCACCAGTGGTTGATGGTTACTATCAAGCGGCATCTGGTAAGACGGGATACGCTCTAAAAACAGCGTTGTTTAACATTATCAGTAATCACTCCAGCCGAGGCTATTCTGCGGTCTGGACCTTGGTAAAAGATGCCGATATTGATCGTTATTATGAAAATGATGGCTCTATTCTCGATATGTACTCTGAAAAGCCATCTGCTAGCGATACAGTAAGCTTTACCAAAGTCACAGACCAATGTGGCCAATACAAAACGGAAGGGGATTGCTACAACCGTGAGCACTCTTTTCCGAAAAGCTGGTTTGGCGGTAAGGTTGAGCCGATGAACTCAGACGGTCATCACTTGTTTGCAACTGATGGTTATGTAAACGCGAAGCGCAGTAATTGGCCATTTGGTGAAGTGGGCACCGCGACCTACGTGTCTAGTAATGGCTCTAAACTTGGACAAGCAAGCACTAGTCTGGGCTACTCCGGTACGGTGTTTGAGCCGATTGATGAGTTTAAGGGCGACTTCGCCCGTGCTTATTTCTACATGGCAACCCGCTATGAAAATGTTGTAGGTAACTGGGAAGGCAATTCAAGCAATGCGGATGCTGTCCTTGATGGTTCAAGTTCAACGGTTTTTGAACCTTGGATGTTAAACATGCTGAAACGTTGGCACAAAAATGATCCCGTTAGTGAAAAAGAACGAAACCGCAATCAACAAGTGTTTGATTTTCAGGGCAATCGTAATCCATTCATTGATCATCCTGAGTTTGTTGAACAGATTTGGGGAAACTAACACCTTTTTGATTTTGGTATCCACCATTTAGTGACGCCAACAAAACAAAGGGGAAGCGTGATGCTTCCCCTTTTTCATTACGGATGTTTTTAAATGAAACTAGTTTTTCGTTACCGTCACGATTGGCGCCGACTTGTCAGCCGCATTGAAGTGGAAGTTGTAGTTTCCTGCTTCTGCAATCGCAATTTTTAGGTTTGCGCTACCGCCACCGGCTTCCATCGTCAGCGCTTTACCAAGCTCAACACTGCCTTCACCACCGAAGTTGGTGTCTGCTGCCCAGTCTGCGCTCGCAACTTTCATCTCGTAGTTGCCCGCCGCTAGGGTAATGTCTAGCGAATAAACGTCATTTGCAACATAGCTGAACTTCGCTGTTGAGTCTTGTGCTGGAGCATCCCATGTAGTGATAGTGCCACGTAAGTATAGTGCTGTTTCACCGAATGTTGGTGCATCTGCTGATTTGGTCACTGACACGACCGGTTTTTCTACGCTTTCATCTTGAACATGCAGCGCGTTCAGAGTGAAGTTGTACTTACCTGTTTCAGCAACAGACAGCTTACAGTTACCTTCTGAACCTAATTCTAGTGAACCAGAAGCTATATTCGCAGCATCACAACCGATGTTTGGATTTGCCCAACCAGAGTCCGCGAATTTGAATTCGTGCTCACCTGCTTCAAGAACGCCAGTTACAGAGTACATACCGTTGCCAATAAAGGTCATCGCCCAATCACTGCTATCAGACCACTCGTTCATCGTGCCTTTCACGTAAACAACGGTTTCGCCGTAAGGAGGAATACTCGATACGTCTTTGTTATCCGTGTTTACTGGTAGGCCAGCACCTTGTGCGCCGTTTTGTGGCTGCACGAATACCGCTGTTGTCAGTGCTGGTACTGTGAACGTTTCATTGGTGAAGCTTGCACCTTTCACGATGTCATCCGCAGAGTTTTGTTGAACTTCATGTAACTCGAAACTAGTTGCACCGGCAACTTTGAAAGATTTCTCAGTTGATGTTGAGTTCACAACCGCCACGATAGCATCGTAGTTCGAATCTAAATCGGCACCTGCTGATGTACCATCGTCGATAGACATCACAATCAAGCCTTCCATTTGGTTTTTCCCTACGTTGCGGAAGTCAACACGGTTCATCACTTCTTGCGCGGTATCTAGGCGGAACAGTTCGCTTGTGCTACGGATTTTTAGTAGCTCTAGGAATTGTTGCTTAGTCAGCTCGATGTCGGTTGAATCTGGTTTCGCAGTGCTGTCACCAACGATGGTTTTGATCAGCTCCCAGTTTGCACCGTCTTTGTCTTCACGTGGTAGACCAACGTTCCAGTTATTGTCGCTTCCGTCGAAGAATACACGGTTGAACCAGTCACCAGAATCGTACGAGTCGCGCTGCATAGATTTAGAGCGCAATAGCTCAGAACCCATGTGGATGAATGGAATGCCTTGACCAAGCATCACCGTTGATAGGGACACAGACTGCATACGTGCACGCTCGGCAGATGAAGTGCCTGTCGCAATCTTGTAGGCGTTGTTATCCCACAATGTTTGGTTGTCGTGCTTAGACACGTAAGAGATGTTCTCTGATGGCACTTTTGTGTAGCCTGCAGGCGCACCATTGTAATCAACGTTCTTACCCAGCTTGGTTTCGCCTTTGTAATCAAGAAGGATGTAGTCAGCCAAGTTACCAGCCATACCTAGACGAACCAGATCTTGGTTGTGTAAACGACCATTCACCGACTCTGCGTCAGTTTTGGTTTCTTCGTTAGGGTAAGCGGCGTTACCAAAGCCTTGGTTAAAGCGAAGTGGGTGCTTACCTTCAGAATCTACACCGCCATCAAACGGGCTTCCGCCACGAACTGCGTCACGCAGACGATCAGAGAAAGTACCGATTTCTGTCCCCGCCATGTTGACTTGTGTCGCCTGATCGAAGCGAGCGTTTTGCGCGACTTCACCAAAGTCCCAACCTTCGCCGTAGAACAAGGTATTCGGGTCAATTTCACGGACTTTTTCAAGTGCGTAAACCATCACATCTTTCGGCTGGTGGCCCATAAGGTCAAAACGGAAACCATCGACTTTATAGTCATCCGCCCATACCATCAATGAGTCAACCATTAGTTTACCCATCATCAAGTTCTCGGTTGCGGTGTTATCACAACAGGTTGAGTTTTCGACGCCGCCAGTGTTGACGTTTAGGCGGTGGTAGTACCCAGGGACAATCTTATCCAGTACTGATTTTTCGTTCACACCAGATGCATTTGTGTGGTTGTACACGACGTCCATGACCAGTTTCAGATCCATTTTATGCGTCGCTTGAACCATTTCGCGGAACTCAAGAATACGCTTAGACCCGTTAGGATCGGTCGCATAACTGCCTTCTGGCACGGTGTAGTGGTAAGGGTCATAACCCCAGTTGAAGCTGTCTAGCATGCGAAGATCGTTCATCAACGCTTGTGCTTTGCCCGTTGTTGGGTCGTAGCTATTTAATACCTCTTCAATTACTTTGCCGTCATCTTCGGTCTCACAAATGGAGGCTTCTGGCTTGATGCCACAAAGTTTACCCACGGTGTCGGTGATATCGACTCGCTTGTCAGCGTCTTCATCCACGGTTGCAATATCAAACGCAGGCAGGATATGTAGCGTTGTTAGGCCAGCATCTTTTAAAGCTTGTAAGTGAGATACAGACTCACGCTCAGGTTCTGTAAGCGCCAGATATTTGCCATCAAGACTTGGTGTGCCTTTGCTGTCGTTAAAGCTGAAATCACGAATGTGTGACTCGTAAAGGACGTGGTCTTCGTCTTTTTTAACCGTTGGGCGTGCGTAGTTTTTCCAATCTTGAGGCATTAAGCTTGGATCATCTAAATCAACCACTTGCGAGTATCGTGAGTTCTTAGACAAGCTCATTGAATATGGGTCTGTTACCAAACGCGTTTCAACGACGCCAGTTGTTGGGTGGTATACCTTAACTTGGTAGCGATAATATTTGTTGACAACGTTGCTTTGTGCCTCAGAAACCCAGATACCTGTTGCTGGGTCTTCCGTCATGGCAACGGTCGCTTCTTCTGCTAAGTTTTCATCGTAGATTATCAGATCAACATCTTGGGCAGTTGGTGCCCATAGTTTGAAGGTTGCGGCACCGCCTTCCACAATCGCACCGAGTTCTTGACCGATCGCGTTACCTGCCTTGGAATCGGCAAACACCGCATCCAAAACGCCCGGTTTTTGCACTTCAGTTGCAGAAATGACGTCACCATTTGCGTTGTAAGCCACCATAACGATTTGTGACTTCAGGATCGTACGCAAGGTCGCGTCATCGACATCGATACCCGCAGCTTGAAGGCTAGCAAGGTGACGGAAGCGTGATTTCAGACCATCAGACAACTCACCAGCTTTTGTCAGCTCAACCGCTGTACCGCCAGAGATTTGCTTATCTTCATCCATTTTGATGTCATTGCTAAGGCTGTAGAACAGCTTCATGGAATCCGCACTGGTCGCCGCTTCCCATGCAATGGTGTTGGCGTCTAACCAATGGGCTTTTTGACCATCAATATCAACAGGGCGCTCTTCTATTGGCTCGTAGTAAAGTTCACTGCTGCCGTGGAAGCCAAACAAACCTTTCGATTCGCCGATTTTCGTCAACTCTACTTTTGAGTTTGCGCTGCCGAACGCTTTCTCATCACCCTTGTGCAGAATGAAGTTCATGCATTCGTGTGGGTCAGAGGCATCTGGGTTTATTTTCAGTACGTAGTAAGCACCGTAGGTGTCGTTGATGCCATCGAATGGGTGTGGCGCAGACCAATCCGTTCCTGTTCCCGGAATGCCCATTGCGTCTAAATCTGTGCTGGTACAGCCCTCACCGTTCCATAGGTGCAAGCCCCAACCTTCGTAGTCGCTGGCCGTTGAAGCTGATGCTACGTCACGTTTGTAATAAATGACGACTTCGTTCTCTCCCGCAGGGTACAAGCCTGAGCCAGGGTTCGTCGTATCTTCGTTCGTGCTATCACTACCACAACCGCTGATTACCGCGACGGAAATCAAAGGCAGTACGGTTTTGGCAATTGTTGATAATTTAAATGTCTTATTGTCCACGTTTACAAATCCATTGTTATTGAATTGATATTGAGCTGCGCGCTGCCTTCGCTGACTCAATCATCAAGAAGGTTTTGCACACGCTAGAAAGGCAGATGCCAAAAAGGAAATGTTCAATTAGATGCTAATACACTGAATCATCAGCAAAATGTGAGAGCAGGCTGTTAAGTTTTTTACAGGTGCAAATTTTCTGTCACAGTCGATTTTGTTCACAAATTAAATAATAAAACAGGCGCATAGTGAGAGATTCTGCACATCATTAAAATGTGAATTTTTATGGGAGGAGTAAGGGGGGATGATAGGGGATGAGAATGTCTCAGCCCCAAAACCGTGATTAAGTTCTATAAAAATGAGGGCTATATTTTTCTTTTAAAAATAAGTTGCAGTGATGTTGAATAAAATACCGCCATTAAGTCTTCGCAAGCTTCAGATTTTCGCTAAGTGGTCGTTATATAATGAAGGTAGTCGGCGTTATGTCGGCGCGTAATCATAAGATTTCCCTGAAAGGGAGTTGAATTGGGCCCTGAAACCAAAAGAGGCTATTTATGAGTAGTATGGGCATTGCCATTGCGGCAACTGGCCTTTCACTCGTCCTGATATTTGTGTGGATGATCTCGTTGTCGATGCGGAAACAGAGACTCGAGGCAGAGAGGAAAGCTCGCGAAGCCGCTTATCGAAAGGCGATGCATAAAGCGCGAGAGCAAGAGCGTAAAGAGCGAGAGTTCAAAGCAGAAACCGGGCATATCCCCACCATTTTATTTCTAGCGAAAGAAGCCGAAAAGGACAACATTCGTCAAGCGCTGTATTGGTATGATAAAGCCGCTAAACTGGACAATGTGACGGGGATGTACGGCATTGTTCGCTTAAGTGAACGCATGCGCGAAGATGTGATTTTAAAAGAGCAGGCAAACTTCTGGCGTACCGCAATTGCGGGAATGGAAGGGGATACCGAAGCGAAATTTTCGACAGGCAAAGCGTTGGTTTTTGGTCGCGGAACGGAAAAAAATATTCCCAAAGGTAACCAACTGATTGAAACCGCAGCCGAGGAAGGCTGCATTGATGCCATGCTTTACATGGGTGAGTGGCAGCTTTCACCAGACAATAGTGCAGGACGCAGTGCAGATGCGCTTTACTGGTTTATGAAAGCGGCGGAAAAAGACAGTGCGGATGGCAAGATCCAAGTCGGCTTATGTTACCTAAATGGCATTGGTACAGAAAAAAGCATGGTTAAAGGTTGCTACTGGCTGGAACGGGCCGCGGAAGGTGGCAGTGCTAAAGCGATGTATCATGCTGGCGAAGCGTGGAAGGATAAAGGTAAAACGGGTAATGCAATTGCTTACGTTTGGCTGTTTCTTGCTGCCAATATGGGCTACCAACCTGCGCGTACGTTACGTGATGAAGTGGCAACCAATATTGGTGTTGATGTTGTCGTTGGATTGCAGTCCATAGCGAAGCCGTTGCAAAGAAAACTGGCCTCAGGAATGGTGAGAAAGCACTCTATTATTCGAGCCCTTAACAAAGTGTACAAACGCGAAGCGTATTTTCCTGCGGAAGAGGAGCTCAATGCGGTGTTGAATGATGAGAATAAAGACGCCTCCGAAGCTTGGGAGGAGGCATCAACACTAGATTTTCAGCCTAACATGACAACGGTAACAGCAGAAGGTCAGGCAAGCACATCGCCCAACGAAAAAAAACTTTCTAAAGAGGCGCTCGATTTCACTCAAAACTTCCTTCAACCATAACCTATCTTATCCAGAAGCCTCAAGATTGAGGCTTTTCTTTTGCTCTTTTGCCAGTATCTCTATCAGTCACGACAACAGAATGTAAACTTACTTAAGCAGTCATTTTACTGATGTGCATACTATTTATGCGATTTTTCAACATATTTTTAGTACTTAACTAAGATGGGATCTGTTTACCTTAAAAAAGAGGTTTTTCCCTCTTTATTTACTTCCGCTATTGGGCTTAGATCAAGACTTTTCAATTGATAGTAATAATGATTGAAGAGCAATACTTGATGCCCCGATTTATAGGTGAATAGTACTCATTACTTTATCTAATAATTTAAATTAAAAAATGTATTATAAATCTTAAATTGTTCTTTTATATTTAGGTGTCGATTATTGATTTTATGATTAATTAGGCGCAAGATAACGTAAAAATAAAATAGCATAGTTAATATGCAGAATTACACTAGGAAGTAACTTTTTCATTACATGTTTCATAATAAATAGAGATAATTTTTTATCTCTGTTTTTATTTATATTAGAGATTTGTGTATGTTGAGAATCATTAGTGCAGATAAATTTATCTCTTCAAGGTTTATCTTAGAGTACAGTAAGGCTGAGTTCGCTTCTTTATTAGGTGTTTCCGTCGCTAAAATAAGTAATATTGAAAGTGGAAAATCTTCAATCCCCCCGGTGTATGATTACGCCATTAATTACTTGTTGAGTGAACATCCATTTAAAGATAGTGCTGTTGAGGCTTTATGTTCTCACGAAACGTTAAACTTTGCTCGTCGTATTGACGTCAATACCAAAGTAAAACGCTTGTCCTGTAAGCGTTGTGATAGCCGTAGACTGCACGTTATGGCTGGCATGAGTGGCTTGTATTTTGTCGAGTGCATGGATTGTAAACACACTATGTACTCGTCAGGCATGTCTGTAAAACGTTATCAGCAATGGTCGAATGATGGAGTCAAACTAGATAGTCATTTATTTAATTGAATTGTGTTTCCTTTGCACCTAAAGTAAAAAGCCATCAATACATGTGTTGATGGCTTTTTTATTATGTGTTTAAATTTAGTTAAAATTAAAATATTTATCATTCCTAATAATATACTCCTAATAATTATATAGTGATGGAAATCTCAAAAAATTATTTTCTTGATATTTTATTTCTAACAATAATGGTTGTGGTCACACAATTTTTAATTATTTTTCCTTTTAATTCTGGTTTCAATATCATTGGACTATCAATTGGAAAGTGATGAAGGTCGCGAAATTTTAATTCGAGGAAATAAGTCTTTTAAATGTGAAAATTTAATCACGAAATTTGTTTTTTGAATTTTAAATATCGTTTTCGTTTGTAATATCTGTACTTGTCAATTTTAAAGAACAAAAAAGAGATATTCCAAATGAAAAGTTTAATTATAGGTGTTAGTAATTACATGCCAGAAGACTTCAGTTTATTAGCTGAGTCTTTAGATGAACAATTTAATCGTCATTTACAACCTTTAGAGCAAGTTGAATTAACCGACGTTGGTGCGGCTATTATTACTTCAGCAGACATTAAAGCAGGTCTGCATAAAATGATTTCTGAAACGGGTTACGGTATTCCAGTTTTCTTAGTAACGGATGAAAACCCAGTTTCGGCAGAAGATTACGTTTGGCTAACTGGCGTTATCGATTTAGAAAGACAATCTATTGAGTACTACTGTCGTCAAATCAATGAAGCAGTAACCAAGTACGAATGTCGTCTTCTTCCTCCTTTCTTCAAGCAATTAACGCACTATGTTGAGATGGGTAACTCAGCGTTTGACTGTCCGGGACACCAAGGTGGTCAGTTCTTCAAAAAACACCCAGCTGGTAAACAGTTCTACGATTTCTTTGGCGAAAACCTGTTCCGTAGTGACTTGTGTAACGCGGACGTGGATTTAGGTGACTTGCTGATCCACGAAGGTTCTGCCCACCAAGCGCAAGCGCACGCTGCAAAAGTATTTAACGCGGACAAAACTTACTTCGTACTCAACGGTACTTCTGCTTCAAACAAAGTGGTGTGTAACGCGCTGGTAACTGAAGGTGATTTGGTACTGTTCGACCGTAACAACCACAAATCGAACCACCACGGTGCGTTAATCCAAGCGGGTGGTATGCCAGTTTACTTAGAAACGGCGCGTAACCCTTGGGGCTTTATCGGTGGTATGGATGAACACTGTTTCGATGAAGAATACATTCGTGCTCAAATCGCGAAAGTGGACCCAGAACGTGCACGCGATGAACGTCCTTTCCGTCTTGCTATTATCCAGCTTGGTACTTACGACGGTACTATCTACAACGCTCGCTACGTAATGGATAAGATAGGTCATCTTTGTGACTACATCCTGTTTGACTCTGCGTGGGTTGGTTATGAGCAGTTCATCCCTATGATGAAAGACTGTTCACCACTGCTGCTGGATTTGAAACCAGAAGACGCAGGTGTGATCGTGACTCAGTCTGTTCACAAACAACAAGCTGGCTTCTCTCAAACATCGCAAATCCACAAAAAAGACCGCCATATCAAAGGTCAAGCTCGTTACTGTAACCACAAACGCTTTAACAACGCGTTTATGATGCACGCATCGACTTCACCATTCTACGCACTGTTCTCTGCGCTTGATGTGAACGCGAAGATCCACGACGGCGAAGCAGGTCTGCGTTTATGGCGCGATGCGGTTAAGACAGGTATCGAAGCGCGTAAAGAAATCCTTAAGAGTTGTGAATTGATTCGTCCGTTCATTCCAGATGAAGTCGAAGGCCAACCTTGGGGCAGCTACGACACTGACGTGATCGCAACGAACAAGAAATTCTTCATGTTTGAGCCAAACGCAAGCTGGCACAAATTTGAAGGTTACGGTGAAGGTCAATACTTCGTTGATCCATGTAAATTGTTGCTAACTACTGCGGGTATTGCAGAAGACGGCAGCTATGCAGATTTCGGTATTCCTGCAACGCTATTGGCGAACTTCCTTCGTGAAAACGGCATCATCCCTGAGAAGTGTGACTTGAACTCTATCTTGTTCCTACTCACTCCTGCGGAAGATATGGGTAAGATCCGTCACCTTGTAGCTCAAATTAACCGATTCGAAAAATTCATCCGTGATGATGCCCCTTTAAGTATCGTACTTCCAAGCGTCTACGAAGCGAATAAAGAACGCTACCGTGGCTACACCATCCGTCAGCTATGTCAGGAAATGCATGACATGTACAAAGAGCTGAACGTGAAACAGTTACAAAAAGCGATGTTCCGCAGCGAGTACTTCCCACAAATGGTTCACAAACCTGACGTAGCAACACGCAAATACTTCCGTGGTGAATGCAATTACCTACCACTTAAAGAGGCCGTGGGCCGCGTAGCCGCTGAAGGTGCACTTCCTTACCCTCCAGGCATTATCTGTGTGATCACTGGTGAAGTCTGGACTCAACAGGTGGTGGATTACTTCCTATCTCTAGAAGAAGGCATTAACCGCTTCCCAGGCTTCGCGCCAGAAATTCAAGGTGTGTACCTTGAAGATGTTAACGGTCGCACTACCGCACATTGTTATGTCCTAAAAGATTAATCTACCCGTTCGCACCACGCTCCGGCGTCGGTGCGAACCGCTTATTCGTGGAGAATAATTTATGAGTACTGAAACTAAAAAAATGTCGGTGGTGCAGTTAACCATTCTGACATTCATCAACATGGCCGGCTCCGGCATCATCATGCTGCCAAGTAAACTGGCGCAAGTGGGCACCATTTCTGTGTTGTCTTGGCTGATCACGGCGGCGGGCTCTTTGGCGTTGGCTTACGTGTTTGCAAAATGTGGTCGTTTTAGTAAACGTGACGGCGGTATGAACGGTTACGCGTCTTATGCATTCGGTAAATCGGGTGCATTTATGGCGGGCTGGACTTACGGTTTGTCGCTCCTTATTGCGAACATTGCGATCGCGATTACTTGTGTGGGTTACGGCTCCGCATTCTTTGAAGTGACCCTATCTCCGGTCGAAACCTGTTTGTACACCATCGCCATTCTTTGGATTTGTACTTTCGCGAACTTCGGTGGTGCGAAAATCACAGGTCAAATTGGTACATTCACCGTGTGGGGCGTAATCCTACCAGTGTGTTCATTGGGTATTGTTGGTTGGTTCTGGTTTAACCCAACCATGTACATTGAAGCTTGGAACCCACACCACCTACCATTTGGTGAAGCTGTGAGTGCTTCTATTGCGATGACTCTATGGGCATTCCTTGGTCTTGAATCGGCCTGTGCGAACTCTGAAGCCGTAGAAAACCCAGAGAAGAACGTACCAATCGCAGTGCTAGGTGGTACGCTAATCGCGGCTGTGGTTTACATTGTATCGACAAACATCTGTTCTGGTATCGTTGCAAACTCTGAGCTTGCTGCATCTACAGCGCCATTCTCAACCGTATGGACAGTGATGCTAGGTTCTGCTGCTGGTAAAGTGGTTGCGGGTATGGCGGTATTGGCTTGTGCGGGCTCTCTATTGGGTTGGCAATTCACTATCGCGTCAGTGTTCAAATCGTCTTCTGATGCGGGCTTCTTCCCTAAATTGTTCTCTCAAGTGGACAAACGCGGCACACCGATCAAAGGTATGATCGCGATTACTATCATCCAATCAGTATTGTCTCTAATGACGATTTCTCCAACGCTGAACGAGCAGTTCGAAGCACTGGTTAACCTAGCGGTAGTAACAAACGTTATTCCTTACATCTTATGTATGGGCGCAATCTTTATTATGCAGCAAGTAGCGCACGTGCCAGAGCGCGAGATGAAAACCACCAACGTTATCGCTCTGATTGGCTCTCTGTACAGCTTCTATGCGCTTTACGGCTCCGGCTACGAAGCGATGATGTGGGGCTCTATCGTAACCTTCCTAGGCTGGAGTGCTTACGGTCTGATTGCTGCGAAGCATGAGCCTTTAGCAAATTAAAAAATAATACTGAAAGAGCCTTCCCAAACGCGGTGTGGAAGGCTCTTTGCTTTTAGGCATTTACGCCAAATCCAAGTCAGCTTAATGTATTTGAGGCTAGACATCCAATGACGTGAAAACTCATTTTCGACATTTGGAGGACGAAAGATGATAAGTCAACCTGTTAAAATCGGTGACGACACCGCCGTAGTCATTCCAAGCGTAATCCTGGCTCAGCTCGGGATAAGGGAAGGAGATACCCTAGAAATCGCACTGAATAAAGACAAAATGGAAATTAAGAAGATGGTGTTGAAAACCAGCGCGCCAACTTACTCTGAAGATATTGAGGAGAATTGAGTTAGAGAATCTTGGTTTGTCGGATACACTACTGGTTTCGCAAAACTGGCGCTTGCCGCTGTCTTTGAACTATCGATAACTACAATAAGAGGTAAGGTACTATGCAAGGTATCCTCTCTATGCAATCTCATGTTTCTTTTGGTCATGCTGGTAACAGCAGTGCCGTTTTCCCAATGCAACGCATGGGTTTCGAAGTATGGCCGATTCATACCGTTCAATTTTCTAACCACACGCAGTATCAAGAAGGCTGGACTGGGCGAGCGTTTGCGGCTGAAGACATCAGCGAGTTAGTTCGTGGACTTGGTAACATCGGCGCGCTGGAAAAGTGCCAAGCGGTATTGACGGGCTACCAAGGTAGCGCAGAGCAGTGCCTTGCTGTTGAAGATACCGTGACGAAAGTGAAGCAAGCGAACCCGAACGCACTTTATGTTTGCGACCCTGTGATGGGCGCGCCAGACAAAGGCTGCATTGTGGCTCCGGGCATTGCTGAAAATCTTCTAACGCGTTTGATGCCAATGGCGGACGTGATCGTTCCGAACCAATTCGAGCTAAGTCAATTTGCTGAGATGGAAATCCACTCACTAGACGATGCGATCACCGCATGCCAACGTGCGCTAGAGAAAGGTCCAAAAGTGGTGCTAGTTAAGCACCTTTACTGCCTAGAAAATGGCAGCTTTAACATGCTATTGGCTACGCAAGAAGGTATTTACCTTGCGAAGCGTCCTCAATTTGAGTTTGCTAAACAACCTGTTGGCGTGGGCGATCTTATTTCAGCTATCTTTACCGCGGGACTCTTAAAAGGCTGGTCTCCTAAACAAGCTTTCCAACATTGTCACGACGCGTGTTACGGGGTGTTGAGTGCAACGTACCATGCGGGTGAGTGGGAACTGCAAACTATTGCTGCGCAGCAAGAGTTTGTTGAACCAAGCAAACACTTCCTGATTGAAGAAGTGGCTTTGGTCACCGCGTAATTGAGCGCAATTAAACAAAAAAGGGGAGCCATCATCGGCTCCCCTTTCTATTTGTTCTGTCAGTCTTACTGAGCTTTTTGCTGCTCTGATTTACAAACTGCTGCCGTAAAGACAACGTCTGTTGAGCTGTTTAGCGCAGTTTCTGCAGAGTCTTGAATCACACCGATAATGAAGCCAACCGCTACAACCTGCATTGCTACGTCGTTTGAGATACCAAACAGGCCACACGCAAGTGGGATAAGTAGTAGAGAGCCACCTGCAACACCTGATGCGCCGCATGCAGAAACCGCAGCTACAATACTGAGCAGTAGCGCAGTCAGTAGATCAACTTCGATACCCATAGTGTGCACAGCTGCAAGCGTTAGCGTTGTGATAGTGATTGCAGCACCAGCCATGTTGATGGTCGCACCTAGAGGGATAGATACTGAGTATGTATCCTCGTCCAGTTTTAGCTTCTCACATAGTGCCATGTTTACTGGAATATTCGCCGCACTTGAACGAGTGAAGAACGCTGTTACACCACTTTCACGTAGACAACGGAATACAAGTGGGTAAGGGTTTTGTTTGGTTTTAACGAACACGATCGCCGGGTTTACAACGAGTGCGATGATCATCATTGCGCCAAGAAGAACCGCTAGAAGGTGTGCGTAGCTTGCTAGCGCGCTAAAGCCCGTTGTCGCAAACGTTGAAGCAACCAAGCCAAAGATACCAAATGGTGCAAGACGAATGATAAAGCGCACAATGTGAGACACGCTGTGGCTTAGATCTTCAAATACGGCCTTCGTTGTCGCCGATGCGTGGTGTAGTGCAAGACCCAGACCCACACCCCAAGCAAGAATGCCGATGTAGTTTGCTTCTACTAGTGCATTTACTGGGTTGTCGACCAGTTTAAACAACAGTGTGCGTAGAATTTCAGCAATACCTTGAGGAGGCGTTGCACCTTCAGCGCCGGTGACAAGCGTTAAATTGGTCGGGAAAAGGAAGCTTAGAACCACTGCTGATAGCGCCGCGAAGAATGTACCCATCAGGTACAGTACAACGATTGGGCGCATGTAAGTGTGTTGGTTTTTCTTTTGGTTTGCAATTGAAGCGGCAACCAAAATAAACACAAGAATTGGCGCGATCGCTTTAAGCGCACCGACAAAAAGGCTACCAATTAATCCCGCGCTTTCGGCATGGCTTGGAGAAATTGTCGCGAGCAAAATACCAAAGACGATACCGACAAGGATCTGGACGACGAGGTTACCACGAGCATATCGGGCAACGAGGCTGTTATGTTGCATACATCATTCCTGCAATTTTATGCCAGAGTGGCAGGGCAATAGTCCATCATTACACGGCGATAATGCCCTTATATTACAAGGGGTGAGCATTGCTTCTGGTCACTAAGACACATGATTATCAATTATCCTGTTTTTATAAATTCAGCCATTTTCTTGCTGAATATCACATATCTTAGCTTGGTAATATTTTGTGTCTAGTTTTAGTTTGTTTTTGGATTAAATGTTTGCTCAATGTTATTTAAATAAGATTTTTATGTTGAAAATTATCATTAGTTATGAGTAATGGTTTTTAATAAAGTTGTTAAAAAGGAGACTTTCGTCTCCTTTGATTTTATTGACAACTCAAACGCAACAAATTAATAACTTTGTTGGCGCCTGCGCTTATCACTCATGGCATTGCGAGCAAGTTTACCGAATCGTCGACTTTGTGCTCGTTGCTCTGCCAAAGTCGCGCCGTTAAAGGCTTGTTCTCGCAATAGTTTTTGATAGTTATTGAAACGACGAACCTCCAGTTTGCCATTTGCAATCGCAGTTTGAACTGCGCAGCCTGGCTCAGTTTGGTGCTTACAATTGCCAAAGCGACAACGCTGAGCGAGCGCCTCAATGTCAGAAAATGCCTCACTGACCCCCGATTCACAATCTGCTAGTTGAAGCTCGCGCATTCCCGGAGTATCAATCAAGATGCCGCCATCAGGTAATAGATGGATAGAGCGCGATGTAGTTGTATGTCGCCCTTTGCTATCGTCTTCACGAATATGCCCAGTTGCCTGTTCTTGTTGCCCGAGTAATGCATTAACAAGAGTTGATTTGCCAACGCCTGAAGAACCGATAAAAGCGAGGGTTAGTCCTTCTTTGCACCAGGTCATGAGTTTAGAAGCACTCTCTATTTCTAAGCCGTTGACTGCCTCTATAGCTAATAGAGGGTCGAGCTTCTGTACTTGGCTTTTTAGTTCATCAGTATTGTCACACAAATCGGCTTTGGAAAGCACGATGACGGGTTCGACTTCGGCTTCATGAGCCAAGGCAAGATAACGTTCAATACGACTTAAATTGAAGTCGTCGTTAAGGGAACAGACGATAAACACTGTATCCACATTGGCTGCGATGAGTTGCTCTGCCACTTTGCTGCCAGCGGCTTTGCGGCTAAAGAGGCTCAAGCGATCCAGTAAGCGAACAAATTGCTGATCTTCATTTAAGATTACCCAGTCTCCGACGGTCATGTTGGGTAAAGAATGGTGGGCATTAAGATGAACTTGCCCAGTTTCTGTTGCCAATAAATAACCACTTCGGTGGTGCGTAATCACACGAGCAAAGATAGTGTTGTCGTAATCGTCTAATGTCAGTTGTTGCTGAAAAAATGGTTTCCAACCCAATTGTTTTAGAGGGTTTGAAGTTGAAACTAATGTGTCACAAAAAGTATGTGTTTGATTCATTATTGAATTATCCCAGACGCAACAAAGCGCCTTAATACAAATCGCATTAGGGTCTAATTCGGATAGAGTTGACCCCGGTGAAGACCGGGCAGAGAAGGGGAAGTTGTGGTTATGCCACAGAGTTGGTGCTGTTAGGGTTACCCTTGCGATGCCCAGTTAGTGTTATTCAATACAATCATCTTGTGTCCTCTTCGTTGGTTAATAAATAAGTGAGTTAATTAAGCCAAAAGAGTATAGCCGCCGTTTTTTAAAGAGGGTAGCTATACTGCAAAAATATTAACTTTGTTTTGTGATGCGCTCTTCCATAATTTGCGAATACGTGTTGGCTTTTAAGCCGTATATGATTTGGACATGACGATCATCCAATATCACGACGCCATGCGCGCCATGATTTTTGAGTGCGTTCTTATCGATGACGGACGTCGCTCTGAGGGTAAGACGCAGCCGAGTCGCACATGCACCAGTTTCTATCAGGTTCTCTATGCCCCCAATGGCGTCAATGATCGTATCGACGTCTTGTTCGACATTGGGGTTGGTATGAGTTAGGAAATTGAAAAATTGCTTCAGCACTGACTTAACCGTCATTTGAAGAGCCTTCGGTCGTTAGTTTTGAAATGGCTTCAACAATCGGTGCCGGCGAGAGCGTATGCGGTACTTTAGTGATTAACGTGCCATCCGGCTTCAAGAAGTAAAAGTAAGAGCTATGATCCAGCGTGTACTTTAGTTCCGAGCCTTCCAATTCTGTCTTACGGAAAATGACACCATAGTTGTGTGCCAAAGATGTCGTTACATCAAGTGGTGCCGATAGGCCTTCAATCATTGGATGGAAGTAATGGGCATATTTTGCTGATGCATCGGCCTCATCACGCTCTGGGTCTAAAGAAATGAACATCGGGCGTAGTTGTGCTTTTTGCGCGTCGTCAATTTGATTCAGTGCTCCTGCCAGCATTGCAAGAGAAGTTGGGCAAACGTCTGGGCAGCGAGTAAAGCCAAAATAGACGACTCGGATGCGAGGGTCATTCACATCGAAGATATTGACGGCTTGGTTATTTTCCCCAAACAATACCGTTTGTTGAGAGGTGGAACTGTCCACTTGCTCTGGCTTCGTTTTCTGATTATCTAAATAGCTCTTTACGCCAAATCCGAGTGCGAAAGCAGCTACGAGAAATAGGGACCAATTGCGGCTCATAACGATTCCTTATCTTTGCATTTTTATAGCAGGGTAAACGGTATTCTCTCCATCACTGAGTTCACCAACCCAAGTCATTGCATCCTCCGTGCAAACCGGGAGAATGATGTCACCTTGATATTGGCCAGGAGCGATTTGCTTCAGTAAAAACTTAGGCTCACCCATCTCCATTTCTCTTCCTGAAAGACTTAGGATGAGTTGCTTAGCATCGCTTGTATGCCACTCAACATTTAGAGTGGTAGGAACCAAGGGTTGAGCAGTTTCTGAGTTTAGCGTCATCGTAACATTTTCTTGGACGCAAGAGGTTGTAGAGAGAAAGCAGTATTCATCTATTGACTTGCTTTGAGTGGAAGAAGAAAAGCTTTTTATTAGAGTCGGGGCATAAAATCCCGCAACTAATGCGGCTGAAACAGCGGCGATTTGTAACAGTTTCATTAAGGTTCAGCATTTATCACTTAACATTACGAGCATCGTAGCACAGATGCGCCGCTCGCCAACTCGTGACCTCAGTAAATTGTGCGTTATACCTCGGTGACCAGCTTCCTAGTAACGCGACGGACTTTATTGCATCAAATACAGCAGAGTTTTCAATTGAGATGTTTTGCCCTTAGCCAATAGATAAAACGGAGCCAATTGACTCCGTTTTTATTTGGTTCAGTATGTGTTTGATACCAAAGTTATTTATCTGAATCTGCGAATTTCTCTAGACCCAAAACCAGAGCAATGGCTGCAAGCATCATCACGACAGCAAGTACTAACTGAGAAGGTTGTGATGTCACGTGTTCAAATTCAAATGGTGATAGGTTGTGCTGTAGCAATGGCACTTGTTCGCCCTTCGAATTGGTGCGCCAAGTGATGGTTTCTTTCCATGGCCAAATCTTTGGCAACGTACCAATCATTAATCCAGTCAAAAACATCAGGGTGAAATCACGGAACTTGCGTAGTAACCACGACAATAAGTGAGAGAAGGACAGTAAACCGATCACGCAGCCAGACAAAAATAGCGCTAATGTATCGACTTGAAAACCTTTCACTGCGGCTAATACAGGAGCATACATGCCAATCAGCAGCAAAATAAAACTGCCAGAGATACCCGGCAAGATCATCGCACAAATCGCGATAGCTCCAGCGAATAAGGTGTTAATGGCCGTTGGTTCCATGTGTAAAGGTTTGAGCACAGTAATACTATAAGCAAACCCGACACCAACGAGCAGAATGACAAAGCGGACAAGATCGCGTTGCTCAACCTGACGAATAATGTGATACACAGAGACCAAAATCAGGCCAAAGAAAAATGACCAAAGTGGGATCGGGTGTGTGTCAAGAAGCCAAGTAATCAACTTTGCTAGCGTTGCAATACTGGTGAAAATGCCGGCAAACAGAGCGATAAGGAAGAATCCGTTGATGTGATTAAACGCGGCTTTAACCCCTTCTTTTCGCCAGACAGAGAAAAGTGAGGGGTTAATGCGTCGAATGCTTTCAAGCAGCGTATCGTAAATACCAGTGATAAACGCGATGGTGCCGCCAGATACACCAGGTACAACATCTGCTGCACCCATGGCGATTCCCTTGAAGAAAGTAATTAAGTAGTTCATTGCTCTAATGCTAAGTCGTTTCGATGGCAGAGAGTATACAAACATTGCGATGAAAAAAGTATGAAATAGTGCTGTAACTACTTGGTTTTATATCCAATCTATTGCCTATCTTTATTACCCGCCAAAAGACAATGCCGCCGTAACGAGCTTTTAATGCTTGGTTTACATTTTTGAGATGATTAACTCTACTATCAATTATCAATCTTGGTTGCATTATGCAATTGCAATTTGCATTATCAAATTGCATTTTGATAATTTGCGCGTGAATAAATCCAGCTTATATGAGATCTTGTGCCCAAAAATAAGTCTTTGTATTTTGGCATGATTAATGCATAATACTGCTCGACCCTTCTTAAGCCGAGGGTCACCTAGCCAACTGACGTTGTTAGTGAATACAATTTGTTCACACTAAATATAAGCCAATCGCGATTATTGCGGTTGGCTATTTTTTTATATGAACAACGTTACTTACGTGCTTTGCAAATTGCACTTCTCTTCCTGTCAGTCATAAAAAAGGGCTGACGTGTTACGCCAACCCTTGTGTTTTACTTTACGTTTTAACCCGTTTATCTAGCAGTTCAGTATCCCATTAACTGTAGCAAATTTTCAGCTGTCACAATGGCTTCTTTACGATTAGCAATATTAAGCTTTTGGTACAGGTTGCGAATGTGGGTTTTAATTGTCGTACCTGCCACATCCAGCTCTTGTGCGATTTGCTCGTTACTAAAGCCTGAATAAATCAGTCCCAGAACCTGCCATTCGCGTTGTGTTAATGGGCTGGTACGTACTAGCTCTGGCACATTAGGGTGATTCACCAACTTTTCAATAAAGTCTTCATCAAAGTGAATCGACCGGCTACGTTGATTCGATGAAATGTCCTTCATTAACTGTTGAGCACGGTGACGCTCAAGATCGCCCAGTTCATGGCGGAGGCTCAACTTCTCCAGCAGACCGCCAATGGTTGCACCATCAATCAGGAAGTTTCCGACCATGCCAGTTTGGTTCGTCATTACTAATGCTTCTTTTAACAGAGCCTTGGCTTGCTCCTCATCTTTTTGGCGAGCAGAAAGGACCGCTTCAACCACTAAGTTGCGATTAGTATCTGTGATTAGGTTAGTGCGACGAGCTTCACCTTGGAGGAAATCTAACGCAGCACGAGCGTCGGTATATTGGCCTAAGTTAATGTGGGCGCGGGCAATGTTACGCCATTGCAATTGAGAAAAGTGGTTGCATGCCGATTCAGGACGAACCGCAGTGTTGAGCCATTCTTGCATTGCATCGGTATTCCCGCGCGCTTGCCAAAATAGAATCAACGATAGTGAAGCGTTTGCAGTCCAATCTACATGGTAAGTCGACTGTTTCATCAAGTGTTGGATGTGCTCAATGAATTTACCGGCTTTGTCTAATTCACCGCGTCCAATCGCAATACGCGCCAACATCGAATAGCTATGTAAGTGCTTGCTTGGTGAATGGTTTTCGAGAATTTGCAGACCTTTGTACGCGCATTCTTCCGCTTCATCAAGTCGGTTCCAGCACCAAAGTACTTGCGCGCGAATACGCAGCAAAAATTCATGAAGAGGAACATGCTGAAGCTGCTGATCTTCAATCAGACGGAATGCGGAATCTTGTAGTTCAAAGGCAGCTTGCACGTAACCTTGTGCAATTAAAATCTCGCTTTGCTGCAATATTGCCCATAACGCTTGGTGATATACCTGATACTGACGAGCTAGCTTTTCAGTTTGTTGCATCATCGGCAAAGCACGGTCTAGTTTACCTAGCACGTGGTTAACTTCACCAACAACCGAAGTCGCCACAATTCGGCTACGGTAAATAGTGTTATCAAGTTGGCTAAGCGCTAGCTCCGCTAATTCGAGAGCTTTTTCTGGTTGGTTACTGTTGATAGCCACTTGAGCAAGCAACGCGTTTGCTTGACCTTGATAATGAATATCTAACGCAATGTTACGCTTTTTGTGTTCCTCTTCCGCTTCTTCAAGCAGGTGGCCCACTTGGTTATAACGATGCTGACTTTGAGCCAACCATGCTCGGAGCATCGTAAGTTTTGGGTGGCTGAACAACAGATCATCGTCCAACTTGTTAATTGAGCTTTCCAGTGTGCTGAGTTCGCCTTGGTTAAACATCTTCCAGCCGTATTCGTTTAGGATCTCTACCACTAAGTCCTTATCATTCGATTTTTGTGCATGATGAATCGCTTGGTGTGGTGCTTTTTGTTGTAACCAAGCGATAGCAGCATTGCGGTGGAGATCTTTTTCTTGCTGAGGAATACGAGCTTGGCGCTCATGAGACAAAAACTCGCCAAATAAGTTATGGAACCGGAACCAGTTCTGTTCCCCTTCGAGCGGATAAATGAATAAGCCGTAACGGTTAAGCGATTCAATCATTCCCAGTGCATCTTCGCGTTGGGTAAGGGCAAACACTAGCTCATCATTGAAGTGGTCAAGCACGGATACTTGCATTAAAAAGTGACGAGTTTCGTGATCGAGTAAGTCAAACACTTCTTCGACCAAGTAATCCCACAAGTGCGCGTGATTGAACTGCGATACCGACTCTACAGTTTGTGCCAATGTGCGGTTTTGATGTTGGGCTTGTAATGCGATCAACTGCATCGCCGATGGCCAACCTTCAACATAGGTTCTGAGGCTGTTTGCCATGTCTTCGTCGATGCCATCGGCAATACGCTGATTAAAGAAGCGAGTCGTTTCTTCGGTATCGAACGCCAACATCTCGTTGCCGATTTCGATCATTAAATCACGAACACGTAAGTTTGCAGTGCCCAGAGGCGGCGCTGCACGACTGGTTACCACAACGGTGAGGTTGTCTGGCATGTGCTTTAAGAAGAAACGCATGGATTCATGGATTTCATCATTCGTGATTAAATGGTAGTCATCAAGTACCACGTAGCACTCTTGATGAAAGTCAGCCATTTCAGCGAATACTTCGCTAAATAGGGAGCGTAAAGACGAGATCTGACGTTTTTCCGCCAGTTTTTGTGCGTTAGCGCAACTGAAGTTGGTGGCTTTGTTTAATGCTTGAAGCAGATAGTTTACAAAGCGAAAGCCGTCGTTATCGCTGTCATCAATGCTGTACCAACCGACGTTTGGCTTATCGGATAGCCACTGCGCTGCCATTGTTGTTTTTCCGTAACCTGCTGGGGATCGGAATAAAACCAATTTGTAGTAAGGCGCTTGCTGTAGTAAGTCCAACACTCGTGGGCGCACGATGGCATTGTGCAGGCGTCCTGGTCGAGTAAGCTTAGATGGAATCCACATTAGTAGTTATGTCCTTATTTATGTATACCCAAATGACAGCAACGTGATCATTCTAGTAAAGCCCCCTTGAAAGCCGTCTTACTGAATGATGCCATCAGCATCAAAAACACTGTTTGAATACCGGATAATGTCGCTACTATTGGGGCTTGCGTCCGTCTGAAAAACCATTCCATACGGTCACTTAAATATAAAAGCTAGCGAAAACTAGAAATAACTCACATCGCCTAATTCTAGTTTGTATAAAAAGCGTACAATCCTGTGAGCTGAGAGGGATGTTACGACATCAGAAATGTTCGTTACTTTGATCCACTTCCTAATTCTCAAGGGTTGATGGATTTACCATCAACTACGCCCTTTATTTGTGATTGTCGTCACTTAAATATCGTTTGTTTCGTTAGCGTTAAGATCGCGTTGCACATAGATTACGAAAAGTTCTTCTACGCTGACCGAGTTAATGTGACCGATATTACAATTTTCACATCATCAGATGAGTGGACTATAAAAAGCGTCATGAACGGGTTTTAACCTTTCTCACATTCCATTGTGATCAAAATCACTAAGAACTGGTGCAAAGTTCACTTTGTTGAGATTTGGATCACTAACCTAGCAATGGTACCCCCTCTACGCCCTCAGCCCTCCTCCTTCAAAGGATGAGAATTAGGAGGATGTTTATTCACAGAGGTAAATGCACGATGTATGGCAGATGAATTACCAAAAGACGTGAGAATTTCGTAATGAAACCTACTCAACAAAAACAATTTGACAAGAAGTCGTTCCAAGAAAGCGTAAAGAAACACCTATCTGTAACTTACGCTCATACGATTGAAAACGCAGACAGCCGCGCATGGTACCTAGCAATGGGGCATGCTCTGGCTGAATTTACTACTCTAGATTTGCTTGCGACAGAAGAAGATCCACGCATTAAAAGTGCGAAGAGCGTTAACTACCTTTCGCTAGAATTCCTTATCGGTCGTTTGACGGGTAACAACCTAATCAGCATGGGTCTGTATGAACAAGTAACAGAAGCAATGGCTGAACTGGGTTACAACCTAACTGATCTGCTAGAAGAAGAGCGCGACCCATCATTGGGTAACGGTGGCCTTGGTCGTCTGGCTGCGTGTTTCATGGATTCATGTGCGGCACAAGAATTCCCAACTGTCGGCTATGGTTTACATTACGAATACGGTCTATTTAAACAGTCATTCAAAGATGGTCGCCAGCAAGAAGCACCTGACGCATGGCGCGGTGTAGAAGGCTACCCTTGGGAAATTGCGCGTCCAGAACTTGCGCAAGAGATCGGTTTCTACGGTCACGTTGAAGTGATTAACGAGAACGGTAAAGAAGTCCGCAAATGGGTACCAGGCATGACAGTAAGAGCAATGCCTTGGGATCTTCCAATTGTGGGTTATGAATCAGACACGGTTTACCCGCTACGTCTTTGGGAATGTCAGGCGATTGCACCATTCTCACTAGCAAGCTTTAACAATGGTGATTACTTCGAAGCTCAGCACGCACTGATCGACGCAGGTAACATCACTAAAGTGCTTTACCCGAACGACAACCACGAGAAAGGTAAAACACTGCGTCTAATGCAGCAGTACTTCCACTCAGCAGCGTCTGTACGTGACATCCTACGTCGCCACGAAGCTGCGGGCTACTCGCTAGCGGATCTACCTAAGCAAGAGACTATCCAGCTTAACGATACGCACCCAACGATTGCGATTCCTGAACTAATGCGCATCCTGATGGATGAAAAAGGTTTAGCTTGGGAAGCGGCTTGGGAAATCAGCTCTAAGACATTTGCGTACACCAACCACACGCTACTTCCAGAAGCACTAGAGACATGGCCAGAGTCGCTAATCCAGCACCTGCTACCACGTCACATGGAGATCATTTACGAGATCAACCACCGCTTCCTACAAGACGTACGTGCAATGTGGCCGGGTGATGTCGCGAAGCAACAGAAGCTTTCTATCATCGAAGAAGGTTTCCACCGCATGGTTCGCATGGCAAACCTATGTGTAATCGGCTCTTACGCAGTAAACGGTGTAGCAGCACTTCACTCTGAATTGGTTAAGAAAGACCTATTCCCAGAGTTCCACGAAATGTACCCGACACGTCTACACAACGTAACGAACGGTATTACGCCACGTCGCTGGTTGAAGTTCTGTAACCCAGGTCTGTCTCAGCTTATCACTGAGAAAGTCGGTCCAGAATGGCCAGCGAAACTAGAGCAACTTGAAGGTATTGCGAAGTACGCTACTGACGCGACATTCCAAAAAGAATTCATGGCAGTGAAGAAAGAGAACAAAGAACGCCTAGCAACTTGGGTGAAAGAGAACATGGGTATCGAGCTCGATACTAATGCAATCTTCGATGTTCAAATCAAGCGTCTGCACGAGTACAAACGTCAGCATCTAGACTTGCTACACGTACTGTCTCTGTACCACCGTATTCTTAATGAACCAGGTTTTGAGTGTACGCCACGCGTTGTGTTCTTCGCAGCAAAAGCAGCACCGGGTTACCACCTAGCGAAAGAAATCATCTTCGCAATCAACAAGATTGCAGACAAGGTGAACAACGATCCTCGCATCGGTAACAAGCTGAAAGTGGTATTCATCCCTGACTACCGCGTGAGCATGGCTGAAATCATTATCCCTGCGGCTGACGTTTCTCAACAAATCTCGCTAGCGGGTAAAGAAGCATCAGGTACAGGTAACATGAAGATGGCGCTAAACGGTGCGCTAACTATCGGTACAATGGATGGTGCAAACGTTGAGATTCGTGAGGAAGTAGGCGATGAGAACATCTACATCTTCGGTCTAGATGTTGAAGGTGTGAAAGCGCTGAAAGCTCAAGGTTACAACCCATTTGATTACTACAATGCGGATCACTTACTCAAAGCGTCAATGGACTTGCTATTGGGTGAAGAGTTCACACCAGACCAACCGGGCTTACTGCGTGCCACATACGACAGCCTGCTAGACGGTGGTGACCCATACTTATGTCTCGCGGATTTCGCCTCTTACGTGAAAGCACACGAAGACATGAGCGAACAATATAAAGATCAAGCTGGCTGGGCGAAGAAGGCCATTCTTAATACCGCCCTTGTTGGCAAGTTCACGTCAGACCGCTCAATCCGCGACTACGTGAACAATATCTGGAAGCTTGAAGCGGTGAAACGCTAATAGAACCTAGTTAAGACCAAGGTAGCCAAGCGCTACCTTTGGTCATTTTCCAAAAGAAGTTATTGATAACAATAAAACCCTACATGGAAGGTGTTGGTATTACCTTCGGAGAAAGCGATGAAAGAACAAACAGCATTAAAGAAAGTCGCGGAAATGGCGAGATTGGCTGATAGCTATGTCAGTGCTTGGGGAGATGAGGCTAAAGTGTCTGAGGAGACGCTACGCCGCTTGCTCGCTTCGCTTGGCTACGATACTAGCAGTGATGAAAAACTACTGGCTTCTGCTGAAAAGAAACATAAAAAAGACGTACTAGCCCCTATTCTTGTTTTACGCGACGGCGAACCAGTCGAAGTGGAACTAAACCTAGGTACGAGTGCTCGTGAGAGTGAATTCAGCTGGCGTTTAGAAACAGAACAAGGAGAGGTACTTGAAGGCTATCTTCAGTCCCAAATTGTTCGTGATGAGCGTGCTGAGGGTGGCCCTCTAGTGTTTGCATTGCCAAAGAACTTGGCTTGGGGTTATCACAAACTGATCATCAGTCGTAAGCGTCGTAAAACACCTTACGAGATGTCATTGATCATTACGCCGAAAGCGTGTTTCAAACAAGACGATCTAAACCAACACAAAAAGCTATGGGGTCCTAGTATCCAGCTTTACACACTGCGTACTCAGCATAACTGGGGCATCGGTGATTTTGGTGACCTAAAACAACTGGTGAGTGATATTGCCTCTCGTGGCGGTGACTTCATTGGCTTGAACCCGATTCACTCGCTGTTCCCTGCGAATCCAGAAGGGGCAAGCCCATACAGCCCGTCTTCTCGTCGCTGGCTGAACATCATGTACATCGACGTAAGCTCTGTACCTGAGTTCGCGCTTAGTGCAGAAGCACAACAGCGAGTGGGTAGCGCAGAGTTCCAACAACGTCTACAAAAAGCGCGAGACTCTCATTGGGTGAATTACACCGAAGTTTCGCAACTAAAAATGAGCGTTCTTCCGCTGCTATTCAGTGAGTTTAAAGCTCGCCATTTAGACAAGAACACCGATCGCGCTCGTGCCTTCTTGGACTTTGTTGAAAAAGGCGGCGACAGCTTGCTACATCAAGCTGCATTCGATGCACTTCATGCTGATTTACATGCAGAAGATGCAAACATGTGGGGCTGGCCAGTATTCCCTGAGAAATACCGCACATTCGACGCAGCTGGTACTCAGAAGTACATTAAGGACAACCAAGATCGTGTTCACTTGTACATGTACCTGCAATGGATCGCAGACGATCAAATCAAAGAAGCGCAAGCGCTAGCCGAAGAAAAAGGCATGGCTGTGGGTTTGTACCGTGACCTTGCGGTTGGTGTTGCAGATTCAGGCAGCGAAACATGGGCTGACGAAGGCGCGCTAGTATTGGATGCAAGCATCGGTGCGCCACCAGATGTACTTGGTCCACTAGGCCAAAACTGGGGTCTGCCTCCGCTTAACCCTCAGGTTTTAGAAGCGACTGGCTACGACGCTTACATCAAATTGCTACGTGCTAACATGAAGCATTGTGGTGCATTGCGTATCGACCACGTACTTGGCCTGCTTCGCCTTTGGTGGATTCCAAAAGGCGAGAAAGCGACAGAAGGCGCATACCTGTACTACCCAGTTGAAGACATGCTAGCAATCCTAGCGTTGGAATCTCACCGTCATCAGTGTTCTGTAATCGGTGAAGACTTGGGTACTGTACCTGATGAAATCGTTGATATCCTTCGTGATGCGGGTGTGCATTCGTACAAAGTCTTCTTCTTCGAAACATCAAAAGACGACGGCGGTTTTATTTCTCCGAAGCACTACGCTGAGCAGTCTATGGCTGCGCTGTGTACGCACGATATGCCAACACTACGCGGTTTCTGGCACTGTGATGACTTGAAGATGGGGCGTGAGATTGGTCTGTACCCTGATGAGCAGCAGTTGGAAGGCCTATTCGCTGACCGCTTGAAGTGCAAACAAGGCATTCTAGACAGTGTTCGCTGGCATGGCTATCTGCCAGAAGGCATTGGTCATGATGCTCAGTACGTGCCAATGGATTCATACCTAAGCGAAGCGCTGCAACTGCACGTAGCCGCGGGTGACTCTGCACTGCTTAGCGTTCAGCTTGAAGACTGGCTAGAAATGGATCAACCTGTCAATATTCCTGGTACGGTGGATGAGTATCCAAACTGGCGTCGTAAATTGTCGATGAACCTAGATGAAATCTTCAGCCGTGAAGATGTGAATCGTATTTCTAAACGCCTTACTGAAGTTCGCGCACAGGCGAGTAAGTAAGATGCCTAGAGTGGCGTAGATGGACGAGCTGATTACCAATTTTGTTAGCTCAGAGGTACGAAAGTTCCGTCTAGGTCACTCATTCCTAAAACACAATCCGTTAGGATGAAGTACCGTTATTATGCCCGCGACAATAGCGGGCATTTTTGTATTTTGACGCCGTTTACGCAACGAACGTGAGAAGCGGAGTCTTTTTGTGAGTTCACAACGTTGGCTGTGGAGAAACCGATGTTTGATTCAGATCTCTGGTCTTGAAAAGGATGTTGGCTCTAGGGAGAAAGATTTGAAAACCACCAAAACCAAGAAAATAAAGAAACAACACGAACGCGCATACGAACTGCTTGCTGAGGCGGCTTACTCAGATCCATTTGCGGCGCTGGGTCCATTCATTGACGACGAAGCTTTGCTGAGAGTTTGGATGCCGGGCGCAAACAAGGTTGAACTGCTTGTTAATGGTGAACCTCGCGTGGCGCTTGAGCGTGATGGCGACAGCGGTTTCATCTTAAAAGAACAACGCGATTTACACCTGACCCACTACCGTTTAGCGGTCGATTGGAATGGTGTTGAACAAATTATTGATGACCCGTACCAGTACCACAATATCTACCAAGAGTACGAGCATCTGCATACGCCAAAAGACATGTATCACTACATGGGCGCACACTTTGTCACGCTAGAACGTGGCGGTGAAAACATTTCCGGTGTTCGTTTCCTTGTCTACGCTCCGCATGCATCGGCTGTTAGCCTTGTCGGTTGCTTCAACCAATGGGATGGTCGTCGTCACCCAATGCAACGTTTAGATTATGGCATTTGGGGTTTGTTCATTCCTGGCTTAGAAGAAGGCGTTCAGTACAAATTTGAGCTCAAAGGGCCAAATGGGGAAGGGCTGCCACACAAACAAGACCCTTGGTGTTTCTACTCTGAGCAATACCCATCGTTCGCATCCATTACTTACGATCACAGGCGTTACCAATGGCAAGATGCGAAATGGCAAAACCGCGCAGTGACACAAAAGCGTGATGAAGCGTTATCGTTTTACGAGCTGCATGCTGGATCATGGAAGCGCGACGAGAACGGTGATTTCCTCAACTACCGCGAACTCGCGGAGCAGTTGGTGCCATACCTTGTGGATATGGGCTACACCCACGTTGAGCTGATGCCTGTGTCTGAGCATCCATTCTATGGTTCATGGGGCTATCAACCCGTTGGCTTATTTGCGCCAACTAGCCGTTACGGCTCTCCGGATGATTTCAAATTCTTCGTGGATGCGTGTCACCAAGCTGGTATCGGTGTGGTGCTGGATTGGGTTCCGGCGCATTTCCCATCGGATGACCATGGTTTAGCTAACTTTGATGGTACGCCTCTGTTCCATGATCCAGATCCTCGTCGCGGTTGGCACCAAGATTGGAACTCCTACATTTACGATTTAGGCCGTGAACATGTACGTCGCTTCCTTGTCTCGAATGCGCTGTACTGGTTTGAACAATTCCATATTGATGGCATTCGTGTCGATGCTGTTGCGTCGATGCTCTATCTCGATTATTCACGTAGCCACGATCAGTGGGTCCCGAACGTTGATGGTGGCAACGAAAACTACGACGCAATCGCAACCTTAAAATGGATGAACGAAGAAGTGTACAAGCACTTCCCGAATGCGATGACGATTGCGGAAGAGTCAACGGCGTTTCCGGGGGTGTCTGCGCCAACCTTTATGGGTGGTTTAGGTTTTGGCTTCAAGTGGAATATGGGGTGGATGCACGACAGTCTTTCATACATCAAAGAAGATCCTGTTCACCGCAAATACCACCACAATACCATCACCTTCCCGCTGGTTTATGCGCACAGCGAGAACTACGTCTTGTCTCTCTCTCACGATGAGGTGGTGTACGGCAAAGGCTCTATCCATAACAAGATGCCGGGTGATGAATGGCAGCAAACCGCAAACCTACGAGCATACTACGGTTATATGTATGGTCAACCGGGCAAAAAGCTGAACTTTATGGGCGCGGAAATTGGCCAAACGGCGGAGTGGAACCACGATGATCAGTTGCAATGGTTCTTGCTGGAATATGAGCGTCATCAAGGCGTGCAAAAGCTGATGCGCGATTTGAACCACTTGTACCGAAATGAAGCGGCGATGCACGATCAAGATTGTGTCCCTGCGGGTTTTGAGTGGCGTCTACAAGACGAAGCGGATGCGAGTATCCTAGCGCACGAGCGTATCAGTCAAGAAGGTGAGCGTATTCTCATCATCACTAACTTTACGCCCGTACCACACGAGCGTTTTCGTTTAGGCGTTCCAAATGTAGGTCAATACGAACTACTGCTGAACACGGACGACAGCAAATACGGCGGCAGCGATTTTAAAGTGCTAACCAGTGTGAAAACGGAAAAAGTCGAAAGTGAATCACTGCCTCAATCACTTGAGCTTCGTTTACCACCACTTTCAACCGTGTTCTACAAGCTGCACAAATAATTTAGTCTAATCAAATTCTAAGCCCGTTTTACATTGTAAATCGGGCTTTTTTTTAACCAAGTTTTCACTAACGATAAACAGACTGCATACTCTATACTTGCATCATATTGTTTTATGAAATCAGGCTAGGTCGGACTTTGAGAAAGATTAAATCCCTTCTGTTCAATATCTTATTGGTGCTTTTGCTTTTACCAGTGATGCTCGTTGGCATAGTGAAATACATCGATCCACCAATTTGGGGATGGAAGATCAGCCGCATAATTTCTCCTCCTGAAGGATTTCCTGAAGAGAGTCAAAATGAATGGGTGCCTTTGAGTGATATTTCTAAACACATTCAACTGGCCGTGATTGCGACAGAAGATCAAAAGTTCCCGACCCATTACGGAGTGGATTTTGATTCCTTGTTTAAAGTGATCTCAGAGTCTGGCGAGAACGGTCCCTCTCGCGGTGCGAGCACGATTACTCAGCAAACTGCAAAGAACGTGTTTCTGTTTCCTTCACACTCTTATGTGCGCAAAGCGTATGAGCTTTATTTTGCTCTGCTGATGGAAGCAATGTGGAGTAAAAAACGCATTCTTGAAGTGTATTTGAATGTGGTGGAGTTTGGTCCAGGTATTTATGGCGCGGAAGCCGCTGCGCAAAACTACTTTGGTATTCCTGCTAAACAACTTTCAACACGCCAAGCAGCAAGGCTTGCGGTGGTGCTGCCAAATCCGTATCGCATCAAAGTTTACCCTCAGACTTCTTACACCATCAGCCGCGTCAATTGGGCGATGAGACAAATGCGTAACCTTGGTAGCGTTCAGCTTTAAACTCCTTTTTACCCTGCTCATAAGTAGAACTACGCCCCCATAAAAGCAAAATGTGAAGCGTCACAAGCTTTAGGGCGTAGCTTTTCAGAATGATGTGCTCAGTTTTTCATCCATTTACTATTAGTGTGAATAAAACTACAACACGAATACTGCGCCTATGCGCAACCAATGGACTGAACGATGAAACTGAATCTGATTACGACGACCTTATTGCTTGCATCGGCAAGTGCCATCGCCGAGCCAAACATCACCATTTCTACCACGACCAACAGCCGTGACTTTCCTTTAAGTGCAGAGCAACCTTTGGTTGTGCCCTTAACCAAAGACGGATACACGCTCAAAATCACGGGTGTTGAAGGCGACTGTGTCGCGCCTGATGGTCAGAAGGTCAAATTCAACAAACCTATCGCGCTGAACTGCGGAAAACCAACAGAACTGCCGTTAAAAATCCGTTTTACTGGCGATTACTCTTTTGCTTTTGATGCGGAAGCCAAAACTCTACGCTTCAAGCGTGAACCTAAGAAAGCTGCCAAGACAGAATTCAAACGCCCAATCCCACAAGTGCAATGTGAGGTTTACCAAGGCGGCGAAGTCACCATCGCGCTGGGTGACAGTTTCCCCGATGGCACCAAGTTGCGTGATGCCTATTCTGGTCAAATGGTCGAAGTAAAAGATCAGCAAGTATCGCTGACACCAAGCAAAGATTCCGGCGGTTTGGTGCTACTAGAGCCAGTGAAGAAAACCAAAGAAGCAGTACCGTTTGATTACCGTAATGCCAACATTTACTTCGTGATGGTCGACCGTTTTAACAATGCCGATACCAGCAATGATAACAGCTATGGGCGCAAGAAAGACGGCAAAGAAGAGATTGGTACCTTCCACGGTGGTGACCTAAAAGGCGTGATCGAAAAGCTAGATTACATCAAGAGCCTAGGTACAGATGCAATTTGGCTGTCGCCAATCGTTGAGCAAGTACACGGTTTTGTGGGTGGCGGCGATAGCGGCTCATTCCCATTCTACGCTTACCACGGTTACTGGACGCGTGATTTCACCAAGATTGATGAGAACTTCGGTAACGAAGATGACCTGAAAAAGCTGGTGGAAGAGGCACACAAACGTGACCTTAAAGTATTGATGGACGCAGTAATCAACCACACCGGTTACTCAACGTTAGCCGATTTGCAATTTGATGGTATTGAGGTGTTAAAACCAAACGCTGAACTACCTAAGAAGTGGGGGGATTGGCAACCAAAAGCGGGTGAAAATTGGCATAGCTACCACCAGAATATTGATTACCAGAGTCCAAACTGGGCGAAATGGTGGGGCGGTGACTGGGTAAGAACAGGTCTACCGGGATACCCAGCTCCGGGCAGCAGTGATATTACCATGTCATTGGCGGGTTTGCCTGACTTTATCACTGAATCAGACAAAGCCGTGAAGCCAGCTCAATGGCTATTGGATAACCCTGGCACTCGCGTTGAGGCGCGTGATAATTACACCGTCTCGGACTACCTAATTGAGTGGCAAACTGATTGGGTGAAACGCTTTGGTATTGATGGTTACCGTGTCGACACGGTGAAGCACGTTGAAGGCGATGTGTGGAAACGCTTGAAAGAAGAGGCATCAAGCAGCCTTGAGCAGTGGCGTAAAGAGAACGGTAAGTCAGGTCAGCCATTCTGGATGATAGGTGAAGTATGGGGACATACCGCTTATCGCAGCCCTTACTTTGACGATGGCTTTGATGCGTTGATTAACTTCGACATGCAGAAGAAATTAGATAAAGGCGCGGCGTGTTTCAGCCAAATGGCAGACACTTACCAAAGCTATGCGGACACTATCGCCAATGAGAAAGACTTTAACCCTGTGAGCTACATGTCTTCTCACGATACCGAGCTGTTCTTCTCTCGCTTCAAAGATTACGGTATGCAGCGTAACGCCGCGAATGCACTGCTTCTGAGTCCTGGTGCTGTTCAGGTTTATTATGGTGATGAAGTTGGTCGTAACATTGGTCCTTACGCGGACGATTTCCACCAAGGCACTCGTTCTGACATGGTATGGAAGCTATCTGATGAGAAGCAAGCGCTGCTCAAACACTGGCAAACTCTTGGTCAGTTCCGTAAAGCGCACCCAGCGATTGGTGCGGGTCAGTATCAAGTAATTGAACAAGAAGGCGCGTACGTGTTCTCTCGCTCGCTTGGCAATGACAAAGTCGTTGTGGCGTTTGTGGGTCGCGACAAGTAGTTAGAACTTCGTTTTAAGCCTAGATAGAAAAAGCCCTTCCTTGAGTTATCAGGGAAGGGCTTTGTTGTTTTAGTTCGCCAGTTCTTGGTCGATGACTTTTTCTAGCTCGTCAAACGGCACATAGCCAGGAATGACTTGATCATTAATGATCAACGCAGGCGTGCCGCGTAAACCAAGTTGCGTGAAATACTGATAGTTTTTATCAAGCAACGCTTTGGTCTCTTTGTCGTCGAAAAGCTGCGCTTCTGTCCCCGTTTTCTTCGCGATTTGATTTAACGAACGTGCGTCATGTGCGCCCGGTTTTTTCACCAATAACTCATGCACTTGTTCGTATTTATCTCGCTGGTTTTGCCAAACATTTAATGCGTAACTTGCCGAGTTGTAGCCGTTTTTCTCGTATTGTTCTTTAAAAGAGACATTGAGGTTAAGCACTTTTACCTGCGGATATTCCTTACCAACTTTGACCAGCTCTCCTTCTAAACGTTTACAAAAAGGGCAGCTGTAGTCTGTTACGTTAATAATGGTTAACTCAGGGTTTTCAGCACCAAAAGAGGAATGTTTGCCATCACTTAGATATTGACGAACCTCCTTCAAGGTGTCGCCAAATGACTGTTGATACGCAATGTACTCTTGAAGGTTTTGGTGCAATGAATCAAGAATTTGAGGGTTATCTTTTAGTATCTGATTAACTTCCTCTAGCTTTTGTTCTGCGGTCTTTTCTGATGCGAAAGATACGGCAGATACGATAGCCATCGTTAACGCCAAAAGTGTACGAGTGAATGTCATAATATTTCCTAAAACTTTTAAATTTCGTTGTTTGTTATGTGAAGTGAATAAAATATGTACAAAAGTCAGGCAGAAAGGTCTCTCGCCTTGCTGGCTTTATTCTCTAAACACGCAAAGTTTTAGGTGAACCCGATACTTTTCCGGTATCGGTTCTGTGTATTCCAGATAACGAATTGCTGTGGTTGTCATCGGCAGCGCCACAATCAAAGCAAACAGAAAAAATGGAATAAGAATATGATCAAACTGATGTTGGTACGCTTGAACCAGCTTTTCTGAAAGGTCGCAAGATGGTGATAAATTCACACTCTCATCTTGCTGACTCTGTATTTGGTGAGCCTTCGGGCAGCTTTTCGAGAAACCAGAATTTTGGCTTAAGCATATCATCACCACCCAAAGCACGAGGGCGAGTGTCCACTTGGCTATTTTAGGTTGTGAGCGTAACAATGGGTCGTATAGTCCTGTTAATTCTGGTTTATGCCGTTTACATATGACCGGACCATCCTAACCTAAATTTCGTGGCTGAATGTTACTTTCGAGTTAATCGATATTGCCTCAATGCCAAAGTATGAAGTACGTCATGAATGTTGTAGAAAGCAATATTCGTCAGAATCATTTGTTGAGTTGATGAAGAAGTCGTGAGCTATCGATATAGATTAAAATACCTAATTGTTGGCACAAATTTTTATTATCTTTCAATTGTGATTGGAATCATAAAACAAAACTTCATAACTGAGTCGCGATAATGTTCGGCAGGCGGATTGATTTTGATCATCTCTCTAGCACATTATTCAGGTGAACATATGTGTTAAGTTCCACATGTGTAGGTAATGTTATGAAAATTCCTGTTCAAACTGAGCGTAAAGTTACACTGGGGTGCTACGTTGCTCTGGCGTTTGCGGTTGTGTTCTTTTCTGGCCTGATGCAATCTAGCGAATGGTACGGTGTATTCGATTTTACAACGCTCAATGGCTCTTTCGGCAAGGTGGCGTATGGTGTCACCGAAACGGCTGACGGTGTGCAAGTTGCAACAACGTCGCTTCGCGGTACTGGTGGTAGCGGTGCTCGCGACGGTTTCATTTTCGCACTTACTTTGATTCCAACTGTTATGTTCGCCTTAGGTATGATCAACGTACTTGAGCACTACGGTGCACTTGAAGCAGCTCGTAAGCTTCTTACTCCTCTTCTACGTCCTCTAATGGGCATCCCTGGTAACTCTGGTCTGGCTTTAATTGCTTCTCTACAAAGTACCGATGCAGGTGCGGCAATGACGCGTCAGCTAAAAGATGAAGGTCACCTAACTAAGCGTGAAACGGACGTATTTACCATGTTCCAGTTCACTGCAGGTGCAACCATCGTGAACTTCTTCTCATCGGGTGCTGTGCTGTTCACACTGACGATGGCTGACGGCTCTCTAGCAGTAACGTCTTCTATTGGTTTAGCAGTTGTGGTGATGTTCGCATTTAAGATCATCGGCGCGAACCTGTTCCGTATCTACCTGAACATGACGGAAGGTAAAGAAGACAAGCAAGACCAAAACAAATCAGAGAACTTAAAAGAGGAGACGGCATAATGGGTGACGTTAAAGCGAAAAAACCAATGGTGACGGATATCTTCGTCGAAGGTGCTAAGAAAGGTTGGGTGATTGCGACTACCTCTACGGTGCCTAACGTATTGATGGCATTTGTTATCATCAAGGCGCTACAAATCACTGGCGCGCTGGATCTGATGGGCACGGTGTTCTCTCCAATCATGGCGGTGTTTGGTCTTCCGGGTGAAGCTGCAGCGGTATTGATCGGTGCTTGGATGTCGATGGGTGGCGCAGTGGGTGTGGTTATCACGCTGTTTGACCAAGGTCTCCTTAACGGCACGCACATTGCGATTCTTGCACCTGCTATCTACCTAATGGGCTCTCAAGTTCAGTACATGGGTCGTATCATGGGGCCAATCGGTACTGAAGGTCGTTACATCCCAGTTATGATTGCAATCTCAGTATTGAACGCATTTGGCGCAATGCTGGTGATGAATCTGTTTGTCTAGGAGTGAGTCATGCAATTCTCTCTAAATGAATATCTAGAAGAGCTACGTCCGCTGATTAATGTGGATTGTGGCACTTACACGACTGATGGTATCGAGTTTATCGCTTCTCAATTTGAAGAGAAGTACCAAGCGATGTCAGGTTGGAGCGTAAAACGCATCGACTGTGGCAAAGCGGGCATCGGTCTTGAAGTTCGAAACAAGCCGGAAGCTGAGCAAATCGACGTGATGCTGATTGGTCACATGGATACAGTGTTCCCCGTGGGTACTGCTGAGCTTCGTCCAATGTCTCAAGATGCAGAGAAAGCTTACGGTCCGGGCGTCTCGGACATGAAATCTGGCTTGCTAAACATCGTATACGCGATGCGCAACCTAGACCAAGCGGTGTTGGATAAGCTGTCTATCGCTATCTGCATGAACCCAGATGAAGAAACGGGTTCTCTGGACTCTGTGGATTGGATTCAATCAGTAGCGAAAAACGCTAAGAATGTACTGGTTGCAGAAGCAGCACGTGCAGATGGCGGTTTAGTGAAAGCGCGTAAAGGCATGGCTCGCTACAAAATGACCTTTAATGGCGTTGCAGCTCACGCAGGTAACGAGCCAGAAAATGGTCGCAGCGCAATCACTGAGATGGCGAATTGGATTCTTGCAGTCAATGCAATGACCAACTTTGAATCTGGTACTACGCTGAACGTCGGTATTGTTTCTGGCGGCAACGGTGCGAACATCGTCCCTGAGCACGCGGAAGCGATCGTGGATGTGCGTTTCTGGAGCAACGAAGAATACGATGATGTCGATAGCAAGCTAAATGGCATGCTGGAAACACCATTCGTTGGTGGCGTGAGAATTGAGTTGGTTCGTGAAGCTTATAAGCCTTCTATGGTGCCAAGCCCACAAACAGAAAGCCTGATGATGCTAGTTGAAGAAGCCGCAAGTGAACTGGCGATCGACATCAACTGGAAAGAAGTAGGTGGTGGCTCTGATGCAAACAACACGGCGATTCTTGGTGTTCCAACTTTGGATGGTCTAGGACCTATCGGTGCGGGCTTCCACAGCGATCAAGAGTACTTGTTGCTTGAGTCTATTGAACCACGTATCAAAATGTTGATACGTGTACTGGAGAAGATTGTTCAATAAGGCATTCTGCTTCTAAAGCTTGGCTCCCAAAGCTTTTGGTTTCAAAACTTATGTTTTCCAAGACTTTTTGTTTCCAAGGCAATAATCCCCGGACTTCGGTTTGGGGATTTTTCTATCTGTGTTTCACTTTACTATCATTTCTTGTTATTAATCTTGCGTTCAGGTTCGATTTATTAATATGTTGGACATAGTCATAAATTTCGGAGGCAACGATGACCACAACAATGTCTGTAAAATCGGCGCCGAAAGACGCCAAAGATCAAACGATGCAAGCGCCAGATGAGAAAACATTCTGGCGAAAAATGAAAGGGTCGGTTAAGAAAGCGGGTGAAGAAATTGCCGTAATGGGCATAAAATCATGGCTCGCGATGGCAGATTCCAACACCTCAGTTCGCCACAAGGCTATACTAGGTGGCGCGCTGGCTTACTTCGTCCTACCAACTGATATGGTGCCAGACGTACTAGCAGGCGTCGGCTTTACTGATGATATGGCGGCACTGACTCTGGCGGCGAACTCGGTCGGCAATGCCATCACCGACGAGCATGAAGAACAAGCGAGAGAAAAGCTGAATTCGATGGTGGATTAGAAAGAGCATTTCTAGACGCGGAGAAAACAAAAGCCCCGATGTTTCCATCGGGGTTTTCTTTTAGACAGGACTATATAATTTCAGGATGGTAATCGTAGAACGATTTAGGCGTCAGCGCGTTTCAGGTGCACTTCTTCTTCGGCTACGCCTGCCATTGGGTCGTTGAAGCGAGCTTCATCCAATGCACCTTCTGATTTCGCAACGATGACGGTCACAGCACTATCACCAGTGATATTTACCGCGGTACGAATCATATCAAGAAGACGGTCAACACCCATGATAAGTGCAATACCCTCTAGAGGCAGGCCTACTTGGTTCAATACCATTGCCAACATTACTAGACCCACACCAGGAACACCTGCGGTACCGATAGACGCCAGAGTTGCCGTCATGATAACCATTAGGTAATCGCCCATAGTTAAATCAATATTGAAAGCTTGAGCAATAAACGCAGTTGCTACGCCTTGCATGATCGCCGTACCGTCCATGTTCACGGTTGCACCAAGTGGTACAGTGAACGATGATACACGGTTCTCAACACCCATGCGGTGCTTTGCTGTTTCCATTGTCACTGGAATCGTCGCGTTCGATGATGCTGTAGAAAAAGCAAACATGATCGCGTCTTCCATCTTGCGTAGGAACGTAATTGGGTTTAGACCTGTGAAACCTTTTAACATTAAGCTGTAAGTAACTAGACCGTGTAGGACAAGCGTACCAGCCAGTACTAAGAAGTACTCTGCCAGATTGACGATCGCGCCCAGACCAAGACCAGTGAATAGCTTCGCCATTAAGAAGAACACCCCATAAGGCGCCAAGTTCATCAAAATCGCGACCAGCTTCATGATCACTTCATTCAGATCAGAGAAGAATGCTGCGATGCGTTCGCCTGGTTTACCCGCTGCACTGATCGCGATACCGAATAGCACGGCGAACACGATAACTTGCAGAGTTTTACCTTCTGCCATTGCGCTGATTGGGTTGGTCGGGAACATATCGATGATCACCTGACCTAAAGATGGCGCTTCGGCTGATTTGAATGAACTTGCTGCCGTTAGATCTGCCCCTGCCCCTGGCTGGAATAGAGTACCCATAGTTAGAGCAAGCGTAATCGCGATAGCCGTTGTCGTAACGTAGAAAGCGAGGGTTTTACCGCCCATGCGACCCAGTGTAGAGAGGTCTTTGAGAGAGCTAGTACCACAAACTAACGAAACAAATACTAGCGGTACAACAAGCATTTTTAAGCTGGCAACGAAGATCTGTCCACCAACTTCGAATAATCCATTAACAATGTATGCGTCGACAAATCCGTTGTCGGCAAAAAGTGTGCGAATTGCAAATCCTGTCAAGATACCCGCAACCATACCTAAAATTACGCGGCTGGTAAGCGACATCGGTTTCTTGGTATTCATGAGAACACTCCTTATAGTTATGCACCTTGAGTTCACTTCAAAGCGGCGAGCAGATTAGCAGCGGAGTGAGAAAATACGAAAGAATAATCCTCTAAATGGTTAATAGATGTGAACTTTATCACTAATAAAAATGGGATTTTAACCAAATATTAACGAATTGGCCGGATGAAAAGTTTGTATTTTAACACTTTTATCGAATATACAACCGATAACAAAGAGGATTTACAATAAATTTTAATAAGAGATAGAGTGCATACTCTCTTTGAGTGGATGCATTTCTGCATAACTATTTAAGTTATATTCAGGCTAGCGGTCGCTTCTTTAGGGATAATTTAGTATTGAGTGTTCATCAGAGCCAACGAACCCTTTATGCTTTCATATTTGTCAATTCAATGATGGTTGGCAAGTGTAGTTAGTTGGAGGTGATCCCAGCTCCAATAACTTTGACTGGTATTTTTAATCCCTCCAACCCAATAGCATTGTTTCGCTCGTATTAAGCCTTCCAAACACTGCTTGCCAGCCTCAGTGATACGGACGCTTTGTTCCCACCAGTGCCTTTCACGTGACTCAATCGTGATCAAAGGTGTTTGACACTGTGCTAGAGGGAGGAGTAACGCGTAAAACATCACGTCTCCTAGGTAAGGAAGAGGTTCTAGTTGTTGATATTGCTCAAACCAATCTTTGATGGGAATTGAACGATTTTGCGAGCTCAAGACCTTTAGTGCGAGGTGTTGTGTCAAGCTCAATCCAGTTTGTGAATTAGGTAACTCTTGCAAATGGCGTTTAAGCACGTTGAATATATTGGGCAAGCAATCCAGGTTATGCTGCTGAATTAAATTAACTATGGAAATAGGTGTTGGTGATGTAATAGCGTGCCAACACCGTTTAGCCTGACTGAATAATTTTGCTGTCACAGGTTTACGGTATCGCCAACAAGAACGAATAGCTTCTTCAGGCAACTGCCCAAAGCCGATGAATCGTTCAGTGCCCGGGAACTGGTTCAACTCAATGATCTCTATCACTTTATTCTCTACATTCTCTAACTGTGTTAGAGCACGAATTAGCATCAATTGATCATAACTGTCATGTTCGACCCAAAAGACGATTCGTTCAAATACATCACTTTGCAACAGATCGAGGTTTGATTGTTCCAATGTGACTATATCTTGAACCGAGTCTTCACGCTTCATCACAGGCAGCAGAGTCTCTACGACATATTGGGCACGAATGGCAAGGAAGTTCTGCGGTGTTGCTGGTATGGGGCCAATACAAAGCGGATCGATCAGGGCTAAAAATGTCCCTTCAAATCCACTGGTTTTAAGCTGTTGTTGTATATCGTGACCGCAACGAACGTGTAGCGTTTTTACTTTCGCATCTAGGGGCGGTTTTTGTTGTTTGATGGCTAGTTTGTGCGCTTCTAGCTCTTCGACATGAGCTTTTAGTTTACTCCAACTGGATAAGCCAAGTTCTCTTGCGAGTGCATGTTGAACGTCAGCCAATTGAATTGTATTGGGAGCCAAAGATTCTGGTTTGGAGTGAAATCGCTTAACTAACTCCAACGTAGCGTCATCGTATAGGCGGATAGCTTTGAGCCTTTTTTTAGCAATGGATTTTTGCTGATTGATATTGATCGAGAAGCTATTTGTAGAGTTCATATTTCACCCTTCTTATTTCTTCCACACTCGCCTATATAGAAGCAAAAAAGAAGGTAAAAACAGATTGTGCCTGCTAAACCAAGCAGGTGAGGATATTGCCGTGAACCGAGTTCTTTCCGCGAGTGTTGGGTGCTTTAGGCATGAGCAGAGTGATAGTAGGTGGTCGCTATCCTTCGTGCAACCTTTTGTGAGAGTGTAGCGTCACAAAATGGCCGTTTCTCTATATTTAGGGAGAATCAATAGCCGATAACACTAGCGATTCAACTCAATACCACTGTTGCTAGACTCGAGTTTCTACACTTTTGAGTAAAGTACGATAAAGCGCTTGAGTCGCAGGACCACTTTTGGCTCCTTTGGGCAAAGTGAGGTGCAGCGCAACTTGATATTGATGGGAGTGTTCGATCTCCAATACGTTAATTTTATCGCTCTTGCGGGTTGCGACTAAGTGCGCTGGTAGCCGACAAAATCCAGCGCCTTGCTCTACGGCGTGAAAAGCGTGGTCGAAGTTATCGACGGTAATACGCTGACGTGCGCGTAACCAACCCACATCTCTTTTCGTTTTGTCTGAATCACCTAAGTCACGGATGACAATTTGGCTGGTGGTTGCAAAATCGTCGATGGAAACATGCGGCTTTTTAGCGAGTGGATGGTGTGCTGCGATTACAGGCAGCATGGTTGTTACGCCAAATGCTTCGGCAGGGTAGTTGGTTATCGGTAAGTTGATGATTGCGATGTCAGCGAGCTCATTTACGACCATTTCGGTTGTTTTGCTCAGTGACGTTTCGACCACTTGAACGGAGGTCGTGTTGTTGTCCTCCAAAAATTGACTGAGTGGTGCATAAAGCCAACAAGGGTCACAAAGATGATCTATTGCGACCGTGATTTGAGATTCCACCCCACTTTTTAACTGCTCGCTGATGACTTCTAGTTCCCGCGCTTGTTCAAGCATGGATTGTGCACGACGCAGTATGGTTTTGCCGTGCTCTGTCAAACCCGCTTTGCGCCCTCGTACTTCGATAAGTTGAATACCAAGTTGGTCTTCTAACTTCCTCACCGAGTAGATCAATGTGGTATGGCTCTTGTTGAGCAGTAAAGCTGCGGATTGAATGCTGCCTTCTTGATTAATCGCTTGTAGCGTTTGCCATTGTTCTAAGGTCGTTTTTAGTCTCATGAGTCAATTTTTTAGACAGTTAATGGCGAAATTATGAACTTTTCTGTCAGTTTTATAAAGGTAATAATCTTGTCATCGAAAACGAGTCAATAAGAAGAGGAGACTCAAGATGGCGAAATTATTACAAGTTGATTTTGAATTTCATGGTCCGTTTGGTGAAGAGATGTCGAATGCTTTGGTCGACTTAGCTAAGTCGATTAACCAAGAGTCGGGCATGATTTGGAAAATCTGGACGGAAAGCGAAAAAGACAAACTCGGTGGTGGTATCTATCTTTTTGAAGATGAAGCCACGGCGCAAGCGTATCTCGAAATGCATGCCGCACGCTTACGAAAAATGGGCGTAGTCGAAGTACGAGGTCAAATTTTCGATATCAATGTGCCGTTAACGACGCTCAATCAAGGGCCTATTAGAGGATAAGGAGATGATGACCAACCGCACTTTTCTAACCGTTCATGGTGTCGTATATACGGTATTCGCTTTTGCGTTGTTTTTTGTACCAACCATAATGTGGCCGATGTATGGAGTACAAATTAACGACCAGTACGCGCTGTTTTTATCGCAGCATACTTCGATCTTTTTAGGTGGAATCGCTGCGGTGAGTTTGATGTTACGTAATGTGGAATCAGGGCATACTGCGAAACAGCTGTTTAAAGCATTATTGATTACTAATGGCTTAGGGGCAGTGATTACTACCTATGCCGGCATTATCGGAGTATTTGTCGGTTTTGGTTGGAGTGACCCAATATTCTTTGTCTTGCTTAGTTTGATTACGTACAAGCAATTAAGAGTGCAATAGAAAAAGCCCTGCTGTTTCTAGCAGGGCTTTGTCATATTTGGTTTAATTAGCGATCTAAATTCAACTTATGATTCGCTTTTGTACGCGTAGTTATAGTAGCCGTATCCATAGCCGTATGAGTTAGATGCCTTTTTCTCAACTGCATTGAGAATCACACCTTTAACTTCAACGCCTGATTGCTCGAAGCGACCTTGCGCGACTTCAATCTCCTTCAAAGTCGTTTGATCAAAACGAGCGACCATCAGAGTTGTTCCTGCAAGCGCGCCAACAATGCTTGGGTCGGTAACTGCGAGTACAGGCGGTGTATCGATGATGACTAGATCGTATTGTGCAGACATCTCGTCAACAAAGCTCTTGAAGCGAGGGTGCATAAGAAGTTCTGACGGATTTGGTGGTACTTGGCCGCGAGTCACAACATCTAAATTATCAATGGATGTAGATTTAATGATGTTGCTAAGGGATGTCTTACCGCTCAAGTAATCAGAAAGACCGTTGTCCCAACGTAGACCGAAGCATTGCTGCAAATAACCTTTACGCATATCCGCATCAATAAGCAGCACTTTCTGACCGGTTTTCGCAGCTACGGCCGCAAAGTTGGTCGATACAAATGTTTTGCCGATAGATGGTGCAGGACCTGAAATCATAAGAACGTTATTCTTCGCTTCCATCATTGCAAAGTGCAAGCTAGTGCGAAGACTACGTAGAGCCTCAATGGAAAGATCAGCTGGGTTAGCTTCCGCTAGAAGGACTAGCTCATTGTTGCTGCCTTTGTTGCGCTTAAGCTTGTTTGCAAATTCCAGTTGTTGAATAGATTTTGGAACGCTTGCGTAAACTGGCATGCCAATCTGTTCAATTTGATCTGGTGTTTCCACACCACGGTGGAATGCTGCACGAATTAATACGAAAGCCACGCCTGCCATACCGCCAAGCAGTGTTGCTAGCACAACGATAAGCGCTTTTTTCGGCTTGATTGGCTTAGAGAAAGATTGAGCGTTATCTAAGATTCGAACGTTGCCAACTGTTCCGGCTTTAATAATGTTGAGCTCTTGAACCTTGTTCAATAGTTGGATGTAGATTTGTTGGTTTACTTCTACATCGCGTGTCATACGTAGAACTTCACGCTGTGTTTTCGGTAACTTTTGAACTTGTTTATTAAGACGTTCTTTCTCTTTTAGTAGTGTTTCACGTTTATCAAGTAGCGACTTATAAGCTGGGTGATCCTGTGTGAAGCGTTGGCTGATCTCACTTTCTTTGAATGTAAGCTCATTTAGCTGTGCTTCTAACTCAACCATTACTTTCAGCGTTGACTGAGCTTCAAGGCCTAAATCGATAGATTCATTTTCTTGACGGAACCGATTTAAAACGTCTTCAGAAGCGGTCAGTTTTGTTTTGATGTCTGGGAGGTGACCTTTCAAGAACTCGAGGCTTTGCTCTGCCTCTGCAGAATTTCTTTGAACGTTTTGTAAGAAGTAGTTTTGGCTAATGTCGTTCAAGATATCTTGAATCTTAGCGCGGTCTTCACCAGAGAAGCTTAAAGATATAATCCCGGTTTGCTTACCACGTTCGCTAATCGATAAGTTTTCTTGAAGTTTATTAATTGCATCTAATTTACTGATTTTGCTGACCGTGAATGAGTCACCAGTTTGAGCCACAAGTTCAGTCGCCAAAAACTGGTATCCATTCTTCTCAAGCAGTTCACCAACTTTACCTTCTAGAATGACGTTATTGTCATCTTCTAAGAGCCTGAACGTCTGTTTTTCAGAATCAATAACTTCAAGAGTTAAAGGAACGCCAACTGCGTAAGAAGGAGCATTAAATCGTGAAACGCTCAGACTGATTTGCTCACCTTGTAGTCGAGCTAGGCCTTTACCAATAATTGGCATGTAGTTTGGAGAAACGACAGTCGTTAAGTTGAACTTATCAACAGTACCGCCCAAGATCATACGAGATTTGATGATCTCTATTTCTGTTGTCGCTGATGATTCTGCTGAAAACAGCTCTCCCATATCACCAACCATCGCTGAAATACCACCTGAACTCTTACTTTCGATTTGGATAAGAGCGTCAGCTTTATAGATAGGTGTTGATAGAATGGCAACGCCGACGCCTATAATTGAAAATAGGACTACGGTACATAGAATGAGCCATTTGGCATCGAGAATGATCCCAAATAACTTTCCCAAATCGATCTCATCGTCGGCTTGACGTGATTGCTTAATAGTTTGTGTTGTCATTACTTTAACTTCTTAAATACCTTGCCATTGGCGTTTATTTAGCCTTGCGGCTTATAGTTTTTGAGACCACGCTTTTGCTGCTTTTTCTATAAGCGTATATGCATGTTCGAAAGCTTCTCTACTTTGTCTGTATGGATCAGGGATGCTTTTTTCATTTATCCACTGTCCAAACAGCATCGTTTTACCTCGTGCCTCAGGAGCGATTTTGGTTAAGGCTTCTAAATGACCTTTTTCCATAACCAATATCAGATCGTATTGAGCGCAAAGCTCAGGTGTTAATTGTCGTGCTTCGTGTCCATCTAAGCTTACGCCATGTTCGTTCGCGATAGTGGTTGCCATCTCGTCAGCAGCTTTTCCCGTTAGATGGCTCTTATCTACTGCGATTCCTGCTGATGCGACATGTTTGTTTGGTAGTAAAGACTGCAAAAGCCGCTCTCCTGTTGGAGAGCGGCAAATATTACCGACACAGACGACAAGAATATTAGAAAACAAATGCTTACCCTACTTTAAGTTGTATGCTTATGATCTCAACTGAATTGCTGGCTTCTTTATATTGCGCAATTGAGCTGAGTAGCTATCGATTACGTGCCGCAAGAGATAATTTTCTTGCGGCACGTTGTTTTACGGCCAAGTGCGTACTCGTAGTACACCTTCGGTTAGTTCATTAAAGCCGGAAATGGTTGGAACGAGCTGAGCAATCACACGATTCCAACGACTAACAGGTGCAGCCGTCACATAGACTATGTCGTAAGGGTTGAGATCAAACTCAGTACCAATCACCAAAGCAGAAGCGTCAGAAACATCTAGCTGATAAATGTCCGCCATTTTAGCTTCTTCTTTTGAACGTCTGATGACAAACACACCGGTAGCATCTGCGGAGATTTCACTGATACCACCAACGCTGCTAAGAGCCTCAGTAAGGCTCATGCCGCTACGATCAATTTTGAGTAATTTCGGATCGTTAACCTCGCCCATAACAAATACTTTTTGCGCATCGTTTCGAGGAATATGAACAATATCGCCAGGCTTTAGAAGGCGGTTTTGAGTTAAATCGCCTTGTTGCATCAGAGCATACAAAGAGACGTTTTCAACAACGCCATTGCGTGTCAGTGTCGCATTACGCCAATCAGCCTCGGCAGCCAGTCCGCCAGCTCTATTCACAGCATCTAGAAGTGTAAGGGGGATGTTTGTAATTGGTTGTTGTCCTGGCTTGTTAACTTCGCCAGTTACATAAGTCTTTTTAGAGCGAAATGCCGCAACGCTTACATCGACCTGTGGGCTCTCAATGTATTTTGCAAGGCGGCTTGCAATGTCTGCACGAATCTGACGTACGTTTTTGCCTTCAACATGTACGACACCTATGTAAGGGTAGAAGATCGTGCCATCCGAATGCACCCAGTTACCCGCTTCGGCTGAGCTTCGGTATGAGCCCGCTGGGATCGTTAGCTCTGGGTGATCCCAAATAGTGATATTTAGGATATCGCCAGGTCCTACTTCGTATTCATATTTTGCGATTTCAATATCTAACTCTGGGTTTGGTTTTGAAAAAGGGTCCACTGAATTTAAAGACGTTACGCGCTCCAAAGTTAAGGGATAAACGGTAACCTGAGACTCTATATCACTCGATTCAGTGCTCATGACTGTTTTGTCACTGACCGAAAGGTGGCTACCAGGCAAAGTACACCCTGTAAGAAGGATAGGAAGTACTGATATCCCCAAAAATTTATTAAATGTGTTCATTGGTTTATAACTACCGAAAGAAAGTTTGCCGACTGAAATTGATTCATTCTAATTGAACTGCATTTCATCAATATTGATGATTTACTGCAGTTTTAAGCCTTTAGAAAGCGAGTCCATTCAGAATTATTTGTGTAATAAACACTCCAAATGGCTGCTAGCGACTTAGAGCTCTTAGTTTCATTAATGAAGGTGTGAAAATCCGACCCACAAAAAATAGTCAACTATTATCCATCTGGTTGCAATAAAGGCAACAAGTTACTTGAAAAAATACTGACGAATACATGACAAAATTGTGTCTATTTAACGTTATTGAGATGAATGCATGATTTTGCACAAGCAAACAGGCAAGAATGTGAAAAAACTCATGCCAAAGTTGTATGCATCCTATTTACACTATATGCAACTGCCGTTATGCTTCCTGTTGCGGTCGGATATAACAACAAATATTGGAGCTAATTTTGAAAATCAAACTTTTAACGGCAAGTGTGGCAGCAGTCCTACTAGCAGGTTGTGGTAGTGACAGCGACCCTGAGGTAAAAAGATACTCAGTTCAGGCTTATGACCCAGCTGTTATCGGCATGAAAGTTCAAGCAGTATGTGGTGGTGAGACATACGACGCGATTGAAAATACAACAAACTATGAAGGTATGGTTGGTAAAGCGCGTTTTGAAAATATCAACGTTGTAAATGCGCCAGGTGATTGTGCTTTCGTATTAACGCACACAGAAGATAGTAAAGACGCGTCAAATGGCAAACCTATTACATCTGACTACAAAATCCCTCAAGGCCTAGCCCAGGCGGATTCATTGGTAACAGGCTCTCCATTTACGACTTTGGTTGCTAACTCTTTAAAAGATGGTGAAGTATACTCTTCTGATATCGCTGAAAAAGTATTCGAGAATTTGGGTATCGATATCAATGCAAGTGGTAAAACAGTTGACGAAATCCTTCGTGATACAGAATCTGTAGTAGCAGGACTTGGCAGTGAGGGTGGTAACAGCGCACTTGCTACTCAGCTAGTTGCAACAGCAAACGTTGTATCAGACATCATCAAAGCGAACCCAACAGCTTCGCCTGAAGCTGTAGCTGTTGCTGCAAAAGCAATAACAGAAGATGTAATCGCGGCGAACCCAAATTATCCTGAGAATGATTCAGGTGACGTTATCTACGTAACGATTCCAGCTGAAGATACTCAGAAAGTTGTTGCTGATGTAAAAGAGGCTATCGATAACGACATTCCATTAGAAGATATCGAACCTGACGTACCACAAATTCCAGATGCGGAAGTCGGTGAGCCAATTGAACCTGAAGACCCACCGGGTCCAGGCACTGGCGCGACAGGCGGTAACTAAGCAAGTTTTTGCTGATAAATTCTAAAGGCCTCTTCAGAGGCCTTTTTTGATCCTATCGTATTGTGGTCATCACCTTTTAGTGAGTCCTTTACTGTTTAAGTAAGGCAGGATATGCGGACGTGATTCCCCAGCCAGTTTACTGGTGACTTCTTGTGACCAAGTACTCTGTTTTTGATTGCTCGAACGGTTTGCATAGTAGTTTTGCATAGTTTGGTCATACGTCTGAATATCATCCAAGTTTAGGTCTTGATACTGATTTTCATGCACCACGACATGCTTAGGTAGGCGAGGTTTTACTTCAGGGGCTTGATCTGGATGACCAAGACACATACCAAATAAAATGGCGGTATTTTTAGGTAAACCTAATAATTCGTCTACTTTTTGGGCATTGTTTCGTAAACCACCAATATACACACCTCCTAGTCCCATCGACTCCGCCGCAAGCAAGCAATTTTGTGCCATGATGCCCGAGTCTACAGCGCCTATTAGCGTTAACTCGGTAAAGTCAGCTTGAACATCTGGGTTGATACTGGCATGGCGCTGGTAATCAATACAAAACACCAAAAACTCAGCCGCGCTTTCAACGTACCCTTGATTTCCGGCATATTGAGCTAATAGCGTGCGTTTTTCTTTGTCGGTCACGCGGATAATTGAAACGACTTGCAACATGCTTGATGAGGATGCCGCAAGGCCGGCTTGAAGAATGGCATCTAATTGTTCACTCTCAATCGGTTGTGAGGTGAATTTTCGAATTGAGCGGTGATTGAGAATTGTTTGAATCGTGCTGTTCATGGTGACTTAACATCCCCTGTTACGTTAAAGGCTGAAGACTCACCTTAGCGACATTTGATGAGTCGGTAAACTATCTCAAAAGAAAAACAATGCTTGGTGCATAAGTGTGAAGACGAATAGAGAATACACCACTCGTTCTGTTTGAGAGCGTATATACTGTTTTTAGAATCAATAATTTAAATGCAGTGGAAAATATGAAAGAACTCATTGTTCATACAGTTACGGTGTTTATGGGCTTCTTTGCCATCATGAACCCTATCGCCAATATTCCCATCTTTTTGAGTTTAACTGCTGATGAAGATAAAGAAACCATCCGTTCCATTGCGCTCCGCTCGGTTTTTATTGCATTTATTATCATCGCGATATTTTCTATTGCCGGTAAGTTAATTTTTGATTTGTTTGGTATCACGCTTTATGCATTGCGAATAACAGGCGGTATTTTGGTGTTTTTGATAGGTTTTAACATGCTTCAAGGTGATTCGACGCATCAAAAAACCAAAGAGAAGGCGTATTCACCAGCTCAGCAACGGGCGGCATTGAGTATTGCAGTGTCTCCACTGGCGATGCCAATATTAGCTGGGCCTGGAACGATTGCTACCGCGATGAACTTTGCGACAGCGGGTGGTTTCGATCAAACCATTATTACTATCGTTTCTTTCGCTGTCCTTTGTGTGATCACCTATGTACTGTTTTTGTTTGGAGACAAATTGGTCAAAGCGGTTGGACCAAGTGCTCTAAATGTTGTGACTAAAATGATGGGCTTAATTCTAGCGGTTATTGGTACTCAAATGTTCATTGATGGCGCGGGCGAAGCCTATAAAACGGTTTTCTCCTAGATTTCTCTTAGGCATTGCCACCTTGGTTCAACCCGCAATTACATTTCTAACGGGTACGGATTTTTTGAACTTTAGTTTTCATTTTCTAAGAGAGAAATAAATAGACTTCACCTATTTCAATAATAAGAATATTCAATTGTTGTGATTGCACGAATTTCATTACTCTTTTGGCAAGGAGAATGGGGGAAATATGGCAACAAAAGCAATTGTAGTAGAAGGTGGCGCGATGCGAGGCGTCTTCGCAAGCGGAGTGTTAGATGCGTTTTTAGAGCAGAGTTATAAACCGTTTGATTTTGCAATCGGTGTATCTGCTGGTGCATCAAATTTGATTGGGTATTTGACCGACTACCCGCATCGCAGTATTAACGTCATTACTAAGCTGGCCACAAGCAAACGCTTTTTTGACCCGACTCGCTTCGTTAAAGGTGGGGACCTCATCGATGTGAAGTGGTTGTTTGAAGAATCTAATCGCTTGTATCCCGTCGATGAAAATAAACTGTTTAATGGCGTTCCTTTTCTCGCAGCGACAACAAATGTAGATACAGGGCAGGCAGATTATTACCGCGTGACACGTGATAATTTTCACCATGCGATTGAAGCGACAACAGCATTACCGATTGCCTACAAGCATACCCCTTGTTTTTCTGGCGGTTGTTATACCGATGGTGGGGTCGCTGATTCTATCCCAGTGCGTGAGGCTTATCGTCGAGGGGCTCGCGACATAACCGTAGTACTCTCTCACCCGCTGAATTATGCCAAAAAGCCAGTTAAGACCACATGGCTGATGAAGAAACTGTTTGCGGAGCACCCCAAAATGGCGGATGCGATGTTAAGACGTGCAGATAACTATAATCAATCATTAGAGTTTATTCGTAACCCTCCACCAGGAACACATGTTAGGGTGATTGCCCCACCAGATAATTTTCATGTTCAGCGCTTATCAATGCGACAATCCGTTTTACTAGAAGGGTATGAAATGGGGCTGATTGAGGGGCGAGCGCATCTCACTAGTTTATCTGGTGTTCATGGTTTAGACCGGGAAAGCTGTCATTTTTGCGTTTGATTATAAAAGAGCCTCATCGTGAGGCTCTTTTTACTTAACGTTCAAAGGGTGATTTAGTTGACTTTATCCCAAGCCATCTCCCAGTGTGAACCTATTCCAGGCTCGTAATGATTTGCGCTTTCTTTCCACTGCATACAGTAACCAGAGTATGGGAAAGGTTTACATTGATAAATGCCCCCGTCGCTGGCAAGCACTTTTGTGCCCGCCGTGTAGCTAGATAGTCCTTCAGGGAAGACAAAATCGTACTCATCAGATGGTGGTGGAGTAACTGACTCTTCTTTTAAGTGAAAGTCGAGTGTTTGCTGATCCACCAAGTTGCCATCTTTATCCTTAATACGTGTTACGAGCATATGGTGACCCGGCTCCGATTTACTTAAAGCGAGCGATATCGCCTCTACCGAGCCGTCTTTCATTTCGTTTGCCCAACTTGCAAGTGGCTCGCGATGGTGATTGTAAACGGTGAGTTCTGCATTTAAATCGCCTTCAGCAGTTAGTGTCAGATCCAACGTTGTCGGTGTTGACTCAATGATATATTCGTCTGCTAAGCCATCTACTGTGAGTGAGTATTCTGGAACAGGAGTTTCAATGTTATAGCCGATCTCTACTCGCTCAAGGCCGCTATTTGCTTGCAGATACACCGGATTAGTACCATAAACAGGAGTGAATTTATCCTCTGCATACTGCCCGGCTTGCAGTTTTGCTTGTTCTTGGTTTAGCTTAGTCGCGAGTGCGTAAGACCAGTTTTTCGCTTGGCCCATTGCTGCATCGGTAATTTCTAGTTCAGTTCTATACGCCACGTTTTCACCTGCTTGATCAAATACGCGTGTATAAACCGAATCCCCAATATTTAAATCCATTGTAGGAATAATTTGACCGCCTTGCTTCCAATCTGGAATAACGGGACTGTCACCATCAAATTTCACATCGATCACGTTATAAAATGAGGCTGCAGTGTCGCCAACATCCCATACTGCCAGGATGACATGGTATCCCTCGCGAGTAGGCACATTACATTGATGGCTTACCTGTTTCGGGGGTTGAACCATATTGCCGTCGACGACACAGAAAGGAGTTAGATCAAAAGAGTCTCGTGATAGTGAAGCGTTTGGGTTCCAATCAGGCTTGGTGATGTAATATTTCCAGTCGCGCGTCACGTGGTTAGCGGTAAATGTCCATTCAAAAGTTTGTGTACCTGCTTGAATAGGGCGTTTTACCCAACGGTCGGCAGTTTGCTCATCAAGGGCAGCTGCTAAAGCGGTTTCGGCACTCGCTATTTTACCATCGCGAGGCCCTGTTTCGGGAAAGCCATCAGGGCCTTCAACGCTTTGCGGTTCATATTGAATCGCACCGCAGTTATTATTTTTTTCGTTAGTATCTGGCGTTGGATACTTACATAGTGCCGAGCGACTTGCAGCGACACCACCATTGGTTTCTGATACATAACCGTGAGCCGCAGCACCTGAGCTAATGCTTGCAAGTGCTAACGCGAGTACGGATTTGGTTGGAAATGATTTCATCACATGTCCTCTGTTATGGCTGACAAACTAATGTCACACCCCGGCGCATGCTGAGCATAAAGCAACGCTACAGAAATTGGACTTCTGTAACACTGCGTCATGGTAACCCCGCTATCATGAGCATTCTTTTAGATTTTTAAATGCTGACAGACCGGAAGCTTTGCGTCCCACCCTTTCGAATGGTTTGCCGAAATGTGATTGAGCAGCCAAAATTTAGCTTAAGAATTTACATGTGGAAAAGTAAACGTCACTGACATGGAATCCTGTTCTCAAATTGAAAGGTAACGATATCTTAACCTCGTCAATATTGTGCAGTGTCGTCTTACAAGGTATTGATTTTAATTTTGTTTTCATCCTTTTTATAGTCATGGTGAATGAGTGGGGGTTTGTTGGGGATAAGTGGAGAGGAATCGTGCTAAGGGTGGAAGAAGTTCTGTCTAAAGGGCGGATTGTACCGCCCTCTGAATGGTGTTATTTCGGCATGATGACAGTATCAATCACGTGAATGACACCGTTTTTAGCTTTCACATCGGTTGCAATGACATTTGCATCGTTAACCATGACTTTATCGCCCATGGTTTTAATCATCACATCTTGCCCCTGAACCGTAGTCGCTTTGTCTAGCTTAACAACATCGGCAGCCATCACTTTCCCTGGGACGACGTGATAAGTCAAAACAGATACTAACTTGTCTTTGTTTTCCGGCATTAAGAGCATGTCGACTGTGCCGTCTGGCAGTTTTGCAAAAGCGTCATCCGTTGGTGCAAAAACAGTAAATGGGCCTTCTCCTTTGAGAGTGTCAACCAAGCCCGCTGCTTTCACCGCAGCAACAAGCGTATTGAAAGAGCCGTTTTCAGCGGCAACGTCGACAATATCGGCTTTCATCATGCCATGCTCATGAGCCTTGACGGGAAGCATAAAAGATAATGTCGCCATCAGTGTCGCCGCGATAACTAAGATACGTTTGAACATAATGTGTTCCTTACTAGTTGAGGGTACAACGGGTTCCCTGGAGTGTGTTTGCATTTGTACGCATTGTGATTGAGAGATGATCATCGCGTCCTACTTTCTTTTGAGGGTCTAACATGTCGCGCAAGAATTCGTCTGCCTTCTTGTTTCACATCGGCTCGTTTCCGCCACGTCCATAAGCGCTCTCTTGCTGCCTTAGCTGCGTTGTCTGGTGTGATAATAGGTGCAAGGTAACGGCTATCTGGCTGCAACTGATACATGACAGCTTCCATCTGGGTCATTGTCCAAGGCTCGAATAAAAGAGGGGGAGGAACCATTTGCAATTCAGGTACCCACTTGTAGATGAACGTGCCGTCAGGATCATGTTCTTGGGCTTGCTTGATCGGATTATAAATACGGATTGTGTTAGTCCCGGTTACTCCTGCTTGCATTTGGAATTGTGGGTAATGAATTCCGGGCTCAAAGTCGAGAAACAGTTGCGCTAAATGCGTTACACCTACTCGCCAATTCATGTTCATGTGGTGAGTAAGAAAGCTAACCAGCATGGCACGCATGCGAAAGTTAATGTAACCAGTGTGGTGCAAACAGCGCATGCAGGCATCAATCAAAGGTACGCCGGTATGCCCAGATTTCCATGCTGCTAACTTTTCTTCATCGAAAGTACTACTTTGTTTAATCAATGGTTCGTAAGCCCGATTAACGCAGTAAAACTCCATGTCGTATTCCGATTCGAATTTTTGGATGAAGTGACAGTGCCAATGAAGCCGTGAAGACAATGCAATTAAGCTGCGACGAAACCCAGCGACTTGCCAGTGTTTCAAAAGGTATTGATAAACTTCACGCAAGGATATGTTACCCCAAGCGAGATATGGAGAAAGTCGAGTACAGGCTGTGCGTGAGGCTGTGGGACTAGAAATGCTTCGATAGTAATCACGACCTCGACGATGGAAAAAGTCCTCTAGTGTTTTCCAAGCGAGCCGGCTTCCTCCCGTTTGCATTCCTTTGCATTTTGATCGCCAGGATGATGGTGGCGAAAACGAACAGCCGAGAGCTTCTGCATCCAATGAATGCAATAAGTCGGTTTGGAGCTCAATAGGGCTTATTGAGGCTCTCATGACAGAGTCCCAATGTTTGTCCCAACCTTGCCGGTTTTTTGCACCTCTGATAACAGCACCGTGTTCGAACTCAAACCAGTCGATGTTCTGCTCATACAGCCAAGCGGCAACTTGTTTGTCGCGTTCAAAGGTGCAGTTGAGTCCTATTTCTTGGTGAGAAAAAACAGCGTTGATTTGATATTGCGCTTGAATTGATTGAAAACATGCTAAGGCATCGTCAAACAGCACCGTGATTCGATGCCCATATGCTTTGAGCGTCTCATCCATGTCTTGCAGTGATTGCCAAACAAATCGCCAGTGGCGCTCAGAATAGTGTGGGTTGTTCAATAGCAATGGTTCAACAATATATAAAAGCACAGTTGGGTGCTTTGTTGATAATGCTTGAGTTAGTGGTTGATGGTCAGTCAGCCTTAAATCTCGTTTTAACCACACGACATTGATTGTTTGCATCGGAATCCTCTTTAGTTTCCGATGTTGTACGCAAGTAAACCGAAGAAATCTCATCCAATGATCGGTTTTATTCTACAAAACGTAGAGGTAACTTTTAGGGAGGTGACACATGGCAATACCATTGAGTAAGTTACAAAAATACTTCTATGTAGACAAATTGGTCATTCATTCGCTTGATCTCGCATTGTACCAGGCATCTGTCGTGATTGATGGAGAAGCGCAATTTATCACTGATGACAACGGTATCTTTTTGAGGGCTCACTCCCTGATCGAGATGCAAAAGAAGTGCAGGAATATCAAAGCAAATAAGCAGGTTTTAGTACATCAAAGTGCTTATGATGAAATGGTGGGGCTACCCGAAGGCAAAAGAGACTATCAACTAGAGGTATTGGTGAGGGATACAAAATTGTATTGAAAGAGTATTGGTGCGTAGTAAAAGCGAGCCACCTTACGGCAGCTCGCTAAATATAAGGAGAGTTGGGCTTAGTCTTGTTTACGCTGCGCTTCTTTTTGCGCGTACTTAGCGGCACGTCGGGCTTCTCTTTGCTTGGCACTTTCACCACCAACATGCTGCTCGCCTCGCTGCTCTGCAAGAACAACTTGTTTTTCACGCTCGCGGAATCGAGCAATTTGTTCTTCTGAGTGTGTGCCGTGACATTTTGGACAGCTCACGCCTTGCTCGAACAATTCTGACTGTTTGTCTTCTTCAGTGATCGGTAGACGACAAGCGTTACATAAATCGTAATCTGCTTTTTCTAGCTGGTGGTTCACTGCAACACGACCGTCAAATACGTAACAATCGCCTTCCCACATGCTCTCTTCTTGAGGAACTTCTTCAAGATATTTAAGAATGCCGCCCTCTAGATGGTAGACCTCATCAAAGCCCTGTTCTTTCATGTAAGCCGTTGATTTTTCGCAGCGGATACCACCGGTACAGAACATCGCAACTTTCTTGTGTTTTGCCGGGTCCATGTTTTCTTTTACATAGTCTGGGAATTCACGAAAGGTTTCAGTATTTGGGTTTACAGCGCCTTTGAATGTCCCGATCTCGATTTCGTAATCATTACGTGTATCGACAACAAACACTTCAGGATCAGCAATAAGATCGTTCCACTCTTGAGGTTTCACGTAAGTACCCACTACGTGGCGAGGGTCTATACCTTCAACACCTAATGTTACGATCTCTTTTTTCAATTTCACTTTGGTGCGATTGAATGGCTGGGTCTCAGAATACGACTCTTTGTATACGGTGCCAGTCAAACGAGGTTCGTTGTTTAGCCACTCCAGTAGCGTATCAATACCTGCACGATCAGATGCAACTGTGCCGTTGATACCTTCACTTGCCAGTAGTAATGTTCCGCGAATATGGTGTTTTTCCATCAACGCAAGTAATGGCTCGCGTAGCTCTTGATAGTTATTCAGCTCAACAAACTTGTACAGCGCACAAACTACATACTGACTCATGAGGTTTCCTTTAAAAATACAGGTGGTCAACGACCTTAAAATTTTAGCGGCACGAAGTATACCTGACTAAACTAGTCGGAAATACGGACAAATTATACGGATATTATGAGTAGGCGGGGCCTGGCGGTCTTTGATAGGGAGAGCATGTCCGCAGGTGAAGCCGCTATGTGTTCAAATTATAAGCATTAATTATAGTGAGTTAGGTAGGTTGGGGCCGATACTTTTGGTTTAAATTTATGCTGTTATTCTGTTTTAGGCCCTTCAAAAAAGTTAGGCGCAAGAAGCACCAAATAATCATCGGAGTCATTGACAAGGAAAGGACATGTCGCAGTTTTATACATGAGGTGGTGAGGGATAAAGGTTTAGGGACAAAGAGTGAATGACTGATCGCCATTGTTCATAAACCGCTATAAAACGCCTTTTCACCACATACTGAAAAGGCGTTTTTCTAACGTCTGCCGTGCTTATTTCAACGTAGCTGCGGTCTGTTTGCCCATGGCGATGAGCCTGTCGAGAATACGTTCACCGTCGGCACGTAAGCCGTTGTGCTCGTACTCATTGGTGATCCACGCTTTTGAGTTTGGTATTAACGCGAGCGTCTCTCGGCTGATATCCATTTCAACAAACATATCATCGGCGTAAACGGCGCAACTGACAGGCACTTTGTTCTGAGCCAGTTGTGTTTGATCGTACAGCGCAGTCCAATCTTTTTTCGCTGCCAATATTTCTGCGGCGTCTTTTAGTGGTTTGAGGTTAACGTATTGGTCGAACATCCATGGGAAGACCATTTCCCCCGTAAAGTAAAATGGCTTGCCAGATTCATAATTAAACTCTGATCGGGTTTGGCGAACGCGGTGCGCACTCCAATTCGACGCGAAGCTTTGGCAGTAAATCGATTCATGCAAAATGGCGTAGATCGGGTTGGTTTGGAAGTTTTGCTGCGCCAACATATCGTTTAAGAACTCATAACGAAGTTGTGGTTTGCCGTTCACTTCAATCAACGCGCTTTCTAGCCAATAGTAAGTTGGTAAGAAAGTATCACTCACACCAAAGTTGATGCCGATTTGTTGAAATTGCTCCACTGTGAAGCGTTGACCATTTGGTAGGTACTCTTCATTTTCCAGCAAGTGATTCGCAATGTTTTGGCAAAGTTGTTGCGCATTGGGAAATTGTTGGAAGAACGCTTGGTTTTTCTCCATGGTGCGTTTGAAAGTGGCTTCATACACATCGTCGGCATGACGTGAGACTGATGGCACGCCACCTGTGATGTAGCTTTGTAGCAAGCTGTCTGGGAACAAAGACAAATAGGTGAGGGAGCAAAACCCACCAAAGCTTTGACCTAAGATCGCCCATTTTTCGACGCCAAATTGCTCACGAATGTATTCCGCGTCGCGCACGATGTTATCCGCTCGGAAGTGGCTCAAGTAGTCTGCTTGTTGCTCTGGCGTGAGGTGAGCAAGCGTCTGGTGATTAATTACGCTGCTGTTGCCCGTACCGCGCTGGTCGAGAAGCAAAACTCGGTACTCTTGCAGCGCGCGTTTTACCCAGCCGTTATTGCCGTTTTGACGCGGAGAGGGAAAGCCAGGTCCGCCCTGAAAGTAAACCAACCAAGGTTTGGTCGATTCTTCCTCGCCAACTAGGCAAACCGCACGGGCGAAGACTTCAATGGTGCCTTTGCTCGCGTTTTGGTAATCCAGAGGAACGGTAAAACTGTGGGGAGTGTAATGCAATCCTGCGTCGATAAATGATTGAGCGTTCATTGTTATCTTTATTTCCTTATTGAGGGGTAGCGCTACTTTACTGCGAATGGCGCGAAGAACCAACGCTATTTCCCAATTGCCTCTTCAGTTCTATACCTTGGTCAAATCAATGTAAGTTCAAGAAAATGAAACGATTAGCGACTGGTGCAACTGGTTGAGTGAGCTATGCTCAATAGAGTTGCGACAAAGTAAGAGCATGGAGGAAGTCGGATGAAAGTGTCACTGGCTCGATGGATTATTGTGACTTGTTTAATAAGCGTACCTACTTTTGCCGTTGTTACGCCCAACCCACCTCAATTAAAGGCGAAAGGTTACGTATTAATGGACTTTCAATCCGGTGCCATTATTGCCGAGCATAACGGGCGAGCAGGCCTTGCTCCGGCGAGTTTAACCAAGTTGATGACCGCTTATGTAGTTGGGCAAGAAATCAAAGCGGGGCGTTTGAATTGGGATGATGTTGTCACCGTGAGCGAAAACGCGTGGTCGGCCAAGTTTCCCGGATCTTCTAAAATGTTCATCAAACCGAAAGATGAAATTAGTGTTGCGAACTTAATGCGCGGCGTGATCATCCAATCAGGAAATGACGCGTGCGTTGCACTGGCTGAGCACGTTGCAGGCAGTGAACGCGGCTTTGTCGCCTTGATGAATGGTTGGGCGGAGAAATTAGGACTGCAAGACACCTATTTTGTGAACTCCCATGGTCTTGATAGTGATGGCATCCAAACCTCACCAACCGATATGGCAAGACTCATGCAGTCGATCATCAGCGATGTTCCTGATGTGTATGCGCTATACAGCGAGAAAGTCTTCAAGTGGAACGACATTACGCAGTACAACCGCAATAAGTTGTTATGGGACAATTCCATTGATGTCGACGGGGGCAAAACCGGCTACACCAGCAATGCCGGATACAGCTTGGTGAGCTCGGCCAAAGAAGGAAGAATGCGCCTTATCTCGGTGGTGATGGGTACGCCAAGTAAACAGGCTCGGATCAGCCAATCGAAGAATCTACTCAGCTATGGTTTTCGTTTTTATGACACCAAGCAAGTTGCTAAGCAAGGCCAAGTTGAGTCTAAAGTTCGCGTTTGGAAGGGAAATACCAATAAAGTTGAGGCGATCTTTGCTAAAGATGCCTATCTCACTCTGCCTCGTTCAATGACGGCTGGGCTTGATAAGAGTGTGGTGCTAAATGAACCGTTGATTGCGCCGATCGCGCAAGGAGACGAGATTGGTAAGATCGTTTGGAAAAGCGATGACAGTACCGTGGCGAGTTATCCCTTGGTCAGCAGCCAAGCGGTAGAAGAGGGCTCGTGGTTCGGTCAGCTTTGGGACAGTCTGGTGCTGTGGGTGAAATCGTTCTTTAACTAGAATAAAAACGAGCAGAAGTGTCTTTCTGCATTTTTTTGTTGATGGCCGCCCAGCTAAACGCTGGGCGGTGTTTTATTTAACGGTTTATTCCGACAAGGTGATGATTGGTAAATCGTCCCAAATCTTACTTTCATCCGATGCGCCACCGGAGAAGTTCCAAGGGCCTTTGTCTTGTTCTAGCGGACGGTAAGTTGCCGAAAGGCCGTCTAAGTCCCAAGTCGTGACATAGAATCGGATTCCATCGAGCGACTCTGGGCGGCCTAATGCATCGCTAGCAAAGTCCATAGAAATGGTGTTGTTGGCTTTGTCTACTGTCACTGTTGGTGCTGGAGTTACGGCTTCTCCCCATGTCGTCGCATTTGCTCCTTTGGTGCTGTAAATCGAGCTTTGCCAGCCAAAAACAACCGCATTGCGACTCCAGGTTCCGTTTGGCATAGAAGCGTTGATCTTCGGTAGCTCAGACAAGTTGGTTGCGGCTTCTTCCGGTAAATCAATAAAGATGGTGAAACCCACGTGGTCGAAGCCGTTTGGTGGCAACCAAGTGTCGGTGATTTTGTCCATAGTGAAGGTCAAACGTACGTTACTGCCAACGGTAAACACTTCTGCTTTGTTGATCGCGAGTTGGCTGTTGTCTTTGTCGAACGTTGGATCGGTTGGTAATGAGTAGTTGCCATTAGGGCCGCCCACGCCGTCTTGTGCATCGCCCGCATCATCAATGGTGTTGTCCGGCGTGTTTGACCAGCTTAGGTTGGAGACAAAATTCACGTCCTCGATGCCTGCTTTTTTCTCGGTGGAATAAATCGCGAAGCGGTGCTGTTGCTCGCCAATCGCAAAATGACGAGTCGACAGCGTGACACTAAACTGACCATCAGCACCTACAGTAATGGTTTGCGCTGTTTCCAAGTTACCATCGACGACGAGGTTCAACTTCTCGTTGGCGTTCGCACTACCCGCGATAACAATATCACCAGTGATGGTTTGCCCTTCCCAATCCTGTGCCAGTTGGATTTTGAGGTCTGGGGTATCTACAGATTGATTGCTGCTTGTTTTTGAGTAAATCACTGCTGACTTGGATGGCAACTCAAGGGTTACGTTACCATTTTCATCTGCGACTAATTGCTCTGGAGCGTCTGCCCAGTTCGACATGATTTGTTGCTGGAAAACGGTGCCGTCCGCTTGCTCTACATCGAGTTGGTTCATCAACATTGGGGAATTCGATGTGTTCATTACCACTAAGACTTCGTCGTTATCCAAAGTGCGGGTAAAGGCGAACACACCGGCGCCAGCTTTATCGCTGCCAATGACTTTCATTTCGCCGCGTGTCATGACTTTGTTTTCGGTACGTAACTTAGCAAGCTCTTGGATGAACAAGTACATCTCGCTGTTTTGGTCGAATGAATCTACGTAGTCGCCGTCTTCACGGTAACCGCCAGCAAACATCGCATCGCGCGCTGCTGGCATCGCTTGCTCTGTACCTTGGTAAATCACAGGAATACCGGGTACGCTCATCATGGTGATCAGAGCTTGCTTCATATCGTTGACACTGCCTTGCGATAGAAAACGTGGCATATCGTGGTTATCAATGAAGTTCGGCATGATGTATGGATTTGGGAACATCTCCATCATTTTCTCAAGACGGAAGCGTAAGTAATCGGTCGGTTGCCCTGATGCAAATACGCGCGTCATGGTCGCTTGCAATGGGAAGTTCAGTACCGAGGTTAGCTGTTTCGGCGAGCCACTTTCACCGATGTAAGTCAGCATCTTCTCTTCGCCTTCGGTGTGGTAAGGCGTCGATGTTTCGAATACTTCACCAAAAGTGAGGAAGTTGTCACGACCGGTATCAACCGCTTGCGTCATCACACCATCGTCGGCGTGTAGGAAGTCATTCCAGAAATCGTGTTCAACAAACTTCACCGTATCGATACGGAATCCGTCGACGCCGACTTCGCGAATCCATTTTCGGTAGCTCTCTTTTAAGTAAGCGCGCACTTCGGGATCGGACGTATTAAGGTCATCCAAATCAGAGAGTTGCCAGGTTTTTTCTTGTACCGGATCGTTGTGGTCGGTGATGGTTGGCGTCCAGTGGTAGCTGCCTGTGCCGTCTGTTTTACACTCGTTCATGTTGAGCGGGTATGGCAGTTCTTGCCCGGCGTGTAGCGCATTTTCAATCAAACGGAAGCCTTGGCAAGGTAGGCTTGGATCATAACTGTAAGGATCATCGTAGGTGAAGAAGTTGCCTACATGGTTGGTCACGATGTCCTGAATTAAGAACATGTTACGCGCATGCACTTCGCGTGCTAACGCTTGGTAGCTTTCCATGTCGCCAAAGTGTTCATCCACTTTTTGGAAATCGCGCGCCCAGTACCCGTGGTAGCCGCCGTAGTTTTGCTCTGCATCCCACCATTGGTTAGCAACTGGCGGAGTAATCCAGATCGATGTGGCACCGAGATCTTCGATGTAGCTTAACTTATCACTCACGCCAACGAGGTCGCCGCCGCTGAATTTTTTATCCGACGTCGGATCGAATTCGTTTTGCCCTTGATCATTGAGAGCGCTGTCGCCGTCGTTAAAACGGTCGATCATCAGGAAGTAAATGATTTGATCTTGCCAATCAGGAGATGCCACGTGGCTGCCTGTATCGATTGGTGTGGTTTCGTCGCTTCCACAGCCAGAGAGAGCAAGAGCGATCGCTAAAGGAAGTATTTTTATTTTATTCATTGGGTTAGGTAGAGTTTCAAACACAGTTTCTGCCTCCGTTATGCAGTAATGCAGAAACGATAAAGCAAAGGTTTGAAATTGAGAGTGTCATTTCACGCCAAAAAAGACGTGAAATGATGTCACGAAGAGACGATTTTGATCTGACCGACAGTTTTAATTGAGCGGTTGCACAATAGGATATTGTATCGGGTAATGCTCTTTCGCGAGCTCGTTGCCGGATTCATCATAAAGGCGGAAACGGCACTGCTTTGTAGTTTGAGTGAGCGATAATTGCAGCACCCAACAAGCATAATGTAGCGAGTGTTTGGTTAAGCGCATTGCGTGAGGTGTGGGGTCATCATCGGCGTAACAGTCAATCCTCGCAACGTTTTCAAGTCGGCATGCCAGTTCGATAAAGAGCGTATATTGCGCCCCAATGTTAATAAGTTGCCGAGTCGGGACAATATATTCCGTTGCGCCAATTAAAAGCCCCTTAGAAACTACATAATCACGCTGGTGGTTATTCTCAATGTAACGCTCCCCATCGACTTCGTAACACAGGCGAAAGGTAAGGGGATGCGCCACCGGAAGTTCGGTCGTTGCCCAGAGTTCGGTGCCATGACTTAAAAAACGCTCGAAGAAGGCGGGGTAGCGCCGCCATGCGCCATCACGGTCACGGCATTCTACCGAGACCACTTTTTCAAACGCAATATTGTCCACTTCCATCCAGATTTTGCCGACAGGTTGGTCGATGTGGTTATCGTCGAAGGTATTGGCTTTGGCGTAGTACAAGCGGATCGGTTGCTGATTTAGCTGAGTTCGGTTATCCAAACATTGTTGGCGATACTGCATGGGTGAAAACGGATACCAACGACGAAAAGTGCGGTGAAAGTTCGATGGTTCTTCGTAACCAAGTTGATAGGCGATTTGCTGCGTTGTGAGTTGGGTGTCGGCAAGCAAAGTGAGTGCTTGCTTTCTTTTCGCGAAATCAACGCATTGAGAGTAGCTCATTTGCTTCTCTTGCAGTCGACGTTGCAAGGTGCGTTTGGAGACGCCCAGTTGCCTTGCCGCTTGCTCTAACTTGAGCGCGTAATTGCTGTTTTTGATGAACAAGGCGTTCAAAACACTCAGTAATTCTGGTTGCTCAATTGGCTGGTGAGAAAGCAGCAAATAAACATGTTTCACCAGGTCAAACACGCTTGAACTCGTTTTAGAATCTCGCGTTTCCCCTAGAAAAATATCGGCCGCGAGTGGATTGCTGGCTTGAATTTGTACCTGTATTGATTCGCTTAGCTCAAGCATTTCCAATTGCATTTTGAGCAAGCCAAACACCGACTCCGCCCAATTTGGCATATCGCCCGTTCTACATTCGACTTGCAGATGGATTTGGGCATCACCATGCTGCAATGTGACGTACAAACGGCGGTCGAATAATGAGACACTTTTACTCCACCAAAGCAGCCCTTCTTGGAGGTTAGGCGCTTCTTTCAACATCATGCATTGCAAGGCCACCAACTTCTCAATGTGCCAATATTCGCCGGCAATTCGAAGGTGATTGTGACCGAGCTTTTTGCACAGAAAGGATGTAATAACGTTATCTTGAGGCAGCATGAGTTGAGTTTGGTTGCGAGCAAACATGCATTATTGCCGAAAAGATGAAGAAGTTCAGTGAGAACGCTCAAAGCCTTTCTTATCGTTTTATTTTCAAATTTATTTTGAAAATGTTTTTAATCGAAATCGGTTTTTCCCTTTATCTCATGAGGTTATGCTGTTACTCAGCTTAAACTCATTAATTGGAGAGCCTCATGGATATCGTACAAGCTGCAAAATCTCGTTACTCAACGAAAGTGTTTGACCCAACGCGCAAGCTATCTCAAGAAAAAATCGATGCAGTTAAAGAGCTGATTCGTTTTAGTCCATCGAGTGTGAACTCCCAGCCTTGGCATTTCATTCTGGCAAGCACAGAAGAAGGCAAACAGCGCATCGCTAAAGCGGCGCAAGAGAATTACGCGTTTAACGCGGCGAAGATTCTCAACGCATCTCACGTATTGGTGTTTTGTGCAAAAACAGGCATCGATAACGACTACATTGAAGCGCTAATGGTGCAAGAAGAAAAAGATGGTCGATTCCCAACTGAAGAAGCGAAAGCGGCTGTGCGCGGTGGTCGTAGCTACTTTGTGAACATGCACCGTTTTGATCTGAAAGATGCAAACCATTGGATGGAGAAACAAGTTTACCTCAACGTGGGTACGTTGCTGTTGGGTGCTTCGACGCTAGAAATTGATGCAGTACCAATTGAAGGGTTTGATCCAAAAGTGCTGGATGAAGAATTTGGCTTGCGTAAAAAAGGTTATACCAGTGTTGTGATCGTGCCGCTTGGCTACCACGCGGAAGATGACTTCAACGCGAAAACGCCAAAGTCTCGCTGGGACGCAGAAACCGTATTCACCGAGATCTAATTCGAGCTTACTTACAGGTGACGTAGAACCCCGTAATCAATATATAAATCGCAAAAGAGTGATAAAACGATGATCCACTTAGTCGCAGAAGTGAAAGCCTATCCAGATAGTAAGGATCAGGTGGTGAATTTGCTTGCTGGTTTACTAGAGCCAACTCGTAAAGAAGAAGGCTGTTGCCAATACGAGTTGTATCTCGACGAAAAAGTTGATGGCCTATTTATGTTCCAAGAAATCTGGGCGTCGCAAGAGGCCTTGGATAAGCATTTGCAAAGCCCGCATATGGCGACGTTTCTTGAAACATTGGAAGAGAATGATTGGGTTGAATATACCCAGATTCGTCCTCTTCGATTTATCGCCTAATGACAGAAGGTTGCCAGCACGTTGGCGCGTTGCTGGCAGCATTTTTGTTGGATAAAGTCGCGGAAAGTCCGAATCGTTGGCGTCAATAATCGACGATCGGCACATACCATGTAGAGCGGCACTGGGCCGCAATCCCATTCTGGTAACACTCGCACCAATCTTCCCTCGATTAAGTCTCGGCTAATGTCCATCAATGATTTATTCGCAATGCCTTTGCCTTTTATCGCTAACCGGTGTGGCAAGTCACTATCGTTGCTCATCAAGTTACCGCTGACCACGATTTGTTCTTTCTCGCCGTCACGCGTGAGCGTCCATTTGTTGTAGACCGAATCCGCGACCATGTAGCACAAGCAGTTGTGTTGCGTTAAATCGGCAGGAGAGGCGAGTTCTGGATGTGTAGCTACGTACTCTGGCGATGCACATAATATCCGTTCGTTTGACCCACACAATGCCAATACGACCAGATTGGAGTCGGCCGGTTCGCCGTAGCGAATCGCAATATCGACAGGCTTGGTATACATATCCGTCAAGCTATCGGACAGCTCTAGTTTGATGGAAACATTTGGGTAGAGATCGATGAACTCATCCACCCAATCGAGCAACATATTGCGACCAAAATCGGAGGGCGCAGTAATGTGCAGTTGACCAGATAACTCGCCACGCGCACTTGAGATCTGATCCAACCCTTCTTGCAATGTTGCCAACGCTTGCGTGGTTTTGTCTAAAAACAGTTCGCCCTCTGAGGTTAAACGCAGGCTTCGGGTAGAACGCACAAACAGCGGGAAACCGATTTGCCCTTCAAGACGCTTAATCGATGCGCTAATGGCGGCAGGTGTCATGTCCATGCTGTTAGCGGCTTTTGAAAAGCTGCCTTGGCGCGCGGTTTCGACAAAAATATTGAGGTCGTTGAGGGCTTTCATTGTGAAAAGGGCTTTTAAGAAGTTTGGGCTACTATAGGGGAGAGTCGTAGGCCAATTCAAGGTTAAAACATTAGGTTGCACGGCGAGTTTGAGTTAGATTAGCGCGCAACTTCACTTTACCGGATCAATAGCATGAGCCAACAGCAGCCGAATAACCCACTTCACGGGTTGAGTTTAGAGAAAATCGTCACCCGACTAGTTGAACACTTTGGTTGGAATGGCATGTATGAGCGCGTTCGTGTGAACTGTTTCAAGAAAGATCCTTCAATCAAATCGTCGCTGAAGTTCCTGCGTAAAACGCAATGGGCCAGAGATAAGGTGGAAGCGCTGTACATCGAGACATTCTGCTAACCGCTCTATGGTCTGCAGCAAGCGGCAAGCAGATTCTTAGTCTCGCTTTGGCTCGCTAGAATGACGCAGCTTTTCTTATCGCGTAGGCTGGAAGAGTCGCGCTGCTGATGCGTCTAAAGCGAGATTCCGGATGGTCAAATAGGCTCGTCTGGAATCGCTTTTTTAGATGGTTTTGTAGAGGTCAGAGCCAAACTCGAACCGTCATTCTGAACCGCGAGGAACGAGCGTGATTCAGAATCTACTCTCAGATTGTATTGAGTTTATTCATGGCTTTATGGTCTGCAGCAAGCGGCAAGTAGATTCTTAGTCTCGCTTTGGCCCGCTAGAATGACGCAGCTTTTCTTATCGTGTGGGCTTGAAGAGTGGCTCTGCTGTTACGTCTAAAGCGAGATTCCGGATGGTCAAATAGGCTCGTCTGGAATCGCTTTTTTTGATGGTTTGCAGAGGTCAGAGCCAAACTCGAACTGTTATTCTGAACCGAGAGGAACGAGCGTGATTCAAAATCTACCCTCAGATTGTATTGAGTTTATTCATAGCTCTATGGTCTGCAGCAAGCGGCAAGTAGATTCTTAGTCTCGCTTTGGCTCGTTAGAATGACGTAGCTTTTCTTATCGCGTAGGCTGAAAGAGTCGCTCTACTGTTACGTCTAAAGCGAAATTCCGGATGGTCACATAGGTTCTTCTGGAATCGCTTTTTTAGATGGTTTTGTAGAGATCAGAGCCAAACTCGAACCGTCATTCTGAACCGCGAGGCACGAGCGTGATTCAGAATCTACTTTCAGATTGTATTGAGTTTATTCATGGCTTTATGGTCTGCAGCAAGCGGCAAGTAGATTCTTAGTCTCGCTTTGGCTCGTTAGAATGACGTAGCTTTTCTTATCGCGTAGGCTGAAAGAGTCGCTCTACTGTTACGTCTAAAGCGAAATTCCGGATGGTCACATAGGTTCTTCTGGAATCGCTTTTTTAGATGGTTTTGTAGAGATCAGAGCCAAACTCGAACCGTCATTCTGAACCGCGAGGAACGAGTGTGATTCAGAATCTACCCTCAGATTGTATTGAGTTTATTCATGGCTTTATGGTCTGCTGCAAGCGGTAAGTAGATTCTTAGTCTCGCTATGGCTCGCTAGAATGACGTAGCTTTTCTTATCGCGTAGGCTGAAAGAGTCGCTCTACTGATACGTCTAAAGCGTGATTCAGAATCTACCCTCAGGATTTTATTGAGTTTATTCATATCTCTATAGGCCTGCAGCAAGCGGTAAGTAGATTCTTAGTCTCGCCTTGGCTCGCTAGAATGACGCTAGTTCTCTTATCGCGTAGGTTGGAAGATTAGCCATACGTTATTCCCGACAGCGATGAAGAATCGCTGTCGGGAACCTCGCCTTTAATCTCTCATTTCTTGCTACTATAAATGATGCGTGCTACCCACAGTTCCTTCCAAATCTAAAATCGACTGGCGAACGTGGTCTGGAATCGCCGCTTTTACGTTGTTCTTAAAATCAAACATCACACCAGTGGCGGTCGCGATGGTCGCAATTTTACCCCACTTCTTACTCAGCACTTGGTACTCCATCGTGATGCGATCTTCTTGCATGTCGATTACGCGAGAACCGACTAATAGCGTGTCTGGGTAAGTAACAGGCAATTTGTAGCGGCATTGAGTCTCGCTCAGTACTGGTCCAATTTGCGAGGTCTGCAGGTCGACCAGCAGGTTAATTTTGTTGAAGTAATCTAAACGTGCGGTCTCGAAGTAGCGAAAATAGACCACGTTATTAACGTGTTGCAGAGCATCCATTTCACCCCATGCGACTTTTATCTCTGTGATAACGGGAAAGTCCTTTAACAGTGTGTCCATTTTTATAGCTCCTTTTTCATCTGCTTTGCCACAAATTGCGACGCGACTTATCACTTTGAGCATTTATTCTAGATGTAATCATTTAATATGTAATAAAATTGTTTTTAAAATGTGAAATGAAATAGTGGTTTGATTATGTAAACTAGAAACTTTACATAATCGAGTTGAAGGCGTAAGTTTAACTAAGAGTAACCAGATAGGAGGTGTCTCATGATTGAACTCAAAGGTTTCAACCTCGCAAGAGTTGAGAAACGCATTGATTGGACAGGTGAGCTGTTCAGTTTGAGAATATCTGGCGCGCCTCTTTCCTTTAAAGCTGGCCAATTCACCAAGCTTGCTTTGCTTGATGATGAAGGTAAGCCGATCAGCCGTGCTTACTCTGTGGTTAATGCACCAAGCGAGCAATTCGATTGGTTGGAATTTCTAATAGTAGCCGACCCTCAAGGACAACTTTCTCCACGGCTCCAAAAGCTTAAATCTGGTGATAGCATTTATGTCGGTGCCACCGCACATGGCGATTTAATCCATGACTCTATTCCTAAACAGGCTCATGACCTGTGGCTGCTATCTACAGGTACGGGGATTGGACCGTTTTTGTCGCTGCTGGATGATATAAACCTACCGCCTCACAATGAGCGCATTGTGCTGGTTCATGCCGTTCGTTTCGAAAAAGATCTGGTTTATAAATACCTTATTGAACAGCTTCAGCAACGATATGAAGGCAGATTAAAGTATATACCGATAGTCAGCAGGGAAGTGGTTGACGGTAAATTACAAGGCCGAGTTCCTGAACTCATCGAATCGGGTTTACTGTCCAACGCCGCTGATGCGCCATTCTCAGCTCAGCGTAGCTTTGTCATGATGTGTGGGAATCCACAAATGATCAAAGATACCGTGCCCGTTTTACAAGAGCTAGGCTTGGAAAAGTATCGCCATCAAACTGGGGGAAATATCATTTACGAACGTTACTGGTAGCGTTTTGTTAAATTGATACGGTTATGCTCAAGATGTAATGATTACTTTTGAGATACGACCGCGATTTAGTATGTTCTTAGTTGAATATTATGTTGGCAATACCTAAACTGCGCTCACCATTGCGCGTCTGTACACTCAGTCATTCTCGCTTAACCAATTACATTGAGGTGACTGAAGTCCATGTATGCATTTATCGCGAGCAAGCAACAGAGAATCATTGCTGGTTTTATCGACCTGCTCTTTACGATGGTGGTCGTGTTAATAATTGCATTGAGTATTAACTCTTTTCTTAACGACTTTCAGCTCTCTTTAGCAGATAACCTCACGCTTGTTCGTGAAACTCAGGCGTTTTACTTGCTTTCTTTACCAACGGTTTTAATGATCAACTGGAATGCATTGAGTCATGGGCAAACCATTGGTATGCGCATGATTGGTATTAAAGTTGTAATGAAAAATGATAGTAAGGCAACGAAAGTTACAGCAGGGTTAAGGCTTGTTATTAGCTACTTACTGGAGATGCTCATTCCGGGGATCCCGTTGGTAAATTTGGCATTGTTGTTCTTTCATCCGGAGCGACGTTTGTTGCATGACTTGATCGCCAATACTAAAGTTGTCCAAGCTTCCTAATTTTTGATCAAAAAAGCCACGTGAAGTGGCTTTTTTAATATCGATAAAGTTAACCAGATTTACTGTTGATTAACATATTTCTTAAAGCGAGCTTTGGTTTCTGCGTCTGCTTTTTGGTACCAGAAGTGCAGCATCTCTTCAGCTGTCGAATCCGCTTTAACCGCAGTTGCTCTCACTTGCTTCATATCCGCAGGAACCTTTGCAGGAAGCGTGACTGGCTGCATGGTTGCTGCGCCAGCAAAAGCCACGGCTGCTGCACCGCCAGCTTGGTTATAATCTTCGATTTCACGCACGTAATCACGACCGATTTGCATACCCGGTTTGAGCAACTTGTCCTGGTCAACCGCGATTGCGTTGCCAGAATCATCAACCAGTTTCCAATCTAAGTCTTTGATCTTCTCTTCCGCATCACGTAGGTTGCGGTATTCTGGCATTTGTAGAGTGAGTTCGGCATTGGTCGCGTCAAATCGTGTAACGATAACATCGCTTTCAACACTTAAACGGTCATTACCTTGGTTGAAGTAAGGGGCGAAACGAAATACGACTTGGTTAAGGCCATCAGGTAACGTCAGTGTTCTTTCAGAGGCGAAAAAACCACCCGAAAGATCTGCTTTTTCACCGTTAGCCGCTAATACTGAAACGTTGTCAGGAACACTCACGGTTACATCTGCGAATGCCATGCCACTCATTGCGAGAGCAAGCGCACAAGTTAAAGGCTTGATCAATTTCATTGTTTTTATCCTAAGCAAATTAGTGGTCATCGAGAGTGCATCGTTCATTGCCCGATTGCAACTCCCAAGTGTAATAAGTATGAAAATTTAACAAGAACGTCATTTTTATCGCATTTATTACGACGAAACTGTGATCCAAATAGAATCAAACCGCTGAAATTCAGCGGTTTGATATCATAACTTATAGATTAAATTTCTTTCTAACTTATTGATTTATTAAATGCCAGCACCATGTCCAGGTTCTGATTGGTCATCAGAAGCGTCTTGTTGTTCTGCCATTTCTTCTTGCTGTTGTGCTTTCTCAATGCTCAACCACCAAACAAATAACTCATACCAAATTGCTAGGATAACGGCACCTAAGAACAGACCAACGATGCCGTAGAAAAGCATACCACCGATGGCACCGAGCAGAATCACAGGCATTGGCACGTCGACGCCACGTCCCATTAACATTGGTTTGAACAGGTTTTCAGAAAGAGCCGCAACTACGACCCAAACAGTAAACATGGTTGCTGTTGAGGTGTCTTGGGTCATGTACATGAAGCCAATCACAGGTAGCACAGCGAGCAACGCCGGGAGCTGAGCGATACACAAGATCATTAGAAGCAGTGTGAGTAAACCTGCTGCGGGAACGCCAAATACGAAGAAACCAGCACCGATCAACAGTGCTTGAATCGCCGCTACACCGACTACGCCAAGCAGTACGCTTTTAATTGTCGCAGCGATAAGCGTGGTCCAGCTTTTTGCGTTTTCACCAGCGGTACGAATCGCGATGGTTCTTAGGCCTGATGCCGCAGATTCAGAGTACGTCATGAAACCTGCTGCAATCGCAAGTGACAAGATTGAAAGCAGTAAACTTCCCAATACGCCCCCCAGTGTACCCAGTAAAGATGTGAGTCCTGCCTTTATTTGTGGCATAAAGGTTTGAATCGCTTGCTCAAGATTAGTAGCGAATAGGGTCCACACTTCGTAGAGCTTATCACCCACGATAGGCCAATCCGCTACGGAAGGTTTTGGCCCTGGTATTTTCACTTGACCATTTTGTAGTACTTCAAGCGCGTGCGTTGCACCATCCACAATGGAGCCTGATACCATAACAAGTGGCGTGACAAGGAGGGCAATACCAAGTAAAGCAATGGTTGTGGCTGCCAGACCTCTGCGACCACCATATACACGCTGCAATTTTTGGGTAAGCGGCATTAAAGCGACGGCTATAATAGCGCCCCAAATAACCGGAAGTATGAAGGGTTTGATGATGTCGTACGTAAACATCAGCAAGACAAAGATCAAGCCAATGCGTATTGCTGATTCCACCATATTACTGATGAAAAGCTTACTGTCGATTTTTACCGATTGTTTATCCATTTTTGTTTACCTGATGATCAATGTTAGAACTGACGAGACTTGAAACAACAATCGCCATATAAAAAACACCTGTGATGGCCTCTAAATACACCACGACTTGAGCCAGTGGTGTTAGAGGACTAATGTCGCCATAACCGAGCGTGGTTAAGGTAACGAAACTGAAATACGCTGCATTGGAGAAGTTCTGCCCCCAAGAAATCGCTTCCATACCAGTAAAGGCTTCAGGCGAAAACTCAAGCAGAATGAGGTAGGCAATCGCCCACATCAGACCAAGCAGCAAGAAAAGCGCTACCGAGCCAATGACTTTGTTGCTGTTGACATGGCCGGTGAAAAGAATCTGTCTTGCGATGGATTTAAAAGTGCCGAAAAAGAACGCAAAGGTAAGGGCAAGCATCACCACATTCATCTCTCTGATGTCGAAAACGGTCTTGATCACAATCACAAGAACCCAAACACCAAACAGGCTGTAGAGGAAACGAGACCAGGTTTTGTCAAAGCGAAGGCTCGCAAAACAGACGATAAACGTCAGAACCGTGAAAGCCTGAAGTATGTGTTCAATCGTCCCTTCACCTACGACTTGTGCCATCGCACTTCCTAACAACAAAATCACTAGCGCTAAGGTTAGATAGAAGAAGTTGTTTTCTTCATTAATGTTTTTGAGGTTTTTACCAATGACCATGGCTCTTCTCACTTAATTATTGTTCACTTTCTGCGGATGACTCTTTCATCACCATGATGGACGCAGAAAGCCCGAATCGAAGATCAACATCTCCAGGAAGTTCTTGTAGGGAGATTCGCACCGGAATACGTTGTGCTAGGCGAATCCACTGAAAAACAGGGTTTACGTTTGGAAGAAGGTTGTAGCCGACCGTGCCGTCTTTGGGCGCAATACCCCAACCAATCGAGTCAACCGTCGCGTCAATTGGCGTGTCTGGGTGAGACATCAAAGTGACACGCGCTTGGCTGCCAGGTTCGATTTGCGCAAGTTGGTTTTCACGGAAGAAACCAAATACCCAAAAGCTGTTTTTGTCGATCAGTGCGAGCAGTGGTTGGTTTGCGACCGCTTGCGTACCGTTTCTAATATCGAGGTTAGATACAAAACCATCGACGGTCGCATAAACTTTGGTAAAGCTGAGATTAAGGCGTGCTGATTTTAGTTGCTCTTCTGCAGATTTGATTTGCAGTAGCGATTCTTCGTAAGCGATTTCACGACGAATCAGATCCTTGTGCGAAACTGCGCCACGGTCTTTGGCACGAATGTCTTTTAAGCGGTCATATTCGATTTTTTTACCGCGAGAGCTAACAATGGAGCGCTCCAGTGCTACTTCGGCTTGAGATAACGCAACCTGGTAAGTCGCAGGGTCGATTTCAAACAGTAAATCCCCCGTTTTTACTTCTTGGTTGTCTTGCACTGCGACATTTACAATTGGGCCTGATACGCGAGGAGCCACTTTGATGACGTTAGCACGCACTTGCCCATCTCGTGTCCATGGGTTATTAAAGTATTCCTCAAACTTTTGATAGCCGAGCCAAGCTGCGCCACCAAGAATGACAAGATTGAGTGCGATTACGAATAGTTTTTTCATCTTGTTTGGCACCTAAAATTGAATATAAAAGCTGTCGATGGCCACCACATAACCGACCATGATGGCAATAAACGTCAGAGACGGAAAAGCGATGAAGCGAGACAAACGTGTCTTGTTCAATATCATCACCGTTATCCACGTGGCCGTGACGGCGAGAAAGAGCACGAGTAGCGTAGGAGAAAAGTAAATGTCTCCCCAAGAAAGTTCATGAGGCATTACCGATCCTCCGTTTTGTTTTCATCACTGGTCTCAGCCGGAGTTTCGAGGCGCAAAGGCGGCAATACGCGGTTTTCTTTATTTAAATAATCATCCCAGTCAGTTCGTTCTGTCATTTGCTTGGCAATAGATTCACTGAGGAAGGGTTTGCCTGTTTGGGTTTGCCAGCCTCCACCGAGGGCTTTATAGAGTGCAACAACTTGGTTCGCCACGTTCCCTTTGATCGTTGCGTAGCTGTCTTCCGCACGGGTCATTTTTTCTACCGAGTTAAGCAGACGTTCGAATGAAATTTGTCCGTTTTCGTACTGTGTCATGGATATGTTGAACGCACGAATGGAAGAGTTGACCGATTGCAAGCGTAAATCTTTTTGTTGCAAATACAGGTCATACGCTTCGATTGCATTGGTGACTTCATTAACGGCTTGCAGTACCTTTTTGTTGTAGTTCGTCAGCGTTTCTTGGAAGCGAGCATCTTCGAAACGAATGTTATTTTTCACGCGTCCGTATTGGAAAATGTTCCAACTGAACGTTGGGCCAACCACCATGGTGAGCGAATCGCTAAAACTGAAACTGCTGCCATCGGGAACCGTACTGTCGATACCGATGGAACCGAACAACGAAAAGCTTGGGTACAGAGCGGTTTCTGCCACGCCAATCTGCGCACTTTGCGCGCGAGCTTGCATCTCAGAGACTTGCAAATCCGGACGTCGCATCACTAAGTTAGCATCCACTTGCGTATCCAAAAGCGGTGGACGTGGCACAATGGAACGCTCGTCGGTGCCCGATAGTGCCGATTTTCTGCCCGTCGATTTGAACTGGGCTTCGTACTCAGCGATTTGCTTGTGCATCCCATCCGACTGTAGCAGTCGATCTACTTCTTCTGGTAACAGACCCAGTAGCAAAGCCAACACAGTACGTGATTGCTTCATTGCCACTTCGAGGCTCGGTAACGCTGCTTTGGTGGTGTAGAGTTGGTTTTTAGCTTGTTGAACGTCCAATTCTGTAACGTTGCCAGAGTCGAACTGCACCTGAGTAATACGTACGACACGCTCTTGAATCTCTATGTTGCGGCGAGACAGCAAAATACGTTCTTGGAATGTGCGATAGTTGATGTAATTGCGCGCCACTTCGGCGGTTATGGTGACCATGATGTCGTGATACGATGCGATGGATGCGTAGTAACCCGCTTCTGCCGACTCAATACCGCGAGCATACTTGCCCCAAACATCCATTTCCCAAGCAGCATCAAACGACAAAGTGGCGTTATTCACGCCCTGATCATTTACGTAGGCACGCGCTAGGTTTCCTGACACGGTTTGAACTTGTGGGTATTGCAAGCCAGTCGAAATACCAAGCAATGAACGTGCTTGGACAATTCGTAGCCCTGCGGCTTCTAAATCGAGGTTTTGTTTGCTCGCCAACTCAACCAGCTGATTAAGAGTCGAGTCATTAAATTGCTGCCACCATTGTTGTAGCTGTTGCTCTGATTGCTGCGTATCTTTGGCTGCTTTTTGCACCGACCAGTCACTTGGCAGTGGCGCCTGCTTTGGATGAACATAATCTGGTCCTACCGTGGTACACGCACTGAGTCCGAGCAAAGAAAGTATGGCGAGGCTTGGTTTGGTTAGTTTTGGAAGCATCATATCCCCACCTTTAAAAACGCTTCTGTTGTAAGTTCACCCAATCGATATCCTCGTAGGTTTGCTTGCAATGCTTGATTGCTTCGAACACGTTCCGTTTTAAATTCAGCAAGATATAAAAACCGGCTATCTCTGAATAAGCGTAGTCAGATAAATCCAACTCACTAAAAAAATCTTCCAGTTTATCTTCGAATGTTTGGTAATCCTGACTGTATTGGTCGAATACGGAGTCGAGTTCTTGTGTTGCTTGATGGCTGGCTAAAGCGCCCGCCATCAAAGGAATGATGGAATCGCGGTGCTGTTGGCGAAGCTGAGTAATCAGCGGATTGGTCATCAACTTTTTCTCGGCGGCCATTAAGATGTTGATGTGATTACTGAGTACATCACACGCTTTGCTAAACGCGCCAATCGCTTCTGGCGTGGTTTTGTCAAAGTGTTTGTGGTTGATTTTCGAACCCCACACCTTGAGCTTTTTCGATGAAACGTTGAGCGTCACCAAGTGCAAGGCCCGTTTGAGCGGCGTGATAATCGAGCTGGACTGCTTCTGATAGGAGTCAAACAGATCCCGAGTGTGCCTAAAATAGCGCTCTTTTATGGTCAAAAAGAGGTGTTCTGGTCGTGAGCTAAACGGGAAGTAGTGCGCGAAAATGATCATGAACACCACCATGTAGAACAGCAGCATGATCGTCATGAGGATCCCGAAGTGATAGAACATGTTGTTGTCTAAACCGAGAACAAACAAGCCCACCATGTAGAAAATCGTCACTGGCCCGTTAAACAGATAAAAGCCGATAAAGGTGTAGATAAAGATGAACAGGCCAAGTTCTAACCCGAGATCCAATTGCGGAAGAATGAAGACGTAAGAAGGCACCGCGAACAAGAAGCCGAAAGTGAACAGCGCAAGCAACAAAATCGGGTGCACAGGCACGAATGACAGCAAAGACATAAACATGGTCGAGAAGACCACGAACGAGTAGCCGCCTGGTGGATTGAAATAAATCCAAATCAGTCCTGCAACCCAATAAGTGACAAAGGTTTTGACCGCGGTTTTAAAGTTTTCTGCGTCCCACCATAGAAACTTGCCTTTCGGTTTCGGTAGCGGCACGTCAAAGGAGACATTGTTCGTCACAGAGTCAATGCAGCTAATGCTCTCCGCCAAACGCGACAATTTTTGATGCATGAGCCCCAAAAGGTGCCCCAGCATAAGCGCAGAGCCTTTCTCTAGGTGCGCTGCGTCTTCAAGCAACGCTTGGTTGTATTCGACTTTGAACTCTTGAGCACGAAAAGCGGGCTCTTTTTCGTCCCAGACTTGTTGGCAGGTATCAAATAGCGCGTCAATTTCCGCAACGGCTTGATCAAAGTTGCTGATGCTTTCACGGTCTTGCTGGTGGCTAAAGTGGCTGTGCGCCGCGACGGTCAATTGTTGCGTTACTTGCTTGTTCAAATGAACCGCCAAGCGCCACTCTTTCATGTAGGCCGACACGTCGCTGCATTCCACACTGACTGTGGCAAAACGCTGTTCGAGCGCATTTTGAGCGGCAAACATCTGTTCGATGAGAGTGTCCACGCTAGGAGGTTGTGGCTCTTCCGATTCTGGATTTTCTTCTCCGCCTTCTTGAGGAGAGATTTGCCCTGCCGATTTTTGCTCGAAATTTTGCAAGATAGAGGTGAACAACGCGCGTTGTGCTTGGTTGAGTTGTTCGATGAGCTGTCTTAGGTTTTGTTCTGTTTTGGTCGGGAATAAGAAAGTCCCCACGAGTGTGTAAACCACCACCCCAAACACCGTCATGTAGGCGCGGTCAACGCCATAAAGAAACGCACCTTCTGCGTCACCGCCATTGGACATCATCAGTGTCATCACGCCGGTCAGCATGAGTAGCGTTGGATCTTTTTGATAGGCATTACGGAAGTAAAAAATGAATGAGACCACAACCGACACGCTCAGCATGTACAGCAAGCGGTCTTGAGCAAACAACCCCACCAGTAACAAGCCAACCACGGCACCAACCAATGTACCTAACACGCGTAAGGTACCTTTGGCGAGTGATTCACGACGACTGCCTGTCGATGCAATCAGCATTACAGTAGTTGCGGCCGTCGATGCTTGCGGCCAACCCATGGCAAACGGGATCAGATAAGCCAGAGTCAGGCTAAGCGATACTTTAATAGCGAATTTTATTTTGTCGTTCATAGTGTCAAAGTTTGCTCAGGCTTATCGTTATAAGTTGATGAATTTCTTATATGAATAATCAGAATCTTGTTCTGAATAAATTCGGGGGGCGGAATATAGCGGGTGAAAAAGTGTGCTTTGTAAACCCTTTGTCAAAACAAAAAGTGCGTATTTGGCTTGATCTCGTGCTAGCCCTTGGCGTTATTGGTGAAACGCCTAAAACGAGCAAATTCGCGATCTGTGATGATTCTCACTTTTGAAACAAAATCGTTGCATTGTGTGAGCCAATGCTCACCTTATATTCTTCGCCTGGTACCAAAGCAGACCACTTATACCATCTGCAATGAGCTTTACTGCTTTAAAAAGCATAGATGATGAATGGGTATTTGAGAGGGAAAGTTATTACTTTTTATCGGCTTGCTGATTGTTCGTTTGTTTTTTGGATCGAGATAAAAAAACCAAAGCGATCCCACCAAGAATGATGCCGCTGGTTGAAAGAGTATGCAGTGAAAGAGGCTCGTGGAGTACGATGCTGCCGAGTAGCAAAGCAATGGCTGGCACAGAAAGTTGGCTGACGGCGGCTTGAAGCAAAGAGAGCTTACGTACGACTTGGTACCAAAGTGTATAACCAAGGCCAGAGGCAATGGCACCAGATGCGATAGCGAGCAACACTCCGCTCAAAGAAAGGTGGATTGAGGACAAGATTAATGGCGAAAGGAGCACGCCAATTATTGATGCTGCGATGAATCCCCACGTGATTCCACTACTTGGAGAAGGCGCTTGTTTACCGAGCGCAGTAAACGCAGCCCAACAAACGCCAGAAATCAACATGAGAAGTGCAGAGCTAATATCGGGGCGAGTGGCAGATGGCAACATCAACCAAACAAATCCAACAATTGAAAGGCCGATACCGATGATTTCGAGAAACTGAAAGCGCTCACCTTGCAACCAATAGATCGCCAGTAATGTAAGTTGCACGGCACCAAACAAAAGCAAAGCACCAGTTCCTGTCGCCAGTTGTAAGTACGCGAAAGAGAAAAGGGCTGCGTAACCAAATAACGCCACGCCAGCAAAAAAGCGAAAGCGAGAAGTTGGCCGATCGGTTTTCCACTGACCTCTCACGACAAGCATTGCGATTAAGGTAATCGCGCCAGATATCAATCGAACGAGCGTGAAGCTTCCTGCATCAATTAACCCTTCTGCCAAGGCAAGTCGGCACAATAATGAATTGGCAGCGAACGCCAGCATTGCAATAGCAGTGAGTAAGAAGGTCGACATCCTTGATCCTTAGCGTGTAAATGAACAGCTAGTGTAGATCCAAAAGAACATTTTTATTAGTTGATAAAGTGATTAGTTATAGCTATCAGAGCAAGAAAGTCATTAAAAATAACCAGAGAAAACCTGACCTTAGCCTGAGTCTTACTGTGGTTGGGAAGGTTGTTTGTACAATGACTTAATGGTGTTTTTCAACCATAGCAATTTGGGGTTGTACGCATTGCGTTTATGCCAAATCATGGTAAATGGAATCAGTAACTTGTCTTGTTGAGTTTTGTCTAACGGAATTGGCAAGCACACCAAATCGAGATGCAGCTTTTCTGTGTAACTTTTGCAATAGTGCGGCGCGGTGGTGATCATGTCATGCGTCGGCTGCGCTGCCATAAAAAGAGATTGCTCAAAGTTGGACATCGTCAGCCCGATAGAGCGCTGTAGCCCTAGTTCCGTTAATACTTCATCCAACGCCCAAGTTTCACTTTTTTCCCAAACAATATTGATGTGTTGGTAGCTCAGAAAGGTCTCGAGATTCCACTCTTGCTGTAATGCCGGATGATCTTTATGTAAATACACCATCGGCAGGTCATAAAATAGAATCTCAAAATCCAAGAAATAAGGCAGAAGATCCAACGACTCTTTCGATCTCGGGTGACTCTCTCGGCCGGTAAAACCGATATCCGCCTCTCCTCGAATGATGGCGTCGAGTGAATCGTAATCCCAGTTACTGGTTTTTACTTTCGCTTCAGGGTATCGCTGGTGGATAGCGACGATGAGTCTGTCCAGCACCGTGAGCACTAATGGCGACTCAATCGTGATATCAAAACGCACTCCTTTAGGCGTAATATCGCTGCGTTTTTCTGCAATTTGGCTGCCAATTTGCAGCCATTCTGCGAGATCTTGCTCCATGCTTTGTGCCAAAGGCGTTGGCGCAAGACCTTTAGGTGTTTTGACAAACAAAGGATCATCGAACCAATGACGAAGTTTGTTGAGCGACTTACTTACGGTAGAGGGCGTAACGTTCAGCTTTTTCGAGGCTTTCGAGACGCTTTGCTCTTGCAGCAATAATTGCAGAGTGAACAGTAAGTTTAAATCAAGTCGCGCTAGGGATTTCTTCATAATGGGTATCGTGAACAGGCTTTGGAATCAATAGTATTAGAGCAAGGCTGATTACGCTACCTAACACTAAGATAAACACCAACATATTCAGTGCACTAACGCCGATGAAACCTATAAACCAAATATAGAACGCGGAACTACAAACTTGAGCAATGCCCAGTAGTGAGCTCGCCACGCCAGCTTGTTGAGAGAATGGGCTGAGCGCTTGGCTCATGGCCACGCCAAAGCCACAAGCGAAGCCAGCGCAAATCAGCCCAAGTCCGAACACATAGTAAAAAGGTTGTCCATCATGGAAATGGGCAGCACTGAGCACGATGCCTGCACACGCGAGCAATACTTGAGAGGTCATCAATAAGGTTCGCTGCTTAAAAATCCCCAATGCCAATGGCGCCGAGAACGAAATCAACATACTGATCGTCGCAGTCCCAGCCATGATGGAAGAATAGCCACCGCGATCAAAACCAAGCATGCTCATCACGACAATTGGTGAAGCGTTAACAAAGGTCAGAATGGTGGTCACTCCAAGTGCAGTAATGATCAGCCTACTGATAAAAAATCGCTCGAAGAAAGTCTCTTGATGGCTCTCTGGCGCTGTCTGCTCTTCACCTTGTTGGCTGGGTAGTGATTCCTTGAGAACAAAAATGGCCAATACACTGACGAGAATGCCCATTCCTGCCATTGTGGTAAACAAACTCGGCCAAGGAAATTTCAGCATAATCAAGTGACCAATCACGGGTGCGATCACTGGAATGATACAGGTGATGCCATTGAGCATCGACAATACTCTCGCGCGGCGTTCATCGTCTAACGTGTCGCGTAAAATCGCGAACGCAACGACATAGCAAGATCCAGCACCGATGCCTTGGCAAAAGCGAGCAATCAAGAAAGTGTTTGGTTGCTCGGCCATCCTGCCGAGAAAAGATGCGAGCACGAAGATCATCGCGCCGACGACGGCAACGGGCTTTCGTCCCACAGAGTCTGCAATTTTTCCCGCGAATAACATCGTGGTAGCCATGCCAGCTAAATAGATCGAAAACGCAATATGCAACTGAGATTCACTGGCGTTGAGATCTGACGCAATTTGAGGCAAACCAACAAGATACAAATCAATGGCAGTAGGGTAGAGTAAGACGAGTGCAAAACTGCAAAGTAAAAAACGGGACATGGAAACCTCTCTATCGAATGGCGAGGATAATAGAGTGCTAAACGTTTGCCTGCGAGTGGGAAATACGACACCAGGTATTTCTATTTACGACACCAGGTATTTCTATTTACGACATACCCTGTATGAATTGAGCATAAAAACAACAAGGAAGATTATGATTACCATTGAAAAGTATTCGCCTGAGCGACATGAACAAACTTGCGAACTTAGCGTGCTAGAAGAGCAATCGCAGTTTACGGTCGCGGATGTGGGTGAAATGCTTACGCGTCTTGAACCTACAGAGCTTCCGCATCTGATTCTGGCGGACGATGACGTGGTTGGCTTTTTTCTATTTGATGCAGCTTACAGCGAGAAATACGATTTTTGCCCGAAAAACAGTTTAGGCGTGCGTGCTTTGCTGGTGGATCACCGTCATCAAGGCAAAGGCATCGCCAAGCGAGCCATTCAACAGTTTGCCAATTTCGCCAAACGCCATTATCCCGAGTTTGATGCGCTTTATCTCACTGTGAATTGCCGCAACATACCTGCTTATCAGTGCTATTTAAAATCAGGGTTTGAAGATACCAATGAGCTTTACCACGGCGGCCCCGTTGGACCGCAACACATTATGAGACAGCCGCTTTAGCTAGGAAAAACCAAGGATGGAAAGATGAGGATTGAAATCGACAATTTAGAACGGCCGCAAGTGATAGCGCTGTTGGAAGGACATTTACAGGACATGTACGCCACGTCACCACCAGAAAGCGTGCATGCGTTAGATTTAGATAAGCTCAAAGCGCCAGAAGTGACGTTTTGGACCGGATGGAAAGGTGAGCAACTGCTTGGGTGTGCGGCGATTAAAGAGTTGGATGACCAACACGCGGAGCTGAAATCCATGCGCACCACGCCTACGGCAAGAAACCAAGGTGTGGCATCTCAATTATTGATTCATGTGATTGAGCAAGCGAAGCAAAAAGGTTTGCAGCGCTTGAGTTTAGAAACGGGCTCGATGGAGTTTTTTAAACCAGCGCGCCTGTTGTATGAAAAGCATGGCTTTGTGTACTGCGAGCCGTTCGGGGATTACGAACTCGATCCGAACAGTCAATTCATGACCCTAGAACTGAGTTAGGGCCATGAATTTTTAGAAGCTAAATCCAATCGATTTAGAAATTCAGATTCAAGTTGATGGTTGGCGACAAGAGGCTTGAACGCTCGTCAGCCAATCGCTTTCTCTTCTCTTTCAGTCTCTTGGCATTATCTTTGTCTGGATTGCCATCAAGCTGATTATCGATGACCGAGATTTCAGTATCGATTTGTTGGATGCGTTGCTGGCGTTGATATTCTTGATGACCTAACTGGTAGTTCTCAATAAACTCTTTGCTGCTGCATACACCGTAATATTCTTTGCCTTCGATACCGACAGTGTACCCATTGTCTGGTGAGCAATATTGGATAGTGCCTTTATCAAAGCCTTCTTTCCATTTCGCTCGGTCGGGTGTCACACCCGCTTCACCACAGTCTTCGGTATAGCTATTGATAATGTTTGGATCGTTGCCATCTCGGCCATCTTGATAACCTACGTTGTACCAGTTTGCCGTTTTGCACTCATCCGGAGACATGCTGGCGCAACCTGAGAGCAAAGTCAGTAAAGCCAGGGGGATTAGCGCTCTTTTCATCAGTGACTGTCCTTTAAATAAAATCGAATTGATAACTTGAGTTTAAAATGAACACTGTTCATATCAATGGTTGAAATCATTGTATTCACAATTGTGGTGACTCATTAATCTAAGTGATAAATTTATTATGCTGAATAGAAGTGTGTTTGATTAGTATTATCCACGAACTGCGCCTTTGCTGCATCAATCCACTAGCCTTGGCCCCAAATTAAGTGATAATACCAATATAAAGATAAACACCGCCAATGAGGCTAAGACATTGAGCGAACAACCCACCGTCCTTATTATCGAGGATGAATCTGCTATCGCAGAGAACCTGATTCATGTATTAGAGATGGATGGCTACCACGCAGAGTGGTTTGCAACAGCAGGAGAGGGCTTAGCTTTTTTACAGCACAACTCCGCAGCGTTACTTGTCTTAGACGTAGGCTTACCGGATGGCAATGGTTTTGAATTGTGCAAAACCATCCGTGAGTTTTCTGATATCCCCATTATCTTTCTCACCGCAAGAAGCGATGAAATTGACCGCGTCGTGGGCTTGGAGATTGGCGCGGATGATTACGTGACTAAGCCATTTAGCCCGCGCGAAATGTTGGCTCGCATTAAACTTCGAATCAAAGCTAAAGCGCCAATGATGGAGCACAAACCAGAGCCTGTGGCTGTTCCAGATCAACCTCAATTTAGTCAAGATTTGGTTGCGCAGAACTTTGACTACGGTGTTGGCGGGCAAATGCTTGGGTTAACTGCGGTGGAATTTAAGATCCTCGATAAGCTGATTTCCGTCTCTTCCAATGTATTGAGTCGAGAGCAACTTATGATCGCGGCAGACATGGCGCCAGAGGCTGCATATGAGCGTAATATCGATACCCATATCAAAGCCATTCGCCATAAGTTGAAGCCGTTTGAGATGTCTGAACGCATCTGTACCAAGCGTGGCTTTGGTTACTTTTACTGCATTAAAGGTGAATGATGAACCGCTGGCCGAAGATCCCTCTTGGACTCAGACTGTTTTTTCTCTACTTTATCTTAGTCGGAATGACGGCTTACATGGTGAGCAAAACCGTTGTCCAAGAACTTAAGCCAACCGTGCGCCAAACCACCGAAGAGACGCTAGTGGATATGGCGAACTTGCTCGCGGTATTGGCAGAAGAGGACGTTGCAAACGGAAAGTTGTCTGAGAGTCGCTTCTCCAAACTGCTAGCGGCTTATGGGCAGCGAGAACCTCAAGCGCGCATTTGGGAAATTGGCAAAAAAGCGATTAATCATCGAATTTACATCACCGATAAACAAGGCATTGTGATTGCGGATTCTTGGCAGCAAGACGTAGGCAAAGACTACTCGCAATGGAACGATGTGTATCTCACGTTGCGTGGTCAATACGGCGCGCGCAGTACCATCGAAGACCCGAAAGATCCGCTCTCAACCGTCATGCACGTTGCTGCGCCCATCTACCACAAAGGCGAAATCATTGGCAGCGTGACGGTGGCAAAATCCAATCGCTCAGTACAACCCTTCATCGATCTTTCTAAACGCAATGTGCTGTTTTGGATGGTATGGATGAGTGGTTTAGTGCTATTGGCAGGGGCATTGTTTGCTTGGCGAATTCACTCGGCATTGAACAAGCTAGAAGACTACGCGACCAAAATGGGTGAGGGCAAAAAGGTCTCTAAGCCGACATTTCGTATCTTTTATGAGTACGGCACGCTAAGTGATGCATTAGAGAAAATGCGCAATCAGCTCGATGGTAAGCAGTATGTGGAAGAGTACGTACAGACGCTGACTCATGAGCTGAAAAGCCCGTTATCAGCGATTAAAGGCGCGAGTGAAATATTGCAAATGCCGTTGCCTGAAGAAAAGGTCACGCGCTTTGCTGGCAACATTGAGCGAGAAAGCGACCGCATGCAGTCATTGATTGATAAGTTGCTCGAACTGGCTCGTCTTGAAAAGCGCCCCGAGTTAGAACAAGTCGAAGCTATCTCGCTAGAACAAATGGTCAATGAAGTGGTTGAGTCGGCGGATGCGCGTTTGAGTGCTAAGTCGGTCACTGCCAAAATCCAAATTGATGACCATCTCTCCGTACTTGGTGATGCCTTCTTACTGAAACAAGCCGTTTTTAACCTGATGGACAATGCGCTGGATTTTGTTCATTCAGAGGGATGCATTGAATGGAAAACTGAGGTCACGAAAGAAAAGGTGTGCCTGTCGATTTTCAATTCAGGTCCTCACATTCCCGACTATGCATTGCCTCGTTTAACCGAGCGCTTCTACTCCCTCGCTCGGGAAAATGGTGTTAAGAGCACTGGGCTCGGGCTGAATTTTGTTGAGCAAGTGATCAAGCTGCACAAAGGTCAGTTGCAAGTCGAAAACGTCGATGCTGGCGTGAAAGTGACCCTGATTTTACCAACTCCATAGAAACTCCACATTAGCTCCATTCGTTCTCCAAATTGCTGATTTAGATTACTTCCATCAGCAAATGGAGAATGAAACATGAAAAAGATCCTCAATAACCAACTCGGCACGAAGTTCGCCTTCGTGCTGTTTTTGTTTGTCTTACTGCAAATCCCGCTTTCAATGGTCACAGGACTGATCTCAGAACGCTCATATCGCCAAGATGAAGTCAGAAACGACATCGCACGCAGCAGCAGCGGCGAACAGCGCATCATTGGTCCATTCATCATGGTTAACTACACCGAAACCAGTTACCGAGATGACAAAGTACAGATTAAAGAGCGTCGTAAATTTCTTTTACCTAGCACTTTTGATATGAGCGCGAATCTGGACAGTTTTGAAAAGTACCGAGGCATTTACCGCGCGCGTTTATACAAAGCACAAGTGGCACTGAAAGGCGCTTTTGATGCAGACGATCTCGCGGCGTTGCAGGGGCTTGATATTGAAAACATGAGCCTAGTGGTTGGCATTGAAGACAGCCGTGGATTGATTCGTTTGGATGACATGACCATGGCGAGTGCTGACATCGAAGTCGCACCGGGAACGGGGTTAAATCAGTTGCCACAAGGCTTCCACAGCGATCTGACACTTGCAGACGTAAACGCAGAACAACCTTTGGCATTCGATCTTAACTTCTTGCTGCAAGGGATGGGTCAGCTTCAAGTCACACCAATCGGCAGTCAAACAACGGTTGAACTCTCTTCAACTTGGGCACATCCAAGCTTTATTGGTGATTACTTACCGGTGTCGTCAGAGGTATCTGAAGATGGATTTAACGCGCAATGGGCGAGCAACAACTTCTCAACCAATATCGCGCAGCTGTTCCAAAGCTGTTTGTCATCGAATCACGCTTGTCACGAGCTTGAACAGCGACAAATGGGCGTAGATTTGATTGACCCTGTTGATCACTATTTGAAGTCTCACCGAGCTGTGAACTATTCACTGTTGGTTATCACATTAGTGTTTGCGAGTTTTTTCTTACTGGAGCTGTTCCAAGCGCGTCCGGTTCACCCAGTGCAATACGGCTTTATTGGTCTGGCTTTAGCACTTTTCTATCTGTTGCTGATTTCGATGAGTGAACACCTCGGCTTTAACTGGGCATATGTGGTGTCGGCAGTTGCATCGACCTGGCTTTTAAGTGTGTACGTGAGCGGTATGTTGAGCAACACCAAACACGGCGCGATATTTGGAGCGTGTTTGCTCACTCTCTACGGATTACTGTTTGGCTTGCTACAAGCAGAGAGTTACGCATTGGTCATGGGGACATTACTGTGTTTTGCGATTTTGAGCTTCACTATGGTCATTACACGCAACATCGACTGGTACGCACGAAATAAGAAAGCAGAAGAAAGTGCAAAGGCGAATCGTGAAGATGTTTAAACGAGTCACTCTTGCTGGTCAGCCAAGCGATATGGTGGAAGAGACGTCCGCTATCTACCTGCGATTTTCTGCAAAAAATGGACTGAAAAGCTTGGTGTGTTTTATCGCATTGGTCGTTATTGCACTCTATGTTCGAGACAACTTTATTCGCCCGACATTTGGTGATGTTCTCGTTGTGGTTTGGCTCTACTACTTTCTTGCAAGTATGTTCTCTATGCCTGTTAACTGGCTGGTTTCATTGGTGGTGTTGATTGCGTTTGCTGTTGAGTTAGGGCAATTGTTACAGGTCGCAGCTTGGCTTGGTATCGAATCTTCATCGCCTCTGGCAGTGATTTTGGGCGCTACATTTGATTGGAAAGATCTGCTGGCTTACTGCATCGGAGGTCTACTGTGTTGGTGGATAGAAAAGAAATGAAAACCGAGATGAAAGCTATTGCGCTACCAGACCGACTCCGCTATTCCAAACGAGGTATTCGTAAGAGGTTCAAAATTAGTTTACTCAAGCGCCTGTACCTTTGGTCACTGACCAATAGAGAACTGCTGTAAACCTCACCTCTTTATATGAAATACAAAAGGGAACCTTAAACTCACCGGCGCACAGGGTGAGTTAAGATTCCCTTTATTATTCATTGAAAGGTCTAGCTGCTACTTTTAATTAGCTTTCAAATGAAAGTTTCTCGCCGAACGTCTCTTTCCAGTCTTTATCGAACTGTTCAACCGCCGGTTTTACTGCTGGATGTGCGAACATTTGTGCCGCCACATCAGTTGGCAATGTAATGGCTTCGATGCCCAGTTTCATCACCTCCATCGCTTGTTGAGTATTCTTGAAACTGGCTGCCAAAATCTTCGCTGGTCGTTGGTTTTGATCGAGCAACAATTGAAGATCCGCGACCACTTCAACACCGTTGCCGTTCATCGTATCAATGCGGTTTACGTAAGGTGCTAGGTAGTCTGCACCGCACAGTGCTGCAAGGAAACCTTGTTGAGCTGAATAGATAGCGGTAGCAAGAACCTGAATTCCCTCTTTTTTCATTAGCTTAATTGCAGCTAAGCCTGTTTCTGTTGCTGGCACTTTTACCACCATGTCGTAAGGCAATTCATTCAATTGGCGTGCTTCTGCCACCATGCCTTCGACGGTTGAACTCACTACTTGAGCGTGAAAGCGAGGTGTCCCGCCAAGTGCTTCTTGCATGCCTGCTAGGGTTTCATTCAGTCCCTGTTTTGACTTCGCCAAAATGCTTGGGTTTGTCGTCACGCCTTTTAGCGGTAGGCATTGGTTAAAGCGTTTTACTTCTGCCACATCAGCAGTATCTAAATAAAGTTCGATCATGGTTTCTACCTTAAACAAAATCTTCGTTTTGATGATGGGATCACTATAGATCTGACAATCGAACGAGATCTTGATTTTGATCAATTGAAATTTCATTTGAAGCTATAATAATTTCATTAAATGAAAGTTAAGTGAAACTTGTAAACGCTCAAATGAAGCTTTCAGTTAGAAAACAGAAAAGCTGTTCATAAGACTCAACGAGCAAAAGAAACGAATTAAGTAAATAGCGGTAGCACAGACCAAGAGGCAAGCAGAGATGTATTTCAATATTCAACGATTCTCTACCCATGATGGTGATGGCATTCGTTCCATTCTTTTTCTTAAAGGATGCAGCTTGTCTTGTCCTTGGTGTCAAAACCCAGAAAGCCGCAGCGAAAAGTATTCACTGTTGTTTGATCAGCGAAGCTGCATGGAAGATTGCCAGCTGTGCGTTTCTGCTTATCAAGCCACAACTCTAAACACTGCGGGTAGTGAAACGATGGGTGATGGTATTCAACGCATCGACAACCAGATCATCATCAATCGCAAAACCATCAAAGAAGACCAACTGATCGCGCTGCGAAACGTCTGTCCTACGCAAGCACTGACCGTCTGCGGTGAAGAGGCGAAATCAGACATGCTGTTCGACACCTTAATGAAAGACAAACCTTTCTATGACCAAAGCCAAGGTGGCGTGACCTTCTCCGGTGGTGAGCCACTCATGCAAGCGGATTTAGTGGCAGAACTCGCGCAGCGTCTGCATGACAACCAAGTCTCTACCGCCATTGAATCGTGTATGCATGTGCCGTGGAAGAACGTCGAAAAAGCCGCGCCGCATATTGATTGTTGGTTGGCGGATTTAAAACACACCGATGAAGAAAAGTTTCTTAGCTGGGCGAAAGGTTCACTAAAACGCATCAAAGACAATTTCCGAAAACTGGCACCTATCGCGAAACGCATTGTGATTCGCGTTCCCGTTGTGCCGGGGTTCAATGACACCATCGAAGAGTTGAAAGACATCATCGATTTTGCGGCTTCACTAGAAAGCTGCCAAGAACTTCACTTGCTGCCGTACCACACGCTCGGCATCAATAAATACCGTTTGCTCGATATGCCTTACGAGTGTTCTGACAAGCCATTAAACAAACCAGAACTGCTAGAAAGCGCCATGCAATACGCAAGCGAAAACACCCAACTTAACGTGATTGTAAGAGGTTAACTATGGACCTGAATTACCTTCCTGAGCGTATCAAAGCGCACAAATCGGCACTGGTAAACATCGTAACGCCACCTGTCTGTACCGAGCGTGCAGAGGCATACACTCGTGCTTATCAAGCAAACGAAGACAAACCTGTGATTGTCCAACGTGCGCTAGCACTGCAAGAACACTTAAGCACTCGTACGATTTGGATTAAACACGATGAGTTAATCGTCGGTAACCAAGCGAGCAAAGTGCGCGCTGCGCCTATTTTCCCAGAATACACAGTGCGTTGGATTGAAGCGGAAATTGATGAGCTAGCCGACCGCCCTGGTGCAGGCTTTGCGGTCACTGAAGAAGATAAGCAAAGCATTCACAGCATCACACCGTACTGGCGCGGTAAAACCGTTCAAGACCGTTGTTATGGCTTGTTCACTGATGAGCAGCAAGAAATCTTAGCCAGCACCATTATTAAAGCTGAAGGCAACATGACTTCGGGTGACGCGCACCTTGCGGTGGATAACGAGAAAATATTGAAGCTAGGCATGAACGGCTTGTTAGAGGATGTTCGTCAGCACCGTGCTAACAATGATGTTTCGACCTTTGAAGGCTTGAAGAAAGAGCAGTTCTACAAATCGGTCGAAATTGTACTGCTTGCCATTCAAGACCACATGGTGAGCTACGCTGAATTAGCAGCAAAAATGGCGCTAGAAGAGACGCGCCCGCTGCGCAAAGCTGAATTAGAAAGCATTGCGGCAAACTGTCGTCATGTCGCGAGCCACGCACCAGAAAACTTCTGGCAAGCACTGCAGTTGAGCTATTTCGTTCAGTTGATGCTACAAATCGAATCGAATGGTCACTCGGTTTCTTTCGGTCGTATGGACCAATTCCTCAACGAATTTTATGTTCGTGATATCGAAAATGGCACGATTGAGAAAGACTTTGCATTAGAGCTTTTACAAAGCTGTTGGTTGAAGCTGCTTGAAGTAAACAAGATTCGCTCTGGTGCTCACTCGAAAGCATCGGCAGGTTCTCCGCTGTATCAAAACGTGTGTATCGGCGGTCAGAAGTTGAATGAAAAGGGTGAGCCTGAAGACGCAGTGAATCCTCTTTCTTGGGCGATTCTGGAATCTTGTGGTCAGTTGCGTTCGACGCAACCTAACTTGAGTGTGCGTTACCACGAAGGTTTGAACCAAGAGTTCTTAATGGGTTGTATCGAAGTGATTAAATGCGGCTTCGGTATGCCAGCGTTCAACAACGATGAGATTGTTATTCCTGAATTCATCAAGCTTGGCGTAGAGAAAGAAGACGCTTACAACTACGCATCTATCGGCTGTATCGAGACGGCGGTTCCGGGCAAATGGGGTTACCGTTGTACGGGTATGAGCTTCATTAACTTCGCTCGTATCTTGCTTGCTTCATTGAACGAAGGTGTGGATGCAACAACGGGTAAAGCTTTCTTGCCGCACGATAAGTCATTAGCAAAAGGCAACTTTGAGAACTTTGAGCAAGTGACAGCTTCTTGGGCAGAGCAAATCCGCTACTACACCCGTAAATCGATTGAGATTGATACGGTAGTGGACAGCGTGCTTGAACAGCAGGCACAAGACATCTTCTGTTCAACGCTGGTGGATGACTGTTTGGCTCGCGGTAAAACCGTGAAAGAGGGTGGTGCGAAATACGATTGGGTATCTGGCTTACAAGTCGGTATCGCAAACTTAGGTAATAGCCTAGCAGCTATCAAGCACCTTGTTTTCGATGATGCGCAAATCACTCAGCCCCTTATCTCACAACAACAGCTAGCAAAAGCATTGGCAGAAGATTTCGACGGCATGGAGAACGAACAGCTTCGCCAACGTCTTATCAACTTTGCACCAAAATACGGTAACGATGATGATGCGGTAGATCAACTACTGGCAGACGCGTACCAAGTGTACATTGATGAGCTAGAGCAGTTCGTTAATACGCGTCATGGGCGTGGTCCAATTGGCGGAGGTTACTACGCAGGTACATCAAGTATCTCGGCAAACGTCCCATTTGGCGCTTCAACTATGGCAACGCCAGACGGTCGTAAAGCGAAAACACCACTGGCAGAAGGTGCAAGCCCATCCTCTGGCTCTGACCGTTTAGGTCCAACAGCTGTGTACAACTCGGTCGGTAAGATCCAAGCGAATAAGATCCTTGGTGGCGTGCTGCTTAACCAGAAGTTAAGCCCAGCAGCGGTTGAGTCTGAAGGGGATAAGCTCAAGCTCTCTATGTTGATTCGCACCTTCTTCAACCACCACAAAGGTTGGCACGTGCAGTACAACATCGTCTCTCGTGAGACCTTGCTAGCTGCGAAGAAGAACCCTGAACAATATCGTGATCTTGTTGTGCGAGTTGCAGGCTACTCAGCCTTCTTCACCGCGCTATCACCAGATGCTCAAGACGATATCATTGCTCGTACCGAGCACGAGCTGTAAGTACAATCACTAACTAAAACGAAAGGCACCGATTGGTGCCTTTCGTTTGAATACTTAATCCGCAAATGACTATACCTGAACGCATTAAAGCTTGTGCAAAATGGTCACGCATTTCTTCGTGATGTTGTCGTACTCTTTCGTCATGTAAGCGGTAGTGATCGCGCCCTCTTTCATGATGCAAATGGCATCGAGTAATGCAGCGTTGTCTGATTTGAGATAGTGTTGAATTAGCTCTCTGACTTGCTGCTTATGGTAGCGGCAATACGTTGCGATCTCGCCACTGTCGTCACTGAATTCCGCGGACGTATTGATGAAAAAGCAGCCGCGAAACTCGCCCAATTTTTCTTCAGAGCCATGAAACCAGCCGTTGAGTGCAGTAAATAACTGATCGATCACCTCCGCGCACGTTTGTGCTGAAGAAAGCTTTTCCTCCAACCATTCCATAAATATTTCGTGGCGTTGTTCTAATGCGGAGATGATAAGTGCTTCTTTGCTCTCAAAATGGTTATATAGCGTGCGTTTAGCCACGCCGGAAACATTGAGGACTTCATTGATGCCAATAGAGTTGATGCCTTGTTTATAAAACAGTGACAAAGCTGTGTCGATCAATAACTGTTTCTTTTTGTTCATAACTATGTCCTCAAAAAGTTCCATAAACACATATTGACAAAGGTAGACAGATTTGTCTATTTTATTTGTAGACAATTCGGTCTACTTTGAGGTGTTTATGAATAATTTAATTTTATCGTTGGTTGCCGGGCTTGGCGCTACGTTGGCTATTGGTGTGTTGTCTTACGCCGAGGTATCTCTTACTGAGGTAGTACTTCTCATGGCGCCATTTGGTGCTACGGCGGTGTTGGTGTTTGGGGTGCCTAGCAGCCCTCTCGCTCAACCAAAAAACGTGATCATTGGTCACTTCATCACGGCATCTATCGGTATTGCGTTTAGCCAGTATGTTGACGTCACGCCGGTCACGCTCGCGATTGCGACGGGGCTAGGTGTGTCTGCGATGCTGATTACGAAGACCACTCATCCACCTGCGGGGGCAAATCCAATTTTGATCATGGCGTCTGGGCAGGGATGGAGTTTTCTCTTCACGCCTGTCCTGATTGGCGCGGTAGTGATTGTTCTGGTCGGTAAAGGGCTACAGTTGCTCCAAAGTCAGTACTTAAACCCTCGATTGAATGGTCAGAAGACCTAGTCGGGTTGTAGTTAGGGCCGCGAAAGGGAGTGATCTCTTTTGCGGTTTTATCTTTTGTCGGTTTGCAAAAACAAAATCTGATTCTCTCTTGGTATTCAGTCGTATACATCAACATGGTAGTTAAATTGGTACAATGCGATGAACAGAATCCATCCTAAGAAACTATTGCACAGTAAATGGACGGCAATTTCACCTAAAAACAAAGAGAAGCATTTTGTCGTGACGGAAATGGAACTAGATGAAGATGGTAACGTTGTGAGATGTGTCATCGAGGCAGTCATGAGTAAACGCGACCGAGAGATGAACTGGCAAGACCTAAAAGACTCTGAGCAATGGATGCAAGGGTGGAAGTGAGTGACGCTTCGTTGTTGGGCGAATCAAGCAGAAACGTGCGTTGCGAGTAGGCAAAAGTGGTGCTATCTGATACGTTGATAATTCGTTCTAACGCCCACTCAAAGGATTAATTATGATTGATTTCGACAATTCCTCTGTATTTAAGCTTAAGCCGATTGACGTTTCTAATGCCAGAGAAGACTTCCTTAAGTTCTTGATTGATGGTGAGACTATTTTCGCTGTTTTTAAAACAGTTCGTGACCAAGTGGTGTTTACGAACAAGCGAGTGATAGCGGCAAATGTGCAAGGGATTACCGGCTCAAAAGTGGATTACACTTCTTTGCCTTACAGTAAGATCAATGCATTTTCTATCGAGACCTCTGGTACTTTTGATTTGGATTGTGAAATCGAGTTCTTCATGAGTGAGGTGGGAAGAGTGCGTTTTGAAATTAAAGGCTCGTTTGATTTGATTTCTTTCAACCGTATGGTTAGTGAGTATGTACTAAGTTAAGGGATTAGAAATGAGAGCTTCGCTGAGAGACAAAATTATAGAGATCTGTGACAAAAAGATCGCGAGTAAAGGTGAATTGGTTGGTCTCTCTTTTTATGCGTTTTTCGCTAATAAAAATGATGACCCAGAGCTGTTGATGGAAGCGGCTACGTGGTGGATTCAGACTCATCAGCTCGACCACTTCGAAAAAGCAGTAAAAATAAAATCAATGGTCGAGTCGGGTAGCTAAATTAAAAAAAAGAAGTAAAGAAAGCAGACAAATGCTAATAACGTTGCGGACAAAACAGGGTAGATAATGTAAGAGTCCTGCTTGTTGGTTCGTTGAAAACATAGCGAAACAAGTAAGACGTTATAAACAACAAGTAACAAGCTGATCATGGTTCCGCTGTTTAGTGTCATACTTGATAGCTGAGTTAAGAAAAACGCCAATAAAAGGTAATCGAAGACAATGAGCCATAAAAAGGCTTTCTTTAGTAAGTCGCTTTTTCTTTTTTCGGATGATGTTATGTGCATATAGAACTCAACTAAAAAGTCACAGTAACAGAGGCTTTGGTTAGAGAGGTCACCATCAGAGTGGTGACCTTTTAAGATTATAATTCTTGAATTTTTACTTCGCTGGTGGCGGTATCGCCGGAGTAATTGATGACTTCTTGACGAATGACTGGTTGGTTGAATTCAGCCTTCTCTTTCGCTTTTTGCAGTTCGCTTTCTTGGTGGTTGCCAAAAAGGGTCTCAAGCACTTTAGCGGCAGGAGTCGTTAAAACAAACAGCTCAATACGACGGTTTTCGCTAGAATCTGGCTCATCAGGATTAAGCAGCGCTCTATCTGACATACCCGTTACCTGCATTACTCTATCATCCGGCATACCGCCTTCTACTAACGTATTTCTTGCAACGTCTGCTCGAGAGGCTGATAACGCCCAGTTAGATTGACGACCAAAACGCTTTTTAAATGGAATTGCATCTGTGTGTCCGCTGATGATCAGAGGGTTGTTAACACGATGAAATACAGGTGCTAGTGCGAGCAGTAAATCTTCAAAAAAAGGAGTAAGTTCTGCACCACCACGGCTGAACATATGCTGTTTGTAATCATCTTGAAGGACGATACGCAAACCTTGTGGTGTCACCGTGACGTTTACATTTCCCTGCGCATTAATTTGGGCAGTCATTTGCTCAATTACTTTCGCTAGTGCGGCAAGTTGCTCTTGAGTATCGAAGTTACCAGGAATCAAAGAATCAATTTCTGGTCCATCCCCATCACCTTTGAAGTAAGAGCTTACCACATGGTTGGAGTTGTGTTTACTTGGCACAGAAGAGTCCTGTGCCAAGTCGATAGGAGAAATACTTTGTGACGTATCAAATGGGTTGCCGTAACTCTTGTCGAATACGCTTGAACTATGCAAGTGGGCAACAATCGCTTTACGCTCTTCTTTGTCTACCACCTGCATAACCCAAAGTACAAGAAACAGCGCCATTAGGGCGATCATGAAGTCAGCAAACGCGACTTTCCACGCGCCGCCATGAGACGACTCATCATGGCTGTATACTTTGGCACGTTTGAACACTACATGCTCTTGTTTTTGCATTATCCCTCCTGTTCAGCTAACCACTTCTCCATTTGGTTGAATGTTGGTTTGATGTCTAGCTGAATATGTTTACGACCAGCGTCAATGGCGAGCAATGTCGGCTTTTTCGCTACGTAGGCAACCAAGGTTGCACGAACGCATTCAAAAGCAGTCATATTACGTTTTACTCGCTGAGCCATGGCGTTACTTAGTGGATCTAAGCCACAGTAACAACCGAAAATACCAATGAATGTACCAACGAGAGCTGCCGCAACGTGATACCCAATCATAGCGATTGAGCCATCAATAGCTTGCATGGTGATAATGATGCCACCAACTGCTGCAAGAATACCGAAGCCAGGTAGTGCTTCTGCTGTACGCTGTAGTGAGCGTGAAGGTAAAAGCATTTCGTTCTGTATTGCTTCGATTTCTTGCTCTAGCAGTCCCTCTAATTCATGAGGCGACATCTGTCCCATTGCCATTAAACGTAAATTGTCAGTAATGAAAGAAATTAGGCGATGATCTTCTGCGATCGTCGGGTAAGCGAGGAACATAGAGCTTTGCTCCGGAGCCTCAATATGAGAATCCAGAAACTTGTATCCGCGGTTTCTCGCTGTCTCTAGCAAGTTGTTGAGTAGTGCCATTAATTCCATGTAGTACTCATGCTCTTCTGTTGGACCTTTAATGGTCGCTGGCACTTGGCGACGCATTTCTTTCAGTACATGAGGCGGATTACCGATGATCAGAGAACCAGCAGCGGCGCCAATAATGATAAGGAATTCGGCTGGCTGCCAGATAGCACCTAAGCTACCACCGGCCCACATATATCCACCGAAGACGCACACCAGGATAGTGAGCACTCCAAAAAACTTTTGCATCTTGTGACTCCTAAGAGGACATTAATTGGTTGAGTTGTTTCAGCGCTTGTTTGTGAAGCTGACATATACGAGGTGGTGTCAGATCCAATACCAGAGCTATTTCGTGTAAGTTGAGTTCATGTTGATAGAACAGAGTCAGGAGCAGTTGATCGCGCTTAGGTAACTTACCCAAAGCACTGTCTAAACTACGACGAATATGTTCATGTTCCATGCCATCGTATTGCCCGCCAATGTAGCTATCACCGCTGCTCTCCATCAGTTGGTCAAGGCTTTGCATCTCGCCTGCGAGAGCGGCATTTTGGCGGTTGTAATAATCTTGCTCATTCGTCCCTAAAGCCTGGATGATTTCGGCATCCGTTGGCATTCGACCTAACGTTCGAGTGAGATCTCGAGTCACGTCGTTGAGCTCGTGGGCTTGTTGACGAGTCTTACGTGAACGCCAATCTAGTCGGCGTAATTCGTCTAAAATAGCTCCCCGAACTCGACAAACGGCGAAAGCAGGAAAGTGAGGATCGTCAACATCGCCATATCGGCGTCCAGCCTCGACTAGAGCGATAAGGCCTATCTGCTGCATATCTTCAATACTACAGTGAGAAGTGGCATGAACGCGCAGCTGGTTAACTACGCGTTTTACCATGACCTGATGACGTTGTAGCAATGCGTTTTCATCAATTGGTCGTGACGGTGTTGTCACTTCCTCTTCTGTGGTGTAAGTGTCTTGTACATTCATGTCTAACATGGTTGTGCTCCGTTATTGCACAACATATTTAGTCAACAAAACATCGTCGATTTCTCGGACGATGTCTGTTTTAGCAAAAGCGAGTAGAAGCGTTTGCTTCACTTCGTCTTGCAGAATATCGATGGCACCCGCTTGCTGTAACTGATCAAACGTTTTGTCGCTAAACAGTTTTAATAGAGAGTTTTGTACCATAGGCATGTATTCATCGATCTCTTTGATACGCTCTGGACGGCGTGTCTCAATTGCCAGTTCTAGCATCACAAAGTGAGTCTGTTTCTTGCCTTTAACGGTCAAAACGACTTTGTCCAAAGGATGGAAGCTAGGACCTTTACTTGTCGGTTGTTCTGTGACCAAAAAAGACAGTGGAGAGTCTTCGATCAGTGAACCAGAGTCAGGTGACTCTTGAGCGTGTTTGTTTAAGTACCAGATTCCGCCCATAATTGTGACGGCCGAAACGAGGGCACTGGTGATGATCATGGCGATAAACAGGGCGATCATTTGTTGTTTGGTCATAACCTTTTTCCTCGAAGATTCACTAAGCTTGAGTGCTTAGCCAGTGTTCTGAATAGTTAGTTGTTGTCGTGGTTTGGAATGCACCAGATTCTCGTGCGGCGAAAATATTGGCGTCTTCTTCGTTTGCATGTGGGTCATTTCGACCTTGGTTTTGATCAGAGCCAACATTGACATCGACATGAACGAAGTTTTGCTCTTGTAACTCAGTACGCAATCGTTCCGAAACTTGCATTAAAGCTTCTCGTGTTGCTGCGGCATTGGCGTTGATGTGGACACTCAATCGGTCACCTTCAACACGTACAAGTAAATCCAATTTCCCTAAGTCTGGTGGGTCTAGGCGGATTTTTGCTTCTTGTACATTTTGTTGAGCTTGGAGCGTCACGCGATCATGTAATACTTGCATCATTTGCTCCCCCCACTTTCCGGCAGTGGTATCAACACGCACCGCTGCCCACTCAGAGCCTTGAGCTTGAACATGACTCGTCGCAACCGGTGAATGTGCAGGTTGTGTTGTAGGAGCTTGTGCTTGAAGTAGAGAGGCGGTTGGTTGCCCTTGAACAGGTTGATTCAAAAGAGTTTGAAACTCAGCACCGGAGATAGGCAAACGCGAACTCGATGAAGTCGGCAGACTTTGCTTCACATCTTGTTTTGATGATGTGTTTAACATGGCGTTAGACGAATCTTGAGTAACAGACTTAACTTCGCTCGCAGCCATTAAAGATGACGCTTTTCCTAGTTTCTCAGCCTGCTTCTCTGCCATGGTAATCATACCCTGGGTTAAAGCTTGAGCTTGCGCTGCAAGATCAGTCGATTCTGTTAACCCTGGTGTACTGGTCAAGTTGGCATCCGGATCTGAAGCTGAGCGGTCATCAGTATCAAAACCATGACTTTGTACTTTGTTTGCGCTGTTCAAAGTAGAGGCCGTAAGGTGAAAACTCGGTACCTCTGACGCAGAGTTAAAGTCTTGCTCACCATTCTGCTTGTTCCCTGATTTAAAACCATGAGAAAAGCCGTGTACCGAGCTCGCTTGCTTGATGTGACCCTCATTGTTAGCTGGCGAATTAACTGAGTGCTGAGTTGAAGAAGGTATGATCATTGAGTTAGCTCCATGGTCATTGCTAATTGATAGGCCATAGCGCGTTCTTGATGGTCATTGACCATGTTCATCTCTTTTTTCAACTCGTTGGTCGACTTCTCTAATACTGCGAAGGCATTAGCGTGCACTGTTTTCGCTCGCTGGATTTCAGGTGCAAGCTTAGGATCTTTCAAAAAAGGCTTGTGACTGATCAAAAGCTCTCGCAACTGCAAGTCGTACCGCTTGAGCGCATGCCAATCGGCCGTTTTTGCGGCGAACTGGATGAGCTGAGATAAATGACGGAATCGCTCTGGCGATACTTTATGCTTGTTGTCCAAAATTCATCCAACCTTCACGAATGTTACCCATTACACGCTCAACGTTAACCAAGCGATTTGCATCGTTTTGCACGCTAGCGTAATAAAGTTCGACTTGGCAGAAGTCATATAGCTGGCGTAGGTTTTCCGCAATTTCACCGCCGTTTTCATCATCTAAAGCACTTGTTAGTCCAATCAAGATGTTCATGCATTTGTTGATTCCATTCCCTTTCTCGGCCAAACGATTTGCGGCTAGGTGGCCGCGAATACGTTCAACTTCATCGAGTAGGCCATCGATTAACATGATGACCAATTGGTGTGGATTTGCTGCTGCCGCTTGAGCGTCGAGATCGACTTGTTGGTACGAATCGTAACCAGAATCCATAAGCATGAATATTTCTCCTAAATTTGGAACCAAATGTCTTATTTTTGAGCTTTAAACATGGACATGGTTTGGTTCATTTGGGTCATAATTGAATTCATTTGAGTGAATTGTTTGAGGTAGCGGTTGTACGACATTTCGTACTTACGCTCTAAATTGGTTTGTTTATCTTTGATTCGGTCTAAGCTTGACTGTATTGCGTCTTTACGCGTGCTGAAGGTACCTGATGAGAACTTCAAGAAAGGCTCTACCATTGCGTCAAGAGAATCTAGCAAAGCGTCATCCCCATTAAACAACGCCTCTAAGCCTGCGCTGTTTGTTTGTTGAGCTTCTTTGAACTTTTCTTGATCAACTTTCATTTTACCGTTGCGGTCTAGGCTCACGCCGATTTCGCTTAGGCGCATACCATTGTGTTCACCTCGGATTAACCCCGTTAACTGACTCTCAATAGAACGCAATGTCGAGTCGCTAGCGAGCACGCCGCGTTTCTGATCTTCACCGCCAATTTGGGTGTACTGATCGATAGTCGAAACAAGGGCATTGTAGGTTTCCACAAACTTATCTAGTTGTTCTTTAGTGCCTTCGCTATCAGCTCCAATTTTTAAACCGATTGGCGAATCTCCCGCGGCTTGCGGTTTAGATACGGTAATGTCAACACCGTCGATGACACCTTCAAAAGTATTACTTGCGTTGGTTAGTTTCAGGCCTGAGTCTTTTGCACCTAGCCACATAACCGCATCTTGTGGAGCGTTAATTTGCTTGAGGTTGGTGAAGGCGTCTTCAAACCACGTTTGGCCAGTACCCGTTGCAGATACGTTGATCTTATTCTCGACACCAGTCTCAGTGCTCGATAGCATAAAGTGTGTTTGACCATTCGAGCGAACTAGAGTGGCGTTAACGCCAGGGTTATCCGTGTGATTGTTAATCGCGCTTGCTAAATCACTGATCGTTGCAGTGCCGTCACCATTAACATCAACGGAGGACAAGTCTAGAGTCATTGTTTCACCGTTGATGGTGAATTCTAAAGATCCAGTTGTTGGTACTTCTGTCGTTGCCTCAAGGTCTGCCGGCATTCCTGTAGATACTTGATGCGCCGTTGCCACTTTTTCTACAAAAATCTGATAGTTACCCGTTAGCGCTTTAGCATCCGCGTTTGCAGTAAAGTTACCTTCTTGAGAGAGTGTCGCACTGTTTTTGATGATGCTGTTTGTGCTGTTATTCATCTCTTTCATTGCAGTACGAAAATCACGTAGTGCGCTTTCAACTTTATTAAAAGCTGACAGTTGTGACTGGTACACATTAGCTTGCGCTTGGTAACGGTTTTTGAATGGGTTTGTGTCCAATTGTGCGAATTGGGTTGCCATTTTTACTGGGTCTAAAGAACTCATGAGGTGTGCTCCTCTCATCTCTTATTGGCTTGAATACTTTGAATGCTACGCCTTAGTTTAATTATCAGTGGCAAGATACGTGCCGTATATTAAATTCAACTAAAACAAAGGTTTAAAGCTATTTTGTTTTCTTGGGAGGAAGTGGTGTTTCCACCTTGTTTGTTCCGCCTTCCTCCATGGAAAAAGTAATTTCCTTATAAGAAAAGGCGACCTAAACAAAGAAAATATTTAATTGTATTGACGGTTCTAATTAGGAGAGATGTTTTAATTAGACGTTATATTCAGCCTTTACTTCAGCTTGATTCAGATAATTCTTACAGAGTACATTAATTACGTTCTGATATTATTTTTGATAGTGTGACGTGCAAGTGTTCTCACTAAAAATTAAATTTTTACGTTTCAAAGAATGTCAGTTATGAATGAATTTGCGTTACGATTGATGAAATGTGCTCGTGCATATGAAGAGTTCATTAACAAAAAACTATTAAGTAAACAGAGCATCAATTCTGATGAGATAGCTAGTATCTTAAAGGAAGCTAAGTTCAATTTTCCTGAACTTAGAGATAGTAAAATAGGAAGCAAATTAGAGACGATAGAATTAGAACTGTTTAATAAGGTTTTATTTAATATTATGTTGAAATTCGGATTCAGAGTACCTGAATCTCACAAAGATAATACGAGCTCTATTTATATTCGTAGATAAAAATAAAGCCTTCCATAGGAAGGCTTTATAATTAAGACGATTTAAATTAAGCGCACTATTAACTAAGTAATTAGCGTAGTAGTGACATTGCCATGCTTGGAAGCTGGTTAGTTTGAGACAGAACAGTTGTACCTGCTTGCATCAACATTTGGTTCTTAGTCATGTTTGAAGACTCTACTGCAAAGTCTGTATCCATGATACGACCTTTAGATGCTGTAACGTTTTCTACCATGTTACCAAGGTTAGCCATAGTGTGCTCAAGACGGTTGATGTTCGCACCGAAGTCTGCACGAGAGCTACCAATTTTTTCTACTAGACCGTCAGCGCCGCTGATTTTGTCTAGTGCTGCTTTTGCTTTAGTCGCGTCATCGATACCATCTGTAATTGCTGCATCAGCAAGAATAGTAGTGATTTCACCGATACCTGCGCTTGCACTTACAGTCAATGTTTCAGCAGAAGATGCACCGATTTGGAATGTTACGTCACCTGCACCGAAGCCGCCGCCTTTAAGAAGGTTTTGACCACCGAACTTAGTGTTGTCTACGATGTTGTTTAGTTCTGCAGTAAGCTGTGTGAACTCTTTGTTAAGAGACGCACGGTCTGTTGCACTGTTTGAACCGTTCAACGATTGTGTAGCAAGGTCGTTCATACGGTAAACGATGTTTGTCATTTCATCCATCGCACCTTCAGCAGTTTGCATCATAGAGATGCCGTCTTGTGCGTTACGCATTGCTACTGACATGCCGCGTGTTTGCGCTTCTAGACGGTTAGCAATTTGAAGACCAGCAGCGTCATCAGCAGCTGAGTTCACACGGTAGCCTGTGCTTAGACGTTCCATTGCTGTGTTTAGAAGTCCGCTTGTTGTGTTCATTGTGTTTTGAGTTACAAGCGAAGCGTAGTTAGTGTGCATTGATAAAGCCATCTTAGTCTCCTTAGTTAGTCACTATATCTTTCAGGCCTCGGGATATTCCCTTGTCACTAACTAGAGGCGGTCGGTCGGCTTTAATGATTAATTTGAAAATTAAAAAATTTCTAAAAAAGATAAAAATTGATGATTTTTAGTGATTTGTATTCCATGAAAACCGGGAAAATCATCATATAAGCCTAAATTTTTTAGTTAAGTTAAAGAAACTATTGCCCAATGATCTTGTGGTTATCCGTTATAAATAAAAAAACAGCACGAATAAATCGTGCTGTTTTAAATATAAATGGTTGAGTTTCAACTATTCCTCATCAAAAGACTGAAAGGAGAGAGAGGTTGGGATATCGCTGAAATAACCAAAATAATAACTGGCACCCAATAAACGATAGCGGTTAAGTTCCGTTTGACTCGCTACACGTCCGGCAACCCAAGTATATTTATGCTTTCTTAAGAACTTAGCAATAGGTAGGAAAGCGTGTCTTTCTTCTTTATCCTCTAGTGTGACTGACAATTTGATCATATCGGGACTAAAGTCTGCGACGCGCTCGAAGTTCACTTGCGATGTCGCGACTTCAAACCAAAGTGAATATGCATTCTCTTTTAACTTTTTGGTGAGTGTGGCGACTTTATCACTATCACATAACGTTTCATCAGCTTGAAGAGAAGGAATCACATGTTGAAAAGCAGAAGAGTGGAATTGAATCGTCTGTTCGAGAAAATAAACCCCAGGCTCCCAAAGTAATGCATCCACGCGAATCGGCACGACAACATTACTAATCAAGTCGTGATGAAAGGCTTCTAACTGAAATTGTGTTTGTCTTAGTGCAAGGTAAAGACTGAACAAATCCAGGCAGTACTGCATTTGTTCAGAGAGTTTGAATTGATAGACACTTTGTTCTCCACGCATACCAAATCTCAACGTCAGGTGTTGGAATTCTACTTCCCCTGATTGAGCTTCCCTAATTGCTTGGCATGCGTGTTGGACATCATTGTGTTTTAAAGCATCAAAGACTAATTGATCGTCATCCGTGACGATGTGTTGTACTGCGAGACCAACCAAATGTTCGTACATCGCATGTGTTGAAATAAGATTAACCAAGGTTTCCTACCACATTGATTTGTTTGTTTTCTGGGATTTCGTTGTAAGACAATACTGCCAGCCCTTGTGTAAATGTGCGAGCGTAACGCGCTAGAAGAGGGCGCAGCTGTGGCATAACGAGAAGGATCGGAGGTAGCCCCTGTTGTTTAAGCTGTTGTCTAATCAATGGCAAGTTTTGTTGGAACTGACCAAGAATGTTTGGCTCAATTGGGAAGCTATCTAGTGTTACCGTACCAGAAGATTGTGCTTGTTGCAGTGAAGTTAGTAGCATTTGTTCTAGCTCATCAGACAGTGCGTAGACATTTAACTCGTTCTTTTGTCCTGCAATTAAGTTAACAAGCGTACGCTTTAGTGCACAGCGCACATCAGATGCAAGTAGGATCGGGTCCTTTGTATTTTCCGCGGATTCCAACATTGTGTTGGCAATCGTGCGAATATCTTTTAGTGGCACTTGGTCCAATAAAAGCTGACGATATACTTTCAGCTGCTGCGCTGGATTAAGTGCTGCTGCTAATGCTTCTGCTAGTTTCGGGGCTTGTTGTGTCAAACGCTGGGTTATTGCTTCCACATCGTCGTGCGTAAACAATTCTGCAAGGTTTGTCTTCATGATTTTACTAATATGAGTGGCAATAACAGTGCCATCATCGACAACTTGGTAACCCATATTAAGTGCTTTTGCTTTATCTTGATGCTCAATCCATACAGCTGGCAACTGATAAGCAGGATCGCTACCCAAAATGCCATCTACCTCACCGTAAGTTTCGCCAACCGCTATCGCCATTAAACGCTCTGGTTCAATAAAGCCTTGCTCAATGACTTCGCCATTTAGAGAAATTGTGTATTGGTTTGGCTTGAGGCTCAGGTTGTCACGAATACGAACTTCAGGTAATAAAAAGCCAACTTGTTCAGAAAGGTTTCGACGCACACCGCGGATACGTTGTGATAAAGGAGCCCCTTGTTCTTTGTTGACTAGATGGACGAGTCGGTAACCAAGCGCAAGTGATAATGTTTGGACGTGAGGAATATCATCCCATGTCAGCGGTGTATCATCGTCTTGCATTGCTTGTGAAAGTGCTTCGACCTCTTCAATCTGGGAGTCTTGCACTGGCTTCTTGGTTTGACGCCACCCTGCGAACGCTAATGCGCCAGCAAACGCAAAAAAGGCTAGGTGTGGCATACCCGGTACCATACCGATTACCGCCATAATACCTGCGACAGTAAATAGCGTTGCAGGAGTTGCCAGTAATTGCTTTTGCATGGTTTCCGACATGCCATTATCGCTATCATTAATTCGCGTAACGATAATCGCGGCAGCCGTTGCCAATAGTAGTGAAGGAATTTGAGCAACTAGACCATCACCGATTGTGAGTAGGGCATAAGTTTTAAAGGCGTCAGACGCAGCGAGTCCATGCTCGAAGACACCAATACTAATACCACCAATGATATTGATAAACAGAATCAACAAACCTGCGATGGCATCGCCACGCACAAACTTTGATGCACCATCCATCGAACCATGAAAATCGGCTTCGTTGGCGACTTCTTTACGGCGTAAGCGAGCCGTTTCCTGATCGATAAGGCCAGCGTTTAAGTCGGCATCAATTGCCATTTGTTTGCCTGGTAAAGCATCCAACGTAAAGCGGGCTGAAACCTCAGAAATACGTTCACCACCTTTGGTGATTACGACGAAGTTGATGATCATCAAGATGACAAACACCACCATACCAACGACGTAGTTACCGCCAATGACGACTTCACCGAATGCTTGAATGACCTTACCCGCTGCGTCACCACCATTATGTCCTTCTAGGAGTACAATTCGCGTAGAAGCCACGTTCAATGTGAGACGTAATAATGTTGCGACCAGCAAAATAGTTGGAAAAACAGAGAAATCTAATGGTCGCTTTGCGGTTGTGCTGACCAGCAATACTAGGATTGCTAAGACGATATTAAAGGTAAACAGCGCATCCAGTAGCAGAGGAGGCAAAGGAAGAATCACCATTGCTAATATCATTAGCAAGACGATTGGAATGCCAACGTAGCCTTTGGTTGATGTTTGAAGTTGTTTTAACCGGTTAAGCATACTTTCGTGTCCTTGGATAAACGCGGGTTAATCAGTGCTGCAAATGTTTTGGAATCGAAAAATGAGGTAAAGGAATTGGCTCTTTTCCCTCACCTTTACGAAAGGCTTTCAATTGCAAAACGTAAGTAAGAATATGTGCCACTGCGATGTACAGTTGGCTTGGGATTGCTTGTTCAATCGCCGTCGTGTGATAAATCGAACGGGTAAGTGGCGGGGAGTTAATGATTTCCACTTTGTTTTCTCGGGCGATACGTTGAATGTGCATAGCAGTTTCGTCTACGCCTTTTGCGACGACAAAGGGCGCGTCAGAAAGCGAAGGCTCGTATTTCAGTGCGACTGCGTAGTGCGTTGGGTTTGTGATGATCACGTCAGCCGTCGGCACCATTTTATCGATCTTACGGCGCGCAAACTGTTGCTGTATTTGACGAATACGTTGCTTTACTTCCGGACGACCTTCATTATTTTTAAATTCCTCTTTCAACTCTTGTTTCGTCATGCGGAGTTCTTTTAGGTGTTCCCAACGCTGATAAGGAATGTCGATAACCCCAAATAACAACAATGCAAAGCCCATTAAGAGTAAGCCTTCAAACAGAATTGACATTACTAGAGAAAAACCTTGGCTGAGCGGGAGATTTTGCATGCCAAGTAATGGCTGTAAGTGGTTGTCTAAGTAGCCATATAAGATGCCGAAGATGACGGCTACTTTGAACGTCGACTTTAAGAGCTCAACCACCGAACGTGTCGAAAAAATGCGCTTTATCCCGCTCAAAGGATTAATTTTGCTCAGCTTTGGCATCACGTTCGCTGGACGGAACATCCAGCCGCCTAGCACAAGGCTACTACCACAGGTCACGATAATAATGACGGTAAACAATGGTAATAGCATGTCGATGATGACCGCTAAACTTTGTCCCAATTGCTCGACAAGTTGTTTAGGATTTTCTAGGTCGGCTCGCGTCAGCATCATGTTGTAGCGAAAGATCCCCGACATGCTTTCCCAAATACTATTAAGCTGAGAGTAAAAGTAGAGCGCCACCGCTAGAAATATAACCGCAGTAGTAAACTCTTTCGCGCGAGGAATTTGTCCTTCCTGACGGGCTTTCTTTACCTTCTGCGGTGAGGCTTTTTCAGTTTTGTCTTGAGAAGATTGATCGCTCATGCTCCCCCCAACATAAAGTTACTCAAGTGTCTAATGGTGTCGTGAACGAGCGCCGTGTAGCGACCAGGAACACCAGAAACTGAGATTAATACGCTGAATAGACCCAGCAGCATCGTCATAGGAAAACCTAACGCATAGACATTAAGTGATGGTGCGGCTCGGTTCATTACACCAAAACTGATGTTGGCTAGAAGCATGGAAACAATAGCGGGTAAAGCCAAAGCTAGTGAAGAGGCAAACATCCAACCGAAAATATTGACAACACCTTGCAGAGAAAGCGATGTGATACCAGATCCGACTGGCCAAACAACAAAGCTTTGAATCACGATATCTATGACGAGTAAGTGTCCTTCTAGCGCAAGAAACAACAAGGTTGAGAAAATCAGAAATATGCGTCCCAAAATGGCGACAGAAAGCCCGTTAATAGGATCATTCATCATCGCCATACCTAAGCCCATTTGCAGAGAAATCACCTGACCAAGCATGGTGAAAACGTTAAAGAGCATGTGCAAAATTAACCCAAACATTACCCCCCAAATAGCTTGCTCAAAAGCAAGGAACAGGGAAGTCATAGAGAATAATTCGACTTGTGGCATTGGTGGCATTAACGGTCCAGTAATGACAACGATCGAGAGGGCCAGTAAAGTACGAACCCAAACAGGAATAATTGCATCACCAAAGAAAGGCATTGAAATAAATACGGCTCCCACACGAAAAAACGGCCACCAGAGTTGACCGAGTATCGCCGAGAGCTCTGCAAATGTGATGGCCATTAGCCAATCATCCCTGGTATGTTGTGGAACAAGAAATCAAACAGTTCCATGATCTTACGGAGCATCCAGTGACCTGCAAAAATCACCATTAATAAGGTAACGAGCAAACGTGGCAAAAAGCTGAGTGTTTGCTCGTTGATTTGTGTGGCAGCCTGAAATACGGCGATACACAAACCGACAATTAAGCCTGGAACAACCAATACGGCAACCATCAAAATGATCAGCCATACTGCATCGGAAAATAACGTTACGGTTAGTTCTGGGGTCATAACTGCTCCTAGTTAACCGAAGCTGGCAGATAAGGTGCCAACTGTCATTGCCCAACCATCCACGAGTACAAATACCACCAACTTAAAGGGAAGTGAGACAATTAAAGGTGATAGCATCATCATACCCATTGCCATCAGGACACTGGCGACAACCAAGTCGATGACCAAAAACGGGATGAAAAGCATAAAACCAATTTGGAAGGCGGTTTTTAGTTCACTAATGACAAATGCAGGCAAGACGACGGCAAATGAAATATCCTCAACGTTTTGGTCGAGAGGCTCATTGGCAATACGTAACATTTGTTCAAGAGAGCTTTGGTGCGTCTGTGCCAGCATGAACTCTCTCACTGGTTTCTCTGCAACAGAAAAAGCCTGTATTAGCGTGATTTCGCCGTTGTCGTATGGCTGAAACGCATTTTCATAAATATCGCTCCAGACAGGGCGCATAATCAGTAACGTCAATGCGAGAGCGATCCCGACCAACACTCTGTTAGGTGGGCTTTGTTGAAGACCAAGAGCTTGGCGCAAAATCGCAAGGACAACGACAATTCGAGTAAAGCTCGTCGCCATCAAAATAAATGCTGGAAGAAAACTGAGCGCCGTCATCAACAACAGAATTTGCAGTTTAACGCTGTATTCTTGTTGTGTGTCGCCATCAGAAACGGACAAGATAGTTAAGCCGTTGTCAGCCGCCATTGTTGGGAAAGCAAACAAAAGTGACACCAATACCAAAAGAGGTAACCAACGGTGCCAAGCGCTCAGATTTTTCATTGTGATGCCTACCTAAGATTATTGACCAACGCCACTCAATGCAGAGTCATGTACATCGATCAGACGAAGTCCATACTTATCATTGACAACGACAACTTCAGCGTGGCCCATAAGAGAACCGTTTACTTTCACGTCTAAAGGCTCGCCATTGAGCTTTTCCAACTCGATAACCGTGCCTTCACCCGCTTTCATTAAGTCCCCAAGTGGGATCTCCTTACTCGCAACTTCCAGCGTGACTGTGACAGGAATGCTTTTGAAAAAGCTAAGGTCACGTTCCGCAGTGGCTGGTTCTTGTTGGAGCGTATCTTCGGCTTCAAAGTCTTCTAATTGAAAATCATCAAAGTTCAGTTCTTCTGCGTCGAATGCATTAGTTTCTAGCGCTTCGCTCATCGCTGCGGTTCCTTATCAGGGTTAAAGATCAAAACAAGTTGGCCGTCTTGCTCGGCAATACGACCTGTAAATAGAGATTGGTTGCCAATGCTTACTGGAACCGTGTTAAGAAGCTCAATAGGTAAAATATCGTTGGGTTGTAAGCCAACCACATCACTTAAAGGCATCTTCTTTTTACTTAGAACAACGTTCAGTCGAACGGGGGTCGTCTCTAAAGAACGACAGAAAGGTTGAAACAAATCGGTATCAGGCTGCAGTTCAAGCTGCTCGATTAGCGTTTGAATAAGATGACCATCTAGCTTGAGATGAATTGAGCCTTGATGATCGTCAAACGCAATGTTTAATTGAACGTTAATGCCAATACCTCTAGGGGTCTCATACTCACCCGTGTCCCACATTTCACCAGGAGCAAGCCAACCGATGATGATTCGACTGATGCGCTCTTGTAAACGTAAGTCACTGGCCGTCAGAGTAGCGGCTGAACGCTCTGCACTTGCACCATAAAATCTATCAGCCAACTTTATTAGCGTGTGAGGGTTACCATGGATGAATACCATGCCGCCTTCCTGATGTTGATAGGTCGACGTTTGCTCTTTGTCCATCTCAACCGATGTAAAGCGGTGCAAGTCTACTGAGGTTAAGCTAGCTTCCACTTTTCCTGTGCTGAGCCAATTTTGTAATTCAGTCGTAAGGTTTGAGCAAGATTCTGAAATTAAATTATCGAGCTTCTCACGAATGATATGAATAGGTTTGCCTAATAATTCTACATCAAGTAGTTGACTATCAGAAATAGGCTCGCTAACTCTATTTTCCATTTATATTTTACCGTGCGTTAACAATCGAAAGTGTTTTAACTTAATGGCGTGTAGTCTACACAGAAATTTTAATGATCTTTTAGCTCCAAACTCTAAGATTGTGACTTTAGTTCACATGTTGCTTTGTTCATATAGTCATAATCTTTTAATGAAATTTAAAAAGAGTTAGTTTTCTTTATAAATCGATTAATAAATAAAATAACAATGTTGAGCGTTTTAGTTGTTATAGATTTTTTAAATTGCCTTTATGGCGTAACAACAACTTCAAATAAATAAATTATAAGATACTGTTTTTTATGCTTAAAGCTTCCGTTGGAGGCTAAGCGTGCTCTCTTGAGCGTTTTGTAACCAATTTTAATATTCAGAATAGGTAATTAAAATGATTAGCTATGCCAGTTCTCTCGGCTTGGTGGCATATTTAATTAAACGGTTTAAGTCATGGGAATGTAAGATATACATGAATCATGTCCGTTTGATAATTTGTAACACAATTATTGTTATCAGTTTTATTTTTTCAAAAGTGTCATATTCAGAAGAAGTCTTAACAATCCCTATGGACCTCTCTAAATGGACATATGAGGGAAATAAATTCAAATGCAACTTGTTGCAATCAAATAAAGACTATGGGAAGTTTTATTTCCTAGCGGAACCTAATAATAAATTCTATTTTATTTCCGATATAGAATATGAAAACAATAAATGGAAAACGATTGCTTTAACAACTCAAAATGCTCCTTGGGGTGATGAGCTTTATAGAAAAGAATTTGGTTCCCTTGAATTTACTAAGCCGTCTCAGCGTTTCATCTTTAATAAAGGCGCTGAAGAATTCATGGATTCAATTGCTTCGGGTAGTTGGGTGACGCTGTCACTTAAAGGAAGTAATGCTTCCTCTGTTTCAGAGATTGTGATTCCTACTCTTCAAATTCAAAACGCATTGAAATCATTTAATGCGTGTCGCGCGCGATTGCCTAAATTGTCTTTTTCAGAGGCAAGGGATATGGCGCTCTCATTTGAGTTTGGTCAGAAGACGTTAAGTCGTGGACAGAAAGCAACACTAGAAGCGCTGTATAGCTATGTATCTGTGGATGATCGAGTGACCAAAATCCTCATCGACGGTCACACCGATAACGTTGGTTCAAGTTTAACGAACCTTTCTGTGTCACGTACTCGAGCAGAGCAAGTCACCAACGCTTTGATTGAGCTTGGGGTCGACGAGTCGATGATCGAAACACGAGCTCATGGTTCGCGTTACCCAATTGCCAGCAATAACTCGGTTAATGGCCAAGCAAAAAACCGACGTGTCACCCTGCGTTTAGTGAGGGACAACGAGTATACGGCTACGAAACACTACCCAGATCTACAATCACAAAATCAACAAACGAAAGTTAAGGTTCAATGATGACGAAAACGAAAATTTTGTTGGTTGAGCCAAATGAAGCTCTTGCTCAACCAGTATTGGATGTGTTGCAAAATGCAGGTTACACCGCGAAACACACTCGTACTGGTCGAGGCGCTTTGCTTGAAGAGCGAGCAGAAATCACTTTAGTGAGCTCTACGCTGCCGGATATGTGTGTTCGTGAGTTTGTCGCGTGTCACCAAAAGCAGCGAAATTCGGGTGTTGTTATTGCGATTGTCGATCAAGAACAAGGCATCTTGGCTGCTGAGACGATGAAAGCGGGCGCTACTGATTATCTATTACGCCCATTTGAATCTAATCAGTTGGTTAATCTGCTTAAACGTGTTGAAGCGTTAGGTAAGCCAATGGCCAACATTGTTGCGGAGTCTTGGAGAAGCAAACAAGTTCTGCAATTGGCGCATCGTGCAGCATGTACTAACGCGAGTGTGCTTATTACAGGTGAATCGGGAACGGGTAAAGAAGTGCTGGCGCGATATGTGCATGAGCACTCTCCGCGTATCAATGGTCCATTTGTGGCGGTTAACTGCGCCGCCATTCCAGAGTCAATGTTAGAGGCTGTGCTATTCGGTCATGTAAAAGGCGCGTTCACCGGAGCGACAAATTCTCAAAGCGGTAAGTTTGAAGAAGCAAATGGCGGGACGATTCTGCTTGACGAGATTGGTGAAATGTCACCTGCGGTTCAAGCGAAATTGTTACGCGTCCTTCAAGAGCGTGAAGTAGAACGTGTTGGTAGCCATAAAGCCGTTCAGCTCGATATTCGTGTTATTGCGGCAACCAACAAAGACTTACGTGAGGAAGTTCAAAAAGGCACGTTCCGTGAAGATCTTTATTATCGATTAGATGTGCTGCCTCTGCACTGGCCGCCTTTGCGTGAAAGAAAAGAGGACATTCTACCAATTAGCCAATTCTTTATTGAAAAGTATCAAGATAGCAGCCGCTGTCACCTATCCCAAGATGCGATTAGTGCGCTGAGTCAGTATCACTGGCCGGGCAATATTCGTGAGTTGGAAAATGTCATTCAACGCGCTTTGGTCATGCGTCATGGTGATTACATTACAGCCCATGACCTGATGCTGCCTATTGAGCTTGTCGCGTCAGTTCCTACAGCAGAGCCAACTGCAAGTTTTGGTCATGTAGAAGCGAAGAAGCAAGCTGAATATCAGTTTATTTTGGAAAAGTTACGTCAGTTTGGTGGAAACCGAACGAAAACCGCAAACGCGCTTGGAGTCTCTACTCGAGCGCTACGCTACAAGCTCGCAGCAATGCGAGAACATGGTATTGATTTACAGTCGGCACTAGGCTCGGCTGCCTAATAGGAGAAAAAATAGATGGCAAGTCAACCTACTCATGCGGTCTCGGCAGAGCAACTTATGTTGTCAAAAATGCAGGCGATGCAGGCACAAGTGCAGCCGCCAGAGTTTATCGTGAGTGCAAATCCTTTAGATCAACAATCACTAAACGCACCTTTATCGTTCTCACAAGCGATGACAAATGTGTTGGATACAGTGAATCAACATCAATCAGTGGCTAGTCAAAAAATGACGGCCGTAGAAACAGGAAAAAGTGATGACCTAGTTGGTGCAATGGTCGCGAGCCAAAAAGCCAGCTTGTCCTTTAATGCTTTGATGCAAGTGCGCAACAAAGTCGTGACCTCATTTGAAGATATTATGAAGATGCCGGTGTAATTCATGTCAGAACTAACCCCCCAAGTCGCCGGAAACACAGCTATGGCTACCGGCACAGCACAGACATTTTCTACTGCCAACGGCATGGACGATGTGACAACGAAGCTGAAGCAAATCTGGTCTAGCAGTCAGAGAAACTTAGTGCTATCTGCGGTGTTAGCTGCGATTGTTGCAGCGATTATTGTGGTTGCACTATGGAGTTCCTCGCAGAGCTTTCGTCCGCTCTATAGCCAGCAAGAGCGTTTTGATATCGGCGAAATTGTGTCGGTATTAGAAAGCGAAGGCGTAAGCTACCGCATGCAAGAGCAAAATGGACAAGTTCTTGTACCAGAAGGTGAGGTTGCGAAGGTGCGCATGTTGCTTGCATCAAAAGGTGTTAAAGCTAAGCTGCCGACAGGTTTGGATTCGCTCAAGGAAGATAGCTCTCTTGGTACGAGCCAATTTATGGAAACAGCGCGTTATCGTCATGGTTTAGAAGGTGAGTTAGTACGTACTATCATGTCTTTGAACTCAGTAGCGAACGCGCGTGTTCATTTAGCAATACCTCGTCAAACTCTATTCGTCCGCCAAAACAGTGAGAATCCTTCAGCATCTGTCATGCTTGAGCTCAAACCTGGTGAAGACTTAAAGCCTGAACAAGTTGAAGCGATCATTAACCTAGTGGTCGGCAGTGTCACGGCAATGAAGCCAGAATTTGTTTCTGTCATTGACCAGTATGGCCGTCTTCTTAGTGCGGATGTCGCTTCTGCGGAAGCCGGCAAAGTAAACGCGAAATATCTTGAATACCAGAAGAGTGTTGAAAAACAGATCATCCAACGCGCAGCAGACATGCTTACGCCGATTGTGGGGCCGAGTAACTTCCGCGTACAAGTCGCTGCCGATCTGGACTTTAGCCAAGTTGAAGAAACACAAGAAATTTTGGATAACGCGCCGGTTGTGCGTAATGAGCACACCATTCATAACAACTCGGTTGATCAAATTGCGTTGGGTGTTCCAGGTTCTCTAAGTAACCAACCGCCAGTGACAGGATCTGGTGAAGTGGAAACGAACGACAGCCAAAACACGAATGCGCGATCTGAAGTGAATCGTCAATATGCTGTAGGTAGTAGTGTTCGTCGTACTCAATACCAACAAGGCCAAATAGAAAAGCTTAGTGTCTCGGTTCTGTTGAACTCCAAAGCTTCGCCAGATGGTGTTGCGTGGAGTGAAGCCGATAAAGAGCAAATCTCAAACATGATCATGGATGCTGTTGGTATCTCTGCCACACGAGGTGACAGCTTAAGTTTAATGAGTTTCAACTTCACCCCAATCGAAATTGATGCTCCTCCTGCACTGCCGTGGTGGCAAGACCCTACAGTACAGCAGCCAATACGCTACGTTATTGGTGGCTTGTTAGGCTTGGCGATGATCTTCTTCGTACTGCGTCCATTAATCATGCACCTGACTGGCGTTGATAAACCTGTGCCTGAGCTAAATTTTGCTGAGCCTCAGGAAGAACCTGACTACGAAAACTTGCAAACGCGTGAAGAACGCGAGCATGAAGAAGTACTTGATCGCCGCCTATCTGAAAAAGGCATCTCAGCCTCTTCAGGTTTAGATGTAAACAGCGACATGCTACCACCAGCAGGTTCGCCATTAGAAATTCAATTGAAACACCTACAGCTTATTGCTAATGAAGAGCCAGAGCGCGTAGCCGAAATACTGAAACAATGGGTAAACATCAATGAACACAGTTCTATCAAAGCAGACGCTTAGTTATGTTGAACAAACCGCGCTCGTGCTATTAGGCATGGGCGAGGATGCCGCAGCGAAGGTTTTGCAACACTTTAGCCGTGATGAAACCCAGCGTGTGACTCGTGCAATGGCGAAGTTAAATGGCATTAAGAGCGATTCTGCTCGTGGTGTTATTCAAACTTTCTTTGAAGATTTCCGTGAGCACAGCGGTATTCGAGGAGCCTCTAAGGAATACCTATCTAATACATTGCGCAAAGCGTTGGGTAACGATTTGGCAAAAGGGTTATTAAATACCTTATATGGCGATGAAATTCGCAACAATATGCAGCGCTTACAGTGGGTGGAAGCAGAAACTCTCGCTCGTTTCATTGTGAATGAGCACCCACAAATGCAAGCAATTTTTCTAGCGTATTTGCCAGCGGACAGCTCTTCAGCGGTATTGAAGCACTTGCCACAAGATTACCATGACGAAATATTGTTCCGTATTGCTCAATTGCAAGATATCGATCATCAAGTTGCCGTTGATTTGCATGAACTCGTTGAGCGTTGCATCGAAAAAGTATCCGCAAGTCAAAGCACGCCGTTATCAGGTGTTAAGCAAGCAGCAGATATCATTAACCGCTTTGAAGGTGACCGTGGTTCATTGATGGAAATGCTGAAGTTGCATGATGAAGATGTTGTTAATGCAATCGAAGAAAACATGTTCGACTTTATGGTTCTTGGCCGACAACGCGAAGAAACTATGGACATGTTGGTGCAGCAAATCCCGCTAGAGTTGTGGGCAGTTGCGCTAAAAGGTTCCGATATTACCTTACAACAAGCTATTAAGCGTTCAATGCCGCAACGTATGGTGAAAGCGCTAGAAGATGACATGGACGCACGCGGCGCTGTTGCGTTAAGTCGAGTTCAAAAAGCACGTCAAGACATCATGCAAATGGTACGTGAGCTGGATGAATCTGGTGAAGTTCAGCTGCTTCTCTATGAAGAGCCAACGGTGGAGTAAGGTCATGCTAGAGACAAAATCAAGTACTATGCGATTGCCTCCGAGCGGGTATCGTTTACACCGTTTTCCGCCTTTAGCGCAACCTAAGACTATCGAAGACGAATTCGGGCTAGATAACCAAGGCTGGCAAGAACCTCAAATAGATATCCAACAGCAACTTGAAGAAGGTTTTCAACAAGGTTTGCAACAAGGACATGAGGAAGGTTTACGCCAAGGTATCGAACAGGGCAAGCAACAAGGTCTGTTGGAAGGTCAAAAAGAAGGTTTCCAAAAAGGCTTTGTTTCCGGTGAGCAGTCTGGAAAGCAAGGCTTTTTGGAGGCGGCGAAGCCTGTCAATGAACTTTTTCACGCCCTTTCTCGTTGGCAAGATGAAAAAGAACAGCAACAACGCCATATGATTTGTGAACTGGTACAAAAGGTTGCTCAGCAAGTGATTCGTGCTGAGCTCACTTTAATGCCTCAGCAGATCCTAGCTTTGGTGGACGAGACATTGTCTGCCATGCCTGGTAAAGCGGAAACAGTAACTGTGCATTTAAATCCGCAAGATTTAGAGCGCATTACTCACATCAATGCTGATTTGCCGCAATCTTGGAAACTGGTCCCTAATACGGAGCTTCCTATTGGTGGCTGTCAGTTAGTGACTGATGACGCAGAAGCGGATGCGAGCTGCGACTCTCGTTTGGAAGCCTGTATGGACAATGTAAAGCAACACCTTTTGGATGAAGTCAGTATTCCACAGGTAGAGTCTGAGCATGAGTAATACCCTAAGCCATGAACTATTAAGTGAGCGTTTGAGCGAAGCCTTGGCTTCGCTCGATTCAATCCCTGTTGCTCGCGTAACAGGGCGATTGATAAAAGTAAACGGCTTAATGTTACAAGCCGTAGGGTGTCGGTTTAAGCTTGAGCAGCGTTGTCTCGTAGAAACCGCGGAAGGCGATATGATCGAAGCGCAAGTTGTGGGCTTTGAACACACTATTGCTTACCTCATGCCTATCCGCCGTTTAGGCGGTCTGTTTGCAGGTGCAAAAGTCATCCCTCTTGATGGTGACAGTACCGTGCAGCTAAGCTCTCAGTGGTTAGGACGCGTACTGAATGGTTTAGGTGAGCCGTTAGATGATGGGGCTCCGCTTAAGGGGGGAGATCGAGTTTCACTTGAACCAAAACCGATTAACCCACTGAAGCGACGCCCAGTTGATACACCACTCAACGTAGGCGTGCGAGCGATTAATGGACTATTGACGGTAGGCAAAGGCCAACGTATTGGTTTGATGGCTGGCAGTGGCGTCGGTAAAAGTGTGTTAATGGGGATGATCACCAAAAACACGGAGGCCGATGTAATTGTGGTCGGGCTTATTGGTGAGCGAGGCAGAGAAGTACGTGAGTTCATCGAGAGAAACTTAACCCCAGAAGCGCGCAAGAAAGCGATCATTATCGCGGCTCCTGCTGATGAATCCCCGCTAATGAGGTTAAGAGCGACACTACTTTGTCATCGCGTTTCAGAGTATTTCCGAGACCAAGGCAAAGACGTTCTACTTCTGATGGACTCTCTAACCCGATACGCCATGGCACAGCGCGAAATCGCTCTTTCGCTCGGTGAGCCTCCAGCTTCTCGTGGTTATCCGCCCTCAGTCTTCAGCGTATTACCTCAACTCCTAGAGCGAGCGGGTAACAGTGAAAATCAACATGGTAGCTTAACGGCAATTTATACCGTATTGGCAGAAGGGGACGACCAACAAGATCCTGTCGTGGATTCCGCGCGCGCCATCTTAGATGGGCATGTCGTTTTATCGCGTCAACTGGCTGAGCAAGGGCATTATCCCGCGATAGATATCAACGCGTCTATTAGCCGTTGTATGAATACTTGTACGCAGGACGCACACAGCACGATTGCGAATAACTTCCGTCAAATGTACTCCAACTACCTTCAGGTTAAAGAGTTACTGCCATTAGGGGGTTATCAACCAGGACAAGATCCTGAGTTAGATCAATCTGTTGCTATGTATCCAAATTTGCGTGCATATCTACAACAAGCTGCCAACGAGTCTGTAGATTACCCAACCAGTTTGACCGAGCTCGCGCAGCTTTTTCAAAGTGCTTAATCAAATGGGAGTGACAAGGCTGAAATGAAATCCAAGTTAAAAGCCGTAGGCAAGTTACAGCAAATGGAAGAAAAACAGCGTGACCGTGTGGGTCAACAACTTGATGCCATGCGTCAGCGTCACTCCCATCTTTCAATGCAATTGGAACAGTTGTCGGCGTTGAAAGGCCACGCTGGACAATCAACCCGAACCGGCCCGACGCTGACGAGCGCGGCTTTGATGAACTTTAATCGTGTTGACCAAATGCTACAAAGAATGCTTCGTCACCACGAGCAAGAGCAAGCCGTTATGCAAGCGGAATGTGCATCTGTACAGAAAACGCTAGAACACAAGCACGCACGCGTTCAAGGGTTAGAAAAAGTGCTTGAACGTTGGCGTACTAAGCAGAACTATGAAAAAGCGAAAAAAGAGCAAAAGATGATTGAAGACATCATTAACTCTCGCGTTAAGCGCAAGATATTATGATGTCTTGTTGACGCTACTAGGAGCGCGAATAATTTCTGCGGTGTCTTAGCCAACCAAACCAGCCTCCAAGCATGATCAACCCTGATCCGAGAGCACCGCCGCCACTGCTGCCGTTGTTACCAAAGCCAGATGTGTTGGTATCGACAGGCTCAAAGCCAGAGTCCCCTTCGCTATGATAATCTTCCGAACTTGCTAAGAGGGCGTTATAACTGGTTTTTACACCTGAGCTGGTTTGGGTCTCAATCCATGTTGCATAGTTCAAAATCTCGGTAAACACACTTGGAATCGCAGCGGATTCGCAAACTGAAGAACCGTAGCTCACAATGCCAATTTGCTGATACATGCCATTATTGTCTTGATAGGTGAGAGGACCGCCTGAGTCACCACGACAGATGCCAGTGTAGCTTCGTTCAGGAAATCCATTCGCACATAAACTTTCCTGAGCGTTAAACCCTGTTACCAACGAAACGCATTGGGTGTCGGTAAGGGGTTTTACTTCTGCCCAGCGTAAATAGTTAGGGGGGCTTTCATCATTGGTTGAGGTCTGACCTAAACCGAATATCTGATAAACTGACTTGCTGCTGTAGTCTCCAAAGTCTTGCGGTAAAGTGATGGATTGGACGTTATCGGTGATAGGTCTAGTCAATTCAAGGACAGCGATGTCATTAATCCATAAATCGCTAGGCACATAATCAGGATGAATCGTGATAGAGCGAACATCTTTGAATTCTTCAACAAACACGTCATTCATCGTAGGGTTTTTGACTAACACTCGTAGGTCGTTGATTGTCCAGCCGTCAGTAAAAACGCTTGGTTCTACGCAGTGGGCCGCAGTTAAAATGAAGCGGTCGTTTACAATGGTTCCCCCACAAATATTGGCAAACTGATTCGCGCCAGTTTTATGTAGAATAAGACGTGCAAAAAAAGGAAGTTGGTTTTGGGTAGCCTGCTGACCCCCAATAATTGCCGTGGAGATCCCTTGTTCTGAAAGGCGGTTATCATTTTCTACTTCAGCGGTCGTACTCAAAGATACTGCAAAACAGAGTGCGCTTAGCCATATTTGATACTGCTTCATAAACCATCCTTGGATGAAAAGTGCTCTTCTAACTTTATACTAGTTTTTCAGTGAATGTGCTTAACAAAAGTTTCTAATAGTTGAATGATTGTTGTAGCCAAGATCGCAACAGATGAAACGATTCAAGCTTTAGCTTGTGTGGCGGGCATACAAAGTAAAGCTGTTGATGAGGATTAATGACGGGTTCACCCAGCTCGATTAGCTGACCATATTTGATGTCATCCTTCACAAACAAGCGATGAGTGACCAATAACCCCAAACGACGAGTTGTGGCCTGGACGGCTTGTATCGACATGTTAAAAGTGATTGGTTTTTTATTTTTAGGTCGCTGGATACCCGTCGCGTCCAGCCACACGTTCCAGTCATTTTTTCTTCGTTCGTTAGTAACTTCAATGATGGGATACTGCTTTAAGAGTTGAGTGATGTTTGAGTCCTTTGTCTTCGCTATCAATTCAGGACTGCACACCAAAACCAGTTCATCTTCACTGAGCTTTTCGCAGTAGTAATCCTGCCATTCTTCGGGATTTCCATGCACCAAAGCCGCGTCGATACCTTCTTGTTCTAAATTGAATCTGCCAGACAGGTTTGATAAACGAACGTCTAATTGAGGAGCAAACCCTTGTAAATCTGACATTCGAGGAATCCACCAGTGAAGAGCCAATGAATTCACCATATTGAGCGTAACACGTTGCAAATTCTGATCTTGGATGAGTGCTTCCGTTGCATCGACAATTTGCTCTAAAGCGGGTGCCACCTTTCTGTAATACTTTTTACCGTCCGCGTTGAGTTGAACTTGTCTGCCTATGCGATCAAATAGAGGCTTGTTGACTTGACTCTCCAGCGATTTAATTGCCTGACTTACGGCTGAGTGGCTCACACTTAATATCTGTGCTGCTTCTGTCATGCTGCCAGACTCAGCTACTGCAACAAATGCGTAGATGGACTTTAAGGGGACTAGTTTCCGCATAATTTAAAAACCGTAGCTGGTGATAGATAAGTTAAACTGTAAGTTTTTCTTACATCAATGGTTAATATTACTCGCTATTTACTATAAGTGATGTCTTTTAAAATGCTCCATATATTAAGGAGTATTGAATGAATGCTGTAAATAAATCTATCCTTTTCATGTTAATGTCTACGTTAAGCTTATCTGTTACTGGACTGTTAGCAAAGCAGTTGTCAGGCGAACTTTCCGTCACACTATTTAGCTTCTTACGTTTTTTGGTGCCTGCGCTTATCTTGCTTATCTTACTTCGTGTGAAAAACCTTACCTTTCCTAAAGCGGGCACGCTAAAGCCTATTTTATTGCGTGCTCTTTGTATCGGTTTGTCACAACTTTGCTTTATCGCGTCATTACAAACGTTAACGCTCGTTGAGGGGGTCGTTTTGTTTGCTACTGGCCCATTATTTATTCCCTTGGTTGAAAAGCTGTTCATGAGGGGGCGCATTCGTGTTTCAACATTGGCGGCTTTAGCAATGGCGTTCACTGGTGTGGTTATGTTGGCGGGCGGCGGAAGTGAGATCACATGGCGAGCGGATTTATTGCTCGGCTTGGCTGGTGGACTCTTCAATTCTGGTTCTCAGCTTACGTTATATAAAGTGAGTAAAACAAATATGTCGCCGCTAGAAATCAACTTTTGGGCGTTTGGTTTTGCTGCCGTATTTCTGTTGCCGCTAACTTTGTTTAACGACTTCGACGTGTTACTTAATATGAGTGTTATGGCGCCTGAGATTTCTTCAAATACGCTGTGGATCGGTATGATGTCTCTGATGATCATTAACACCCAAGTTTTTCGCTCCAAAGCATATAAACTGGCAAGCAGTGGCTCTCAACTTGCACCACTCATTTTTACTAACTTATTGTTCACTGCGGTTTGGCAGAGCCTGTTTTTTGAAGACCGAATGAGTCAAAGTCAAATTGTTGGGATGAGTTTAATAGTGCTCGCAATCATACTGAACACATGTTGGGTTCGCTTTAAGGCGCATCGCAGTGGCGGTTTACAAGCGAGAACTTCTTAGTCTGTCGGAAAATGAAGGGGGCAGGTAGATAAATTGGTCGTGTGGTTTGATTTTTCCTGAGTATGGGCTAGCGTCAAGAAAGGTTCAGGGAGAGAAATCATGCTTACGCTAAATTATTACGTCGAAATTTCGGCGACACCGCAACGAGTGTGGGAAGTGCTAACCGATGTTGAGTTGTATAAACGTTGGGCGCAAGCCTTTTCACCGCAGTCTCAATTTGAAGGAGCTTGGGAAGAAGGAGGTGGCATCACTTTTTTTGATCCAGATATGGGCGGGACAAGGGCGATCATAGATACGGTGCTACCCCTTCAAAAACTTGAATTTCATCATGTTGCCATTTTTAATCCGGATAATCGTCAACAACTCGATGCTGACCTAGCATCTAGGTGGATCGGATCGCGAGAGATCTACCAGATCGATACCAACAACGATCGTTTACTACTCAATGTTACCATTCATACTCACAATGACTTTGTTTCCATGTTTAATCACGGATGGGAAAAAGCCTTACCCTTGATAAAAGCCATTAGTGAAGAGCAAGCTTAGGGTTCTTGCCTATCTTGGGCTGACGATGCGTTGCCTGAAGGTATACAATAGCACGCAAGATAGCGCACCTTAGAGAGTGGATGATGGAATTTAAAGTTGATACCCATACACATACGTACGCAAGTGGTCACGCGTACAGTACCTTGATTGAAAATGCAAAGTTGGCAAAAGAGAACGGGCTGGATATGTTCTGCACGACCGATCACGCAGAATCAATGCCGGGTGCGCCTCATTACTGGTTCTTCTCTAACCAGAAAATTCTGCCTCGCTTTCTTGAAGGCGTTGCGATTATTCGCGGCGTTGAATCTAACATTATGAATACCGAAGGCGACATTGATATTCCACTGAGTGTGGACCGCAACTTAGATTGGGTGATTGCGAGTTTTCATGAACCCGTTTTTCGTCCTGCAAACAAGCAAACTCACACGGAAGCACTTGTTAATGTCATTCAGAGTGGTCGTATTGATGCGCTCGGTCATCTTGGTAATCCAAATTTCGACTTTGATTTTCAGACCGTTTTAGCGTGCGCGAAAGAGCACAATGTCGCGATTGAAATTAATAACACCACGCTGAAAGGCAACAGCCGAGTAGGCAGCGTAGACCGTTGCCACGAGATTGCACAAATCGGGAAAGATCTCGGTGTTTTCTTCACCACGGGCAGTGACGCGCACTTCTGTCACGATGTTGGTAATCTGGATTTGGTTGGAGAGTTAATGGACAAAGTGGGTATTGATTGCAAGAAAGTGATTACTCACACCGCTCAGCAGTTTTTGTCTTTCTTAGCTTTGAGAGGCCGTAAACCAATTGCAGAATATGACAGCATTCTCAACGCATAAACTTGATTACATTTAAGGTATGCACCCGACGCCAGATTGCTTTACACTGCGACCCGGAAATACTCAACTAAGCTAGTTTTTCGCCTTTTATGGCGTAGGTTATTTGGGTGAATAAAGCCGACACAGAATTCGGCACTATAAATGGAGAAGTGAAAAATGTTACGTCCTTTAGTCCTAGGGTGTGCGATTGCGTTTGGCTCAACATACGCAATGGCAGAAGCGGTTGATTTAAAACAAAACATGAAACAGATGAAGATGGAATTCAAACAGGCGGCAGAAGCATCTGATGTCGAAACCATGAAATCTGCGATTGATAGCTTGCAAGCGATTGTTGAACAATCTAAGCGTGGTAATTACCCACCAGAGAAGTTTGATACTTACTTAGAAGGCTTTAACAAGCTGACGGTAACGCTAGATAAGATTGAAGCGGATCTTGATGCGGGCAAGCTACAAGAAGCAAAAGCTCAACTGCGTGAAATCGATAGTCTTCGTGAAGAGTACCACGACAAGCGCAATCCAAGCATTTGGAGCAAGTTGTTTGGCTAATTATCTACTGAGCGGAGCATTTGCTCGTGGCAGTGGATTACGCGTTATCTCTAAGTAATGAATGAACACATTATCAGCCTGCCATTTCGGCGGGCTTTTTTGCGACTGTCAATCGATGCATTCAAGAAAACCTGTGAGGTAGCAAGCACTTATTGATCCTGTTTTTGAGCTATCACTCAAAATTGGTTACGCTGTGTGAAATTTGTTAAGTCACCGTTATGCGTAGATTAATTCCTTTTTACCGCTCGATGTTATTTGCTAGTGCTCTCAGTTGGGTGCTAGTGACACTGATGCCTGTTATCAATGCTCATGGTAACAGCATGGGTGTGTGGGCGACGCTATGTACGCTTAACGGATTTGAGTTGGTCCAAATAGAAGAGGGCGACAATTCGGTCAGCCACAAAGGCAAGCCTTGTCCGTTTAGCCACTTCTCGACTTTTCATCACGATACACTTCCAACGACACCGATACTTTCAAGACAGAGCTTGGTGACTTCTGACAGCTACGCTTATTTGGCTCTAAGTGTGCGATTTGAAACACCAGTTCCTCGAGCGCCGCCAGTTTCCCTTTTCTCATAACAAAAACAATTACACGATACCCAAGTAACCTCGAGATGCTTGGTTCAGCGAGAATGACTTGGTTTGTAGACGCGGCGGCGATTTAAAGGTCTAGTGGGTCTAAATCAAGATATCGACAACAAAGTATACAAGCCAAGGCAACTCGCCCTTCGGGAGCGTGTTATTGCTCCGATTGCTGCTTCAAACAACTTGGAAAGAGTTGTCTATTACACAGCGTTGTTTTCTTTGCACTCGAATCAATGACAACGCTCTGAATCCAGCATCTTGAAGTCACTTGGGTATATAGTCAGCAACACTGCCACTTCGAGCAGTGGTACTCCCAAATCTAAGTCAATTAGCGCCGCATACAAATGTGTATGTGCAGGATGCGTTTGACTGAATTTGGGTGTTCAACAATGAAAAAAGGAAAATACACATGTTGAGAAACTCGGCAAAGCCTCAACTCAAGGAAGCCTCACGCGCAAAATCCATCTACTTTATGACGTGGCGATGGCACTTTTACGCAGGTTTGTTCGTCATTCCATTTATGCTCATGCTTTCCCTCACGGGGTTGGTGATGTTGTTTGATGATGAAATCGAACTGGCTCGATACGAAGCGACATTACAAGTTTCACCACAAGAGCACATGATTCCTGTCTCTGCACAATTGGAAACCGTAAAGCAGGCGTATCCCGATTTTAATGTCACTCAATTTGTACATGCTAAAACGGCCGATATCGCCAACCGATTCTCGATTCAAAACCAAGAAGGCAGCTCGCTGATTGTTGCAGTAAATCCTTACACAGGAGACGTACAAGGCACCATTAATCGTGGTGATAGCATCTATGAACTGATGAACAGCATTCACGGCACGTTGCTCATCGGCGACCTAGGCGACCGTTTAATTGAAATCGCCGCAAGTCTGGGGATTTTGCTGTTGGTGTCTGGTTTGTACCTTTGGTTACCGAGAGACAACGCCAGCCGCGCCGGCTTTTTGAAAATTCGCCTTAACAATGGCCCTCGAATTTTGATGCGTGACCTGCATGCGAATTTAGGTGGTGTGCTTTCGATTGTTCTGTTGTTCTTTTTGATTTCAGGTTTGTCTTGGGCAGGGATCTGGGGGGCGAAAATGGTGCAAGCTTGGAATACCTTCCCAACCTATTACACATGGGGTGAAAAACCGGAATCCACACTGACACACAAAGATCTTAACCATGGTGCATCAGAAGAGATGCCATGGAACTTAGAGCTTGCTGCTGTGCCAGAGTCGAAAGATAAGCCCGCTCATGATCATGCCAATATGAAGGAAGAGATGGCATACGCAGGCAACCATGATGCGCTCTCCATTGATGATATCATCCTCAAGGCTGAAATGATGGGCTTCACTGGCTATAAGCTGTTTTTGCCACGCTCTGAGACGGGCGTTTACACCGTTGCAGCTAACTCTATGGGCGGCGATATTTCCGACCCAAGACAAGATCGCACCAGCCACTTTGACCAATATTCCGGTCGCTTGTTGGTGGACGTCACGTGGCAAGATTACAGTTTGTTTGCCAAGTTAATGGCGGCAGGTGTGTCATTGCATCAAGGTGATGTCAGTGTGCTTAACAAAGTGCTCAACGTGGTGTTCTGTTTGGCGTTCATCTTAATCTCAATCACAGGTGTGGTGATGTGGTGGATTCGTAGACCAAGTCGCAGTGCTGCATTGGGCGCGCCACCTAAGTTTCAGCAAGGCGGTATTTGGAAGCTTGGTTTAGTAACGTTGGTAGTATTGTGTCTGGCGTTCCCGATGGGCGGTTTGGCTATTGTTACGGTTCTAGCTCTGGATTGGTTGTTGTTTAACCGCGTCGAGAAGCTGAAAACGGCGTTGAATTAGTAACAGACAAAGAGTGGAATAGTAGAAGAGCCAGCGAAGTTCTGGCTCTTTTTATTTCTGATAAATTTCCAGCGGTAAGCCATCTGGATCTTGGAAGAAGGTAAAGGCTTTACCTGTGAATTCGTCAATACGAATTGGCTCAACTTCAACGTCATTCGATTCTAGGTAGGCTTTCACTTGTTCAACATCATCAACCAAAAATGCGAGATGCCTTAACCCTTGTGCTTCAGGAAAGCTCGGTCTCTCTGGTGCGCCCGGAAAGCTAAACAGTTCAACTTGGCTGCCGTCAGGTAAAGCGAGGTCAAGCTTGTAGGAGTCTCTGGCTTCGCGATAGTTTTCAGCAATGACTTTCAATCCCAACACTTCAGTGTAAAAGCGTTTTGACCTTGGGTAGTGGCTGCAAATGATCGCGACGTGATGAATAGCCTTAAACATGGTTAGCCTCTTCAAACATGGCTCGTATCCTCAAGCATGGTTAGTGTCCTCGGAGACTAAATGCTCCTTAACGAAGTCGATAAACACGCGCAGACGAGCAGGCATGTATTTGGTTTGTGCATACTGCATCGCGATAGCGCCGTGGTAGTTACTCTTTATCATCCAATCCGGCAGAACCTCCACCACTTCCCCTTGCTCTAACGCGTCTTTGATCACGAAGTCATGGAAGATCCCAATTCCCAAGCCAGACTTAACCCCGTTCAAGCGCATTTGAGAATGGTTGACGGCGTAGCGTCCACTTACTGCAATCGAGTGGAACGCTTCCTCTTTAAAGAACGACCAGATGTTGTCTTTGTCGTTCTCGGCAAGGTAAATGCAGTCGTGCTGCTCAAGCTCAGTGGGATGCTCAGGCATACCGTGTTTGGTGAGGTAATCTGGAGAGGCACACAAAACAAGGTTAGTCTTGCTGATCTCTTTGAGTACCAGATTCTCATCGGGTTTGTCGGTGAGCTTGAATGCGACATCAATTCCTTGGCGGAACAGATCGATCTCACCATCTGCTGCACGCAGCTTAAGTTGTATGTTTGGATAACGTTCTAGGAATGGCAACACAAACGGTTGAAGCACCGAATTAAGAAATGCTTCAGGGGCTGCTACTGTGAGTGCGCCTGTTGGCTCAGCATGATCTTCCGCAGATAGCTCAACGGCTTGCTGCGCGGCATTCACCATTGCGATGCTTTGGTCGTAAACCTTTTGCCCAGCTTGAGTGATGATCAACTTACGAGTCGTGCGCTCAAACAATTTGACCGAGAGGGCTTGCTCTAATCGTGTGATCAACTTACTTAAAGCCGATGGCGTCACGCCGAGTTGTTTGGCTGCAGCGGTAAAACTGCCTTCGTTTACCACTAAGATAAACGAAGCAAGATCAGGAAGTAGGGCAATGAGTTTTGGATTAACCATAGTTGTTCAGTTCTGCGCAGCGGAATAACGATATTGTCTGGTACGGTTTCACGAGGTTCAAGTGTCACCGTCTCGCTTTAACGATATTTTGCCAAAAATGCATTGAGTGCAGGCAAGCCAGATTCACCAGCATGGTGTTGCTGCCAACAGTGATAAATGGCCGCTTCGTGGTCTGCAATCAACTCGATAGCTTCTCGCTCAGCGATTGAATACTGTTGTGAAGCGTTCACTTCTTCATGCCACTCTCGATATTTGACCTCATAAGGTTCTACCCACTTCAGAAGAGTCGCCACCAACTCTTGCCATGGTAAACCAATCCACTTGGTTGCATCTGCCAAGCCTTTATCAAACATCTCTTGGTGTCGGCTTTCGATATCCATGCCATTTGTCAGCAGTACAGGTTTGAGCTTTTCTGCGGTGAGTTCTTCCACTTCAATCAAGGTTTTCCACAGTGTTTGTTGTTCACTTTGGGTGTAATGGCTCAAGTAGTGGTTGAAAAAAGCGATGCCGTAAATTTCGCCATAGTAGGCAGACAGAACGTTATGAATCATGGTGAGAATCGTGATTTAAACAGGGAATACTGCATTTTAGGAGGGGAAAGCGCGACGTGTAAATACCTGATTAAGAGTAAAAAAGTGCTGCTGACAGAATTCGAACAGAACTTGTGAGAATTTTATGAGAATTCGATGAAGTTGCTGATAGATTTGCTCGTCATTCTTAGAGGCAAGAACGCAAAACGTTCGAAACGTAATGCTTAACCTACTCAAGTCACGAACAAAGAAGTAAAGCCGTACACATGGGCTTGGGTAGTTCAACCCTCATTAAAGGATGGAATCACAATGAAAAAACGTACCCAACTCGGACTCGTCATGACTTCAGTCGCTATGGCACTAGGCTCTGCATCAGTGAATGCGGCGGAATTGGAAATCACCGTGACAAACGCAACCAAAGGCATCTACTTTACGCCACTTATTGTTGCTGCACATGGCTCTGATCTTCAAATGTTCAGAACGGGTCAAGCAGCAACGCCAGAACTAGAAGCAATGGCAGAAGGTGGTGATATCTCTGGGCTTGCTAGTGTGATTGGTAACGCTGGTGGTGCGGTGGTTGAGAACCCTGCTGGTGGCATTTTGAATCCAGGTGTTGCAACCACCTTCACCTTGGATAGTGGCGACCACGGATATCTTTCTCTGAGCGCGATGTTGCTGCCAACTAATGACGGTTTTGTCGGTCTAGATAGTTGGAAGATTCCAACGGAAGCGGGTACATACCGAGCAACGCTAAGAAGTTACGATGCTGGTACAGAAGCGAACGATGAACTTGCGTCTAGCATGCCAAACCCACCTTTCATTACCTTTGGTACTGGCGGCACAGGCGTTGAAGCAACGGTAACTAACGACAAAGTCCACGTGCATCCGGGTAACCTTGGTGATAGCGATCCAACCGGTGGCATCAGTGACCTAGACAGCAGCAGCCATCGTTGGTTAAACCCAGTTGCAACCATCATAATCGTTGTGAAGTAAGGGGGATGTATGAAATACAGAATCTTACTAGTAGCAGCTTCAGTCGGCTTGCTCGCCGGTTGTCCAAGCGATGATGATAATGATGTAGTGAAATCGTACCGCTACACCGTCAACGTTGCGAACTTGACTGCGAATCAACCTATGTCTCCGCTTGCTGTGCTCACTCACAATGGTGACTACCAATTGTTTGAAATTGGACAAGCCGCATCCGTTGAACTTGAGCACCTTGCCGAAGGCGGGAGTAACGCTGAGCTGATTGAGTTGATGAACAGCAATGACAGTGTTTACCAAGGTATTTCGGGTAATGGATTGGTGTTGCCGGGGGCATCGGACGAAGTCACCATCACGGTTGACCCTAGTCGTTACGGTTACTTGTCTGTGGCGTCTATGTTTGTGAATACCAATGATGCCTTTGTTGGCGAAACGGGGCTATCGCTCAAATCGCTCGCTGTGGGTGAAAGCTACGAAATGAGCATGAACGTTTGGGATTCTGGCACGGAACTGAATGATGAACTTGCTGCAACCATTCCGGGCCCAGCAGGTGGCGGTGAAGGTTTCAATGCCGCACGTAATGACAGCAATGACGTTGTTGCTTTCCATGCGGGTGTTGTTAGCCAAGATGACGGATTAGCAAACTCAGCACTTTCTGCGAACCATCGTTTCTTGAACCCAGGTGCGAAAGTCACCATCACTCGAGTCGAGTAACACAGGCTCCGATGACGTCTCCTTTCCAAAGCGCTTGTAGCCGAGCGCTTTATCCCTCATGGCGTCATCGGAACCTTTTTTGAAAGATTTTCTAATTTGTTCCGGTCATGTGCAAAGTGAGGATACTCGAAGGCAAGGAAAGGACCATGGAACAACAGGCAATCAATTTAGTCGCGAACATCTTGTTGGTGGAAGATGACGATGATTTGGCAGAACTGGTTCAGATGCATCTCAAGTTTCAAGGACACCAAGTGTCGCGAGCCACAAATGTCGCCGATGCTAAAGCGCAATATCAGCAACAACCCTTTGATTTATTGATCCTTGACCGAGGTTTACCAGATGGTGATGGTCTAGATATCTGCCATTATTTGCGTCAGCAACAAGATTGGAGCCCTGTGCTCATGCTGACAGCCAGAGACGGTGAAATGGACAAGGTTGACGGTTTAGAAGCGGGCGTTGATGACTACATCACTAAGCCATTTAGCGTATTAGAATTTCAAGCACGAGTGCGAAATGTGCTACGCAGAGTCAGTCAAACCGTAGAAGCCAAAGTAGCAAATGAAGTCCTCAATGATGCGATGGATTTTGGTCCGCTGAGAATCATTCCGGAGTTGCACCAAGTATCCCTAAACGACAAAGACGTCACGCTCACCGCGACAGAGTTTACTTTGCTGCAGTTTCTCGCGACTCGTCCGGGCAGAGTCTACAGTAAAGATGAATTGCTCGATCACGTTTGGAACACCAGTCATTCTGGTTATCACCACACGGTGTGTAGCACCATAAATCGTTTACGCAGCAAGTTGTCGTTGTCTGATTCTGATCATCACTTCATCCAAACCGTGTGGGGTGTTGGATATAAGTTTCAACCAAGACACTAATGCAAGAAAGTAAGTCAAAACATCAAGCCAAGACAGTAAGTCGGCAGTTGTTTCCACCGTCATTTTTCAATCATCACGGATGTTTCAAAAACACCGCTGTTTAAGGAGGCGATAGGATGAGCTTCAAATCTCGCTTAGTGGTATTTACTAGCTTGTGGTTCTGCCTCGCGGCGGTGGTGATTGCACTGACTTACAATTGGCAAAAAGAAACCATTGAGTTACGCACTAAGCAAAGCCTGCATAAAGAGCTAGCTAGCCATATGCGTGATGATAATCCGCTGATGATCGGGACGGATTACAACCCCAAAGCGCTTAAGTCGATCTTTCATACGCTCATGCTGATCGGCCCTGATTTTGAAATCTACTTCCTCGATAGCCAAGGCAATATCACCACCCATGCAGCACCGGAAGGGGCGGAGATCATGGGGAAGGTGGATCTCGATCCCATAAAGCAATTTTTAAATGACCAGCCTTTTCCTATTTTGGGTGAAGACCCACGTAATCGTGGTGAACATAAAGTTTTTTCTGTTGCGGCGATAGAGGAATTAGGCTCTACGGTCGGTTATCTCTACGTGGTGATTGGCAGTACCCGACATGACGCCATTGCCAATGCTCAAGTCGATACTCCTTACATCGCGCTGGCAGGATTGGTCTTAGTGTCCATTTTAGGCTTTGCTCTTGGAGCTTATGTGCTGGTCAAACGTAGCCTATTGAACCCGATTGAGCGTGTGACCAAGCAACTTCAACAGCAAGCTGAACATGATTTCCGCCTGCAACCTGATTTTACTCACCAAGTGCCAGAGCTTGTGCCGATTGCGCACTCTTATCAGATGATGGCGAAGCACATTCAGCAGCAGTTTTTACAGTTGGAGTATCAATCGTCTCATCGTCGTCAAAGCTTGTTGCAGCTTAGTCATGATTTAAAAACGCCGTTATCGAGCGTGCTGGGCTATTTGGAAACGTGGCGTTTGCAACATCCGGAATCTGATCCTTTGATTGACGTCGCTTTCCGAAATTGTGAGAAGCTTTCAACTCAATTGCATTCTTTGTTAGACGCTGCGCGCAAAGAAGCTCCAATGCCAAACTACGAGTACCGCCCCGTGGATTTGGGAGCGTTGATGGCAGAATGTGCTGAAACGATGCAGAGCCAGTTTTCTCGTAAAGAAGTGGTGTTGAAAGTGGATATCGATAGTGAAATCCAAACCGTGGGTGACAAGGGGCTATTGGAGCGATTGGTATTGAACCTGCTTGAAAATGCATTGCGCCACAGCCCAATCGGTTCAGAAGTGCATTGCCAAGCGCATTTGAGTGAAGATAAGTCGCGTATCCACTTTACCTTCGTCAATCACATCGAGGAAGAAGCGGAGGGCGGTTCTTTGGGGATCGGGACGAAGATTGTCCAATCGATCTTAATGCTTCACCACAGCTACCTTGAGACCAATGCAACATCCTCTCAATATCAACAGAAGTTCACACTTCTCGCAATCTAAAGAGAAGTGTGAGACATAAGTTAATGTTTATTCAATAACACCACATACGACGCGAGCGCCGCCACCACCTAGCTTACTTGGGTGATCGGAGTGATTGTCACCACCTGCATGGATCATTAACGCTCGACCTTTTAAATCTGATAATTTTAGGCGAGGCGCGACAACGGGCTGATTGGCATTGCCGTCCATGTCCACATAGAGTGGAGGCAAGTCGCCTAAATGATTGTCATCGGTCCAAGGATAGCCATGCTTCCCTGTGTTGTTAGGATCATAATGGCCACCTGCTGCGCCGCCTAATACGGTTTTGTCATCCTTTTCTATGCTATCGCAAGATGGATTAGTGTGAACATGGAAACCGTGCACACCTGCTGACAAACCTGATAATTGAGGCGTAAAAACAACGCCATAATCACTTTGTGAAATCTCAATGGTACCCGCACTCTCATTGGTGTTGAGAGCAGTCATTTCTACCGTTTTCGCTAGCACGTTAGGGGCGGCGACAAGAGCGGATGCAACTGAAATGCATAGCAATCCTTTTAACATGGGACCTCCTTCTTTTAGGGTGTACGCTCAAGCACATATTAGTGAAAACCTGTTGTACTTATGTCTGTTGAGCGGTGAGTTTATGTAATAGAGTGATGTGTATCACTTTATGGTCTTAAACTGATATCTCGATCCGAAATCAGCTTTCTTTTATTTAGTCTTAACATGTTGAGATCGTTAAGATATAAAAAGAATAGACGCCAATCTTAAAATAGCCTGAATATTTTTAAATTAACGCAAAGTTAAATTTTTAATGACTTTATAACAAAGCTCATAATTGTTTTATAAAGAATTTGGTGGAATTGTCCGCAATAAAGAATAATCAAATTAACGAATATATTAATGTGAACATTGTTGTTTATAGATTTGTGGTCAAACTGTTGCTTATATCATCAAATAAGATAAAAAATTGGAACTAAAGTCACTTAATGGCAGAGGAAAAAATTAAACTCTGATTGTAATGGGTAATAATGTTTTAGTAACAGATAGTTACGCACTTAAAATTAATAATATGGCTAATTTCCGACAAGGATTGAAAAAGATGAAAGACAAGGAATCTATTCAGACTAATAGCAGCCGCCGTAATTTTCTGAAAGGCGCAACAGGAGCTGTTGTTGCTGGTGTGAGTGCTTCCGCTTTCTCAGGCGTAGCTCAAGCACGAGAACAGAAAATTGATTGGAGCAGCCGCGGGCTAGGTAGAAAACACGATAAGCGCTTCTGGCGTAAAGTGCGAAGACAGTTCGTTTTGGACAAACGAACCACTTACATGAACATTGGTACAACAGGTTCAATGCCAAAACATGTTCTTGAAGATTACGAGCATAACAACAAGCTAGTGGCTAAATATCCTTGGGATATGAAAGGCAAATTTGGCTCTTGGCCTTATGTTTCAGAGATGGTTAAAGACGTCGCACCAGGTTTTGGTGCTAACCCAGAAGAGATCATTCTCAGCCGCAACACTACTGATGGCTTATGCTCGATCATTAATGGCTTACACTTTGAACCAGGTGATGTGATTCTAACGACACACCATGAACATATTGCTGCAACATCACCTATGAACGTAGCGAAACATCGTTTTGGTGTGGATGTGGTAGAAATTCAACTACCAGTATTTACTGGTACCGAAAACGTTTCTGAGCAAGATTACATTCAAGCGTTCCGAGACGCGCTTGATGCGAATCAAAACGTTCGCCTAATTGTTTTCTCTCATATCACATACAAAACAGGAACCGCGCTACCAGCAAAAGCCATTTGTGCTTTAGCAAAAGAGTATGGTGTACCTACTCTTGTTGATGGCGCGCATACGGTCGGTATGTTTGACCTTGATTTCCACGATATGGATTGTGATTTCTATGCAGGATCTGGTCATAAGTGGCAGTGTGGTCCGGGTGCGACAGGTATTCTGTATGTTCGTGATAACGGTAACCGTTTGAATGAGTATTGGAGTGACCGAGAGAACCCGTTATGGTTGATCAACTCCTCACTTTCTCATGCTGATTACCTAGGTAAACAGCTGCAAATGCAATACATTGGTAACGATAACTATCCCGCGAAACAAGCACTAGTTGATAGTTGCAAAATGTGGGATGAGATTGGTCGAGACCGTATCGAAGAGCGAGTTGTAAGCCTTGGTAGTTTATGTAAAACCTTGCTTCAAGAGTACTTACCACAAGCCAAAATGTATTCACCAAACGTGGAAGGCTTAACCAGTGGCTTAACGACGGTTAACCCGTTCTCCGATGTAACTAATGAAGAGATACTGACGGAATTCCGAGATCGTTTACGTGAAGAGTATGGTTACATCATCCGTACGACTAGCTTTAAGCTGCATAAGGATGATGACTTTGATACTTACGCGCTGCGTATCTCTACGCATTTGTTCCATGACGAACAAGATGTGGAAGGGCTCGTAGTGGCGATGACGAATTTGTATTACTCGTCGTTCTAACATCGTTGTTTATCACTCAAGCGCCCATTATTGGGCGCTTTGTGAAAGGTAAGGATATTATTATGTCAGTCATAACATTCAAAAGAACTTTAGCGACGGTGGCGCTCATGGTTACCTCTGTTGCGTCGTCTGCCGCTTGGTCAGACGATTTACAACAAATCCGTGAACGCGGTGTACTGCGTCACATTGGTGTCCCGTACGCTAACTTTGTCTCCTATATTGAACAAGGTGAAGTGGAAACTTTGACTGGCTTGGATGTAGAGATAATAAAAGGTTTTGCCAAGTCGTTAGGTGTTCAGTACCAGTATGTTCCAGCACAGTGGAGCGACGTGGTTGGTAAGTTGACAGGGCAAAATGTGCAATATCACAACAAGCAGGCTGTTGTCGGAGAAAGTGTTCCAATTGAAGGCGATTTGATCGCAAATGGCGTTACTATTCTTGATTGGCGCTCTGAGGTTGTCGATTTTTCACAAGATTATTTTCCTTCAGGTGTATGGTTGGTTTCCAGATCCGACTCTAGTCTGAACCCGATTAAACCAAGTGGGTCGGTCGATGAAGATGTTAAAAACGTCAAGCAGCTGATCGATGGTCGCGAAGTGTTAGCTTTAGAACATTCTTGCTTGGATCCTAACCTTTATGACTTATATGACACAGGTGCAAAAGTTATATTACCTGATGGGGCGCGTCTCCTTAATGAGATGGTTCCAGCGATAATGAAAAATGATGCGGAAAGCACATTATTAGATGTTGCGGATACGCTAATTGCCCTCGAAAAATGGCCGGGTGAAATAAAAGTCATTGGCCCTATATCTGAAAATCAAAAAATGGCTGTTGCATTCCGTAAAAATTCCCCTGAATTACGCAAAGCATTTGATCGTTATTTAGACTCGATAAAAAAAGACGGTTCATACGAAAAACTAGTAAAAAAATACTATCCATCTATTTACTACTTTTATAACGATTACTTTATAGAAGATAAAAAGAAAGTCCGATGAATAAGGCCGTTAAAAAATTTTCCAGTAAAAGATTTATTACAATAAGCGCAATATTAGTTTCAATTTACTTAGCTATGCTTATTACTGTGACTAGCGTAGGTCAAAATAAGTTAAAAGAATCTCAATACAGAGAACTAGATTTAAAAGTTAAAAGTTATGCAAGCACACTCGATAATTTATTTACCATAGCGAGTGAAGATGTTGATAATCTAGCTACAGATAAAACAATACAAACATTCTTTGGTAATTTAGCTTCTGGAATGTCAATGGAGTATGGGTTAGGTGCCAGTTTAATTAATTTAAAGCGTCGCTTCGATGAGAAGATAGACAGTAAGCTAATTAATAGCAGCCAAATCTATAAAAAGCTCACGCTGGTCGGCAGTGATGGAGTCACCATTGTCACCACAGGCTCCGAAAACCTTGCCGAGCATAAGATGGACATACAAACCTTAATGACTCAACACGGGCATCCCGAAGAGGTTTGCGCGACGCGATACAATGATGACGTTCGCATTCAAGTCATTAAGCAAGTTAAGTTCTCCGGAAAGCCTGTTGCCTTTTTAATTGCCGATCTTAATAAGAATATTGTTATTGACCAACTTACTAACCAAGAACACGAAGATAGTTATAGCCGAATGGTGCTAAAAATAAAAGACGTGGAAATGGTTGTATGGGATACCATAAATAAAACACCTTCTCACAATAAGGATGAGAATTATTTCGTTTCTGAGGCTGTAGACGGAAAAATTTACTTTGAAGTGCCTGTGGATAAACATCACTTCAAATTGATGGCGTGGTTCGAGCCTTTGAGTGAACGAGATATATTTACATCACGGCTCTTTATTATTGGTTTGAGTATTCTGGCCGTTATGATCGTCATTGCTTTATGTTATGCATTCATCACGAACAATAATAGGATTGAATTGAAAATTAAGCTTGAGGAAGAAAAAAAGCGTAAAGATATTCTTTCTCAACAGAATAAAAAATTAACGAACGAAATTGAACGTCGAAAAGCGTCTGAAAAAGAACTCGCCTTCCAAGCTAAATATGACACATTAACTAATTTGCCTAATCGTAGTTATGGTTCCGAGCGATTGGCTTTGGAGTTAATTAGGGCATCGCGTAGTGGGTCTAAAGTTTTGGTGATGTTCATCGACTTAGACCACTTCAAGCAGATTAACGATTCAATGGGACACTTTGTTGGGGATGAAATCCTTAAACTCAGTGCTCAGCGACTGTATCAAGTCGCGAGAAAAACAGACTTATTGGCGAGAATTGGTGGGGATGAGTTTTTACTCGTCATCCCTGATTTGCCTGATAATGATACTGCAAAGCGAGTTGCTTCAAGTGTGCTTTCGGCGTTTAACGATCCGTTTGTTTGGAACAACCATGAATTCTTCTTGAGTAGCAGCGTCGGAATGTCTGTGTTCCCGGATGACGGAGACAACGCTGAGCAGCTTCTTGCATGTGCAGATATGGCAATGTATCGGGCGAAACAAGATGGGCGTGATGGCTTTTGTTTTTATAACCATAATATGAACCAAGACTTGCAACGCTACTTAGATTTGGAAAATCGTCTGAGAAGTGCGATCTCCAATCAGTTGTTAGAGCTGTATTATCAGCCAATTATTGAGCTGAGTAGTGGTAAAATCGTAGGGGCAGAAGCGCTAATGCGTTGGAATGATGACAAGTACGGATTCGTAAACCCTGAAGAGTTTATCTCTATTGCAGAGAAAAATGGTTTAATTCATCAAATTGGTGAGTTTGCTATTCAACAAGCGTGTCGACAAGCGGCACAATGGCAGAGTCTGACTCCGTTGTTTGTTTCTGTAAACTTTTCTAGTGTTCAATTTAGGTACTGCGAGCGCTTACTTACGTTTATTAAACACAGCCTTGAGGAGTCTGGTCTTCCGTCAGATAAGTTCGATATTGAAGTGACAGAAAGTCTCCTCTTCAATCACGATTCTGAGCTATTAGACATGCTTAATAACTTACGAGCGTTAGGCACCAAACTTACTATTGATGATTTTGGTACTGGTTATTCTGCGCTGAGTTACTTGCAGAAGTTTCCGTTCGACCGCTTAAAAATTGATCGTAGCTTTATGCAAAATATGTTCGAGAACGACTCAGACCGCGAGCTTGTCAACGTAATCATAGCAATGGCGAAAGCGCTGGATCTTAAGATCGTCGCAGAAGGCATCGAAGAACAGCGTCATGTGGATTACCTGAAAAACCTAAACTGTGAGTTCGGACAAGGTTTCCACTATAGCCGACCATTACCTGCTAAGGACTTTGAAGCACTTTTGGCTAAGCCTACCTGGCTATAATTCCTTTTATAACAACCTCATAGAAAAGCATTAATTGAATTTGTGCCTAGGATTCATTAATGCTTTTCCACCTTAAGGTATAATCCTTCCTCCTTCCTTGAATTACACTACAATTAATTGATGAGTGATAGCCCGTGACGCCCGTCACATAAAGGCTAAGCCTAATTCTAAACGAGTAAATACTCGCCAAAATAACTAGGAAGGAATTTCAAATGTCTTCTGCATTCTACCAACAGATTCAGCAGCAAATCGAAGAAGTAAAGGCGGAAGGCCTTTACAAATCAGAGCGTGTCATTACGTCTCAACAGCAAGCGGCTGTTAAAATCTCTACTGGTGAAGAAGTACTAAACTTCTGTGCGAACAACTACCTTGGTCTTGCTAACCACCCGGCACTTATCGAAGCGGGTAAAGCAGGCATGGACGAGCACGGCTTTGGTATGGCTTCAGTACGTTTTATCTGTGGTACGCAAGACATCCACAAAGAGCTTGAGCAGAAGCTTTCTAAGTTCCTAGGTAAAGAAGATACGATTCTTTACACATCATGTTTCGACGCAAACGCGGGCCTATTTGAAACTATTCTAGGCAAAGAAGACGCAATCATCTCTGACGCTTTAAACCACGCGTCAATCATTGACGGTGTTCGTCTATGTAAAGCAATGCGTTTCCGCTACTCAAACAACAACATGGAAGAGCTAGAACAACAACTGATCGCTGCGAAAGAAGCAGGTGCTCGCCACATTCTTATCGTAACGGACGGTGTGTTCTCAATGGACGGCGTAGTAGCAAACCTTCCGGCTATCTGTGACCTAGCAGAGAAGTACGGCGCGTTGACTATGGTTGATGACTCTCACGCTGTTGGCTTCATGGGCAAAACAGGTGCAGGTACGCACGAGCACCACAACGTGGTTGACCGTATCGACATCATCACTGGTACGCTAGGCAAAGCAATGGGCGGCGCTTCAGGCGGTTACACATCTGGTAAAGCGGAAGTGATTGACTGGCTACGTCAGCGTTCTCGTCCATACCTATTCTCTAACTCTGTTGCACCAGCAATCGTAAGCGCTTCTATCCGCGTTCTAGATCTACTAGAAGAGAGCGGTGACCTACGTGATCGTCTATGGGAAAACGCAGCACACTTCCGTACTCGTATGGAAGACGCTGGTTTCACAATGGGTGGTGCTGACCACGCAATCATCCCAATCATGCTTGGCGACGCAAAAGTAGCAGCAGAATTTGCAGAGCGTGCGCTGGAGAAAGGCATCTACGTAATCGGCTTCTCATTCCCTGTAGTACCAAAAGGTCAAGCACGTATCCGTACTCAAATGTCTGCGGCGCACTCTCGCGAGCAACTAGACCGTGCAATCGACGCGTTCATCCAAGTTGGTAAGGACATGGGTCTTATTTAAGATTCTAGGCCTTAGACAATAGGGCCTTTAATTAAGGTTACATTATGAAAATTAAAGCATTATCAAAGCTAAAGCCTGAAGAAGGCATCTGGATGACTGAGGTTGATAAACCTGAAGTTGGCCATAACGACATTCTGATCAAAATTAAGAAAACCGCTATCTGTGGTACAGACGTACACATCTACAACTGGGACGAATGGTCACAAAAGACAATTCCAGTGCCTATGGTTGTCGGTCACGAATACGTGGGTGAAGTGGTTGCGATTGGTCAGGAAGTTCGTGGCTTTGAAATCGGTGACCGCGTATCTGGCGAAGGTCACATCACGTGTGGTCATTGTCGTAACTGTCGTGGCGGCCGTACTCACCTATGTCGTAACACGATTGGTGTGGGCGTTAACCGCGAAGGTGCATTCGCAGAATACCTAGTGATCCCAGCGTTCAATGCGTTCAAGATCCCTGAAGGCATCTCTGACGATCTAGCGTCTATCTTTGACCCGTTTGGTAACGCAGTACACACAGCACTTTCTTTCGACCTAGTAGGCGAAGACGTGCTTATCACAGGTGCTGGCCCAATCGGTATCATGGCAGCGGCAGTAGCAAAGCACGTTGGTGCTCGCCACGTAGTGATCACAGACGTGAACGAATACCGTCTAGAACTTGCTCGTAAGATGGGTGTAACACGCGCAGTAAACGTGGCTGAAGAGAAGCTAGAAGACGTAATGGCTGAGCTAGGCATGACAGAAGGCTTCGACGTTGGTCTAGAAATGTCTGGTAACCCAGCAGCATTCAACTCAATGCTAACCACAATGAACCACGGTGGTCGCATTGCACTACTAGGTATTCCACCGTCAGACATGGGTATCGACTGGAACCAAGTTATCTTCAAAGGCTTGGTGATCAAAGGTATCTACGGTCGCGAAATGTTCGAAACTTGGTACAAGATGGCTTCACTGATCCAATCTGGTCTGGATCTATCGCCAATCATCACGCACCACTACAAGATTGATGACTTCCAAGAAGGCTTCGATGTAATGCGCAGCGGTATGTCAGGCAAAGTTATTCTTGATTGGGAATAACTTATTCAAGTAAGAAATGCGCTCCTTTTTGGGGCGCATTTTTGTTTCATGAAGATTTTTGTTTCGGGAAGAAATGGTCGCCAATCTTTTCTAAACTTCTCGTATCGTTCTGCTACTTTTTTAGATTTTTTCCACTCAACTTCACCCTACCTTCTAACTCATTGTCGATTCTATATTTGGAACAAGATAATAACCATTTGTTTTTGGTGGTTATTATTTAGCATTACATGCTTAAAAATCGTCACTTTTAAGTTTAATATTTTTATTTGCTGTTCGTCTTTATCCTTATCCTGCTTCTTTTTATTGTTTTACATTTTATATGCATTTGGTTTGTCATAATTGAGCTATAACTAATAAAAAGGTTACCGATATACAGTGGAATGTAAAAATGGAGCTTTATATGAAAAGATTTTATCTGATGATGCCTCTGCTCTTAACCTCATTTAGTTGGCAAGCGAGTGGAGCGTCAGTGAGCGGTACGATTGATGTTTCAATTAACCTTGTACAAGGTTGTGTGATTAATGGAAATAATGCGGTAGATGCAGCTTCTGGCGTTGGCTTTGGCTCACTCGCCTTTGGAGACGTGCCTGCAATCTTCAGTGAACAAGATGGTGTGGTAAATGGTGGTAGTGCGACGGGTATTGAAGTGCTTTGTAGTAACGGTGTGACACCGACGTTTACATTGGGCACCGGATTGTATGATGCAAGTGCGACCGTTGGTACCTATGCGATGTCAAATGGCGCGCAATTTATTGATTATACGTTGTTTACCGACTCAGACCGAAGCACACAAATTATACAAGGCGGGACGGTAGCTCTGTCTGAATTTACTAGTGCAACATCGCAAACTATTGAGCTTTTTGCGAAAGCTTACGGTACGAGCAGCATTGCCGGTACATACTCCGATACCATCAGTGTGACGCTAAGCTGGTAAAACGTGACGCTGGTTGTTAGGGGCTTTTCACTTGTCGCGATGAGTTTGTGCTCTTTAACTGTGCTGGCTGATGCGACACAAACTTTTCAGGTGTCTGCCACCGTAGATACAGGTTGTTTGATTAACGGCGTAGTACAAGAAGAAAGCGCAACCCAAGCCGGGCAAATAGGCACGTTAGATTTTGGTGAGCATTCTTCAGTTTACGCGACGGAAGTACAAGGCAGCATCACTTACAGTTCATCACTCACATTAAGTTGTACTCCGGGTATTACGATGAATGTTTCCGTAAATGGCGGGATGAATGCATCGGACGGTGTACGTAAGCTAAAGCACAGTGAAGAAGCGACAACGGTAGATTACTTTTTGTTTCAGGATCTAAATTATACGCAGGTGCTTGATATTGACACGCAATATTCCGTCGATACCGACCAAGACCCAGATAATATTCAGTTTCCTATCTGGGCAAAGGCGACAATAAATGGGAATGAAATGGCTGGAATTTATATGGATACGCTTACGCTGACATTAGAGTGGTAAGTGAACTTTGGAGGGGTGAAATGGAATTCATACTCAAAAAACTATTATTAATAACCTTCCTTTTTGTTTTTTTCTCAAATGCCAATGCTAACTCATTATTAATTTGGCCGATTTACCCCAAAATATCAGAGGAGAGTAATGCAACATCACTTTGGATGGTAAATAAAGGCAGTGTTGATTCTTATTTACAGGTGAGAATTTTTAAGTGGGAACAAAACGAAGGAGAAGATAGTTATTCAAGTCAAAGCCAGTTAATTGCAACCCCTCCGTTTGTCAAAATTGAACCAGGTGAAAAGCAGTTAATCCGCATCATCAACCAAGATGAGGCCTCTGCGGGTAAGGAGTATGCATACCGAGTGATCATAGATGAATTACCGCCAACTCAAAACCCTCAAACAGAATTGACGGAAAATGAACTCGCTGTAAAAGTCCGAATGCGTTACTCGATACCTTTGTTTATTTACGGGAAAGGGCTGACTGATACTCAAAAACCAAACCGTGACAGTGAATTATGGGGTGATTTACAGGCACAGTTTATTAAGAAAAATAATCAGCGTTTTGTTCACATTAAAAATTCAGGAAAACACCATGTTCGCTTAGTGAATTTACAGTTGAATCTACCAAATAAAGATCCTGTCGTTATTTCCGATGGACTAGCTGGCTATATTCTTCCTGAACAGTATAAGGTTTGGTCTATTCCCCATAGTAATGTCAGACCCTTGAGTTTGAGCGCGAATATTGGAGGTAAACGTTACCAAATACCATTGAAGCAATAATGAATAGATTTAATACAATGAATGCTTTCTTTTGGTTGGTATTACTTAGCGTAACGTGGAGCAGTATTGGTCTTTGTGCAAATTCAGCAAACCACTTCTCTGAGCTACCGAGTCCTGAAAATTTCTCATTAGAAAAGTTTGAGAATATTAGCCTCAATCTGGAGTTGGTGATCAATCAAAGAGCAACCGGGCTTGTTGCGAAAGTTGAGCGAGTTGGCGATCAGTTCTTTTTGCTCCGGGAGGACCTCATTTCAGTTGGGGTTACCGCCAAGTCGTTGCCTGGAACTGAAGAGAGACTTGAGGTTACGTCTATCCCAGGAGTTAACGTGCGTTACTTGCAATCGTCATTGCAACTTACAATTGACGTACCGCCTAATTGGTTACCGATGCAGAGCTTATCAGCGCAGGATATGGGGCGATTTTCCCCGGCTCAGTTTGGGCGTGGTGGCCTGCTTAACTACAACGTATTTGGTGTGTACGAGAACGAAAGCCGACAAAAGGAGGTTTCTATAAATCATGAAGTCAGAGCCTTTTCTGAGTTTGGCGTTTTTTCTACTACCGGGATATTTAAATCTAACTTTCATCGCGATGTTCAGTCCCAGCAAAGCAGCCAGTACACTCGTTTTGATACGAGTTACGAGTACGTCAATCAAGAGAAGCGAATTCGTATGGAGGTAGGGGACTATATTGTTCGCCCTTTATCTTGGAGCCAACCAGTAAGACTGGCGGGTATTCAGTTGTCGCATGATTTCTCTATGCGTCCGGATGTCGTGACGACGCCGTTACCTGCATTTTACGGTGAGGTCACAGCGCCCACTACGTTAGATTTGTTTATCAATGGCTTTAAAACTGACTCAATGAATGTTGGGCCCGGTCCTTTCATTATTAACGATATTCCAATGCTCTCTGGTGCTGGGGAAGCAACGGTAATTGCAACGGATGCTCAAGGTAAGCAAACGGTCATGACCAGCCCATTTTTTCTCTCTTCCGATCTACTGAAGACCGGATTTACATCTTACAGTGCGAGTATTGGTGCGATCAGAGAAAATTTCGGTAATGCATCTAACGACTATGGAGACGGTGGCGTGGTTACCGCTCTGCGTCATGGCATGACTGACTGGTTAACATTAGAAGCTCAAGCCGAAGCAAAAGACGACCTGATCGTTGCGGGGCTGGGCTTTGTCACCAATGCTTTCAACTTGGGTACGGTGGATGCCTCGTTTCGTGTGAGTAATTTTCAGGATCAATCTACCTCATATGCGCTAGGTTATAGTTATCAGTCTCGGTTGTTTAGCTTCGCTGCTCGAACTCAAGTAGAACAAGCCGACTTTTATACCTTATCTCATTTACCAAATTACGAAATGCTCGATGAAGGCAAGGACGCTTCACTCGCGTCGCGCCATCTATCACAAATCAATATGGGAGTCCGTTTGGGAGATTGGGGCTCACTTTCTGGTGGGTACTTTGATATTCAACAATCCGACTCAGATTCACGTACCCTAAATCTTACTTATAGCTACGCTCTGCCTTTTAATATCAATATGTCCCTTTCTTACAACCATAGTATTGGTGGTCAGAGTGTTACGCTGGCGCAATTCTCTCTACCTTTCAGTTCTTTGGGGGGAAGTTCGGGGTTAACGCTGAAAAGAGAGGATGATGGCGATGTTAGAGGGCGAGTGGGTTACAGCCGCCTTGCGCCAATACGAGGTGGGTGGGGCGTCAATTTAGCGCATGATATTAACGAGGACCCAGAAAACCGTAAACAGGCCGATTTGACCTACCGTGCGTCATGGGCGCAGTTCAGAGCGGGGTTAAATGGCACCAGTGGCGACTATGATTATTTTGCGGAAATGGCAGGTTCAGTCTCTACGTTGGATGGAGAAATATTCCCAGCGAATGAAGTGTATGACAGCTTTGCGGTAGTGAGCACCAGTGGTTTTGAAGGTATTCCGGTTAAATATGAGAATCAAATTGTCGGAGTGACAGACGATGAAGGTTACTTACTTGTTCCTTGGGCTACGGCGTATTACACCGCCAAATATGAAATCGATCCACTTAATTTACCAGCCAATGCTGCGTTTTCTGAGACAGAGCAGTTTGCTTCGATACATTCGGGCTACGGCTACCTGTTAGAGTTCCCAATAGAGCTACAAATTGCACTGAGCATGACGGTGGTAGACGAAAATCATTTGTTCCTTCCGATTGGTACATATGGCCGCTCAGAAACGGGCTTAACAAGCCAAATTGGTTGGGATGGTTTTACGTACTTTGAAGGCGTTGACCTAGGCCGCTATATTCAGTTTTATCCTCAAGGACAGTCGCCATGTAAAGTGTTTATTGAGGGGTTGTATCAGCGTGACAGTCAAAAAATACAAACATTGCCTGAGCAGGTTTGTATCAAAGCCGAAGAAGAGACCGCACTATGATTTTGCGCAGCTGGTTTGCTAGCCTACTTCTCTTTTTCTCGTGCTCGACAATGGCTTGTCAGCTCACGGCGGCAACACCTTTAATCTTGTTTGGCAATGTTTCTTCGTTTACTGTTTCAAGCTCTCAGCAGCAAAGCTCAGCTCAGCCTCATGCGGGGATTACGTGTGACTTTTCTACACTTGTGTCTTTGTTAAGTGGCGACTACGTATCAGCAACGTTTAACAGTATAAATAATGGTTTGCTATTAAATGAGGATGATCCGAGTTCGGAGCTCAGCTATCAGATTTTTGGCGATCCAGGTCTTTCACAAGAGTATGTATTCGGCCAAACTTACAATTTTTTTGAAATCGGGTTACTCTATTTACTCGGGTTGTTTGGCACTCAAGCTGAGTTTCCGCTTTATGCTCGGACGGGAGTGGGTAGTAATCTTTCCGCTGGGACTTATAAAGACCAAATCACCGTATCCTGGATTTGGGATTACTGTAAGGGTATCGGGGTTCTAGGGGTATGCATTGGCCGCGCCAATGGCAGCGCTCAAAGCGTGATTACGGTTGAGTTAGAAGTGACCCCTGATTGTATGATCACGGCGCCAGATATTGACTTTGGTTCGTCCCCATTAGTGGCCGGTTTTGAACCAGTCAGTCAGGTTATATCGTTAACTTGTACCAAGAATAGTTCCTTCTCCATTGGCTTGAATGACGGCCTAAATGCGTCCGGCGGTCAGCGGCGAATGATTTCTAGTGGTCACTATTTGGAGTATGAAATCTATAAGTCATCAACGATGGAGCGCTGGGGAGGCACCAGTTCTGAACGTCGTGAACACGGTGACGTCGATACTGGCGGCTCCATTCCGGATGGTATCACTCCACAGAATTATAATTATCGCGCGCAGATACTAACCAGCCAAACGACCCCTCCTGCAGGTACTTACACCGATTCAATAATCGTTGACGTTCAATTTTGAGCATCATGTCAATTACATCATTAGAGGCTTCTATTCCAAAAATTTTTTGTAATCATAGTTTTCACTCTGTCACTGCTTAATTTTGTGAGATTAGTATGGCTTTATTCTCACGGAATTTAACTTTCAGAAATAAGGAAAATGATGAAGAAGTCACTAACAACATTAGGTTTGGCACTGGTATTTACAGGAACAGCTTATGCAGCAAGCTGGGGCTACGAGGGAAACCATGGGCCAGCTCATTGGGGTGAGTTTGCATCTGAGTGCGCAAAAGGTCAAAACCAGAGCCCAATCAACATTGAATCGGCGACCGAAGCGAAGCTAGAAAAATTGAATTTCGACTACGAAGGTAAGGCAATTTCACTGCTGAACAACGGTCACACTTTACAGACTGGTTTAGAAGGTAAAAACACACTCACCATTGATGGTAAAGAGTTTACGTTGAAACAGTTCCACTTCCATACGCCATCTGAAAACCATGTGGACGGTAAAGAATACCCTCTAGAAGCACACTTTGTGCATGCCGACAAAGTAGGTCATCTAGCTGTTGTCGCGGTGTTCTTTAAACTGGGTGACGCGAACCCAGATCTAGCTAAGATGCTAGCTAACATTCCAACTAAAGATCAAGATGTTACCATCAAGGTTCCATTTGATGCTGATGCCCTTATCCCAAGTGATAAAGACTACTACCGCTTTAACGGCTCACTAACGACACCGCCATGCTCTGAAGGTGTACGTTGGTTCGTGATGAAAGAAGCACAAACTATTTCTCCTGAGCAGATAAAATCTTTTTCGGAAGTAATGGGGAAAAACAATCGCCCAATCCAACCGCTGAATGCACGTATGGTGTTAACGCAACAATAACCACTTCATGCGAAGAAAAATAAAAAGCCCGCTTAAACATAGCGGGCTTGGTTATTTGGGTATTGGTGAAAACTAGAAGCCGTGATCTTCTTGCTCTTCCGCTTTTACCATTTGTATAGGATCAAGCTTAAGCGTCTGAGTAGGGAACGCGATATCTGCATCGTGTTCTTTAATGATGTTGATTACCTTAAGCAGTATGTCCTGCTTAACCTCATGGTATCTCACCCAATTCACGGTTTTAGTAAAGGTATAGATAAAGAAGTGCAATGATGATGGACCGAATGTATCGAAGTTGACGATAAGTGTTTGGCGTGCATCAATGTCTTTGTGATTTTTCAGCATTTCTTTTACCGCGGTGATAATTTGCGGCATTTTTTCAGCATCGTCGTAACGAAGTCCAATTTTTTCGTAGATACGTCGGTTCAGCATGCGAGATGGGTTTTCTACGACAATGCTGCTAAACACTGAGTTTGGCACATACAGTGGACGCTTATCGAAAGTTCGGATAATGGTCATACGCCAGCCAATGCGTTCTACCGTCCCCTCTATTTGTCGGTCTGGAGAACGGATCCAATCGCCAACTTTAAATGGACGATCGAAGTAGATCATAAGACCTCCAAAAAAGTTAGACAGCAAATCCTTCGCCGCTAAACCGACGATCAAACCACCAACACCACCGAAGGTAAGTAGGCCCGATAGTGACAGACCAAATGCCTGCATTACGGTTAGAATTCCGACGGTAATAAAGAACAGGCGCGCGACCTTAGCTATCGCTTGTACTGTTGTTTCATCTCGGTTCTTTTGTTCGAGAACATGCTCTTCAACATTGGTAATGAGCCGCATAACGGTCCATACGAAGATGCTGATGATTAAAATCAGTTTCAGCGTACTTAACCAGTTTATTTTATCGTTGAGCTCGCTCTCTAATATGATGCCGATAGAGACGGTTGCTGGCCAACACCAAATGAGTGTACTGACTGGCGCTTTTAGCGCATCAAGCAACATGTCATCCCAGTGGAAGGGCGTTTTCTCTACGAGCGCAGCGAGGCGAGAGCGGATCAGCCGCCAAGTTATCCAAGCTATAAAGCTAGCGAGCGTAATGAAAAGGACGCTTCCACTCCAATTTTGATGAGACGTTTCAATGTAGCTTTGTAATTCGGTAAACCACAGTGGCATATGTAACTTATTTCTAGTGAACCATGGAAGGAAAGGTAGCAGATATTACTCCTTCACCCCAGTGATTTCCTTTAAATCATTTACTTATGTCTAAACCGTCCGAGATGGACTTTTCCTTCCGATGACAAGAGAGTCACCTCAATGTTCTGTTGAGCGACCGCCTCATGCATGTTCAGAGGTACGCTACCAATGATTGAGGGTTGATATTTGGACGATCAATTATAACTTCTCTGACTTATCGCTAACATTTATCTTAAGTAAGTGTGAGAGTGTATTGGCTCTTGAATTAGCGGAGGCAGATATGGAATTTACAGAGCTGGATCGAAACGCGCTCTACGACATCTGGATGTCACAAAAAGCCAAAATGCACATCACTCAAATGGAAATGGCTAAGCGCCTTGGTTTGAGTCTACACGAGTTTTCTGGCTTGTTACGTGGTAATTCTCCACTGACGCTAGGTTTTGTAAAACAGCTATGCGAGCAGCTACATGTACGTCCTGGTCAGGTGATTCCGTCTTTGACGGAGCGTGATCTATCTGCATCTGGTACCGTTTATTTACAAAATCGTGTGACGGTGGATGGTGATATCAGTAACGTGTTTATCGACGGAAACCAAGTCGTGATCGAGTACGTTCACCAAGTTAGCTAGCTTGCTCGTCAAATTATCGGGTTGAAGAGCAATAAAAAACGAGCCACTGTTGGCTCGTTTTTTCGTTTCTGTTTTGCTCGCTCGCAAAGATTATGGGATTTTCACTAGCGAATCGCGTGAAAGATCCGCGATAGACTTAGCTCCAGTCAGCGTCATTGCTACACGCATTTCTTTATCGTACAGATCCAGTAGATTTTCAACGCCTGCTCCGCCTTGTGCTGCCAATGCGTACACAAATGAACGGCCAAGAAGCGTACAGTCTGCACCAAGTGCGAGCATACGAACGACATCAAGACCAGTACGAATACCAGAGTCTACGAAGATCTTAAGATCACCTTTTACCGCATCCGCAATGCTTGGTAGTGCTTTAGCACTTGAAAGTACGCCATCTAACTGACGGCCACCATGGTTAGATACCACAATGCCATCTGCGCCGAAACGTACCGCATCTTTCGCGTCTTCTTCATCTAGAATGCCTTTGATAACCATTGGACCATCCCAAAAATCACGAATCCACTCAAGATCTTTCCAGGAGATAGAAGGATCGAAGTTTGCGCCTAACCAGCCGATGTAATCTTCTAGCTTTGTTGGTTCGCCACGATAAGTTGAGATGTTACCTAAGTCGTGCGGTTTACCAAGTAGACCCACATCCAGCGCCCAGCTTGGGTGGCGCATCGCCTGGAATACACGACGCATGGCCGCGTTAGGGCCACTCATACCTGAGTGCATGTCACGGTAACGTGCGCCAGGAACTGGCATATCAACGGTAAACACCAGCGTTGTTACGCCTGCTGCTTTTGCACGCTCAAGTACGTTTTTCATAAAGCCACGATCTTTAAGCACGTAAAGCTGGAACCACATTGGACGTTCAATTGAAGGTGCGACTTCTTCAATCGGACAAACCGAAACAGTTGACATAGTAAATGGGATGCCTTTTTTCTCGGCTGCTTTTGCTGCTTGCACCTCGCCTCGGCGCGCGTACATACCAGTTAGACCAACAGGAGCTAGCGCGATTGGCATTGCCAGTTTCTCACCGAAGATCTCGGTTTCGAGGCTCAAATCTGTCATATCGCGTAGGACGCGTTGGCGAAGAGCGACATCACCTAAATCGTCAGTATTACGCTTCAGCGTGCGTTCGTCGTAAGAGCCGCCATCAATATAATGGAATAGAAACGGGGGAAGCTTGGCTTTCGCGGCAGCGCGGTAGTCAGTAGAAGCTGAGATAATCATAATGGTGTCCTAGCGGTTATTCTAAGCAAAGTTGTGGAGCAATTTGCTCTTTCGTTGAGTCTTCATCGCAAAGCAGTGAAGACATCAAAATGAGTATAGTTACCTATGGTTCACTTACGTTTGAACCGATGATGTTGGTAACCCATTTACATAATTGGTTGAAAAATTTTATTAAATCACTCAATCAGTTATGCAAACTGGAAAGGATGACACAGCTGTCGGGGGAATTGATGTAGCAAGCTAAATCAACATGTCGGGGTAGTAGTGCAGACAGCTGTGTCAAATTAGGCAGGGCTGTAAACCCTGCGTTTCGCGTTACTTCATTAAGACATCTGTCATTTGGAAGCCATAAATCAGAACCAATCCAATAATGCCTGTCATTACAATGTAGTAGAACGTAGGGATAATCGTTTTACGCAATGTTGCGCCTTCTCGACCAAGCAAGCCTACCGTGGCTGATGCGGCAACAACGTTGTGAATCGCAATCATGTTACCTGCGGCAGCACCGACGGCCTGGAGTGATACAACAATCACACTCGAAATAGACAACGTTTGTGCCACTTCGAATTGGAACTGGCTGAACATCATATTTGATACCGTGTTTGAGCCAGCGATGAACGCACCCAGTGCACCAACGGTGGCACTCAGCGCTGGGAACGCAGAACCAACAAGGTCAGAGGCGAAGTTTGCGGTTGTGACGGGCATACTTGCTAGGTCAGCACCGTTGATGCCTGAGTTGATAAAGATACGAACCATCGGAATGGTAAATACCAAGACAAAACCCGCCCCAATCAGTGTTTTGCTTGACTCGCCAAACGCTTCACGCAATGGCTTTACACTACCGCTTTGTAACATTGCAGCAAGTAGTGCGACAAACACCAGAATGCCACCAGGAAGGTATAACGGCTGAATCGCAGCGCTAACGCCAGTCTCACCAAGAATGTTGCTGAACGACAAACTTACGCTTTGTACAAAGCCTTTCAGCTCAGGGCTTACGCGGCTTGCGACGAGAATAACTGCCAGCATTACATATGGAACCCAAGCTTTTACGATGCTCATTGGCTTGCCCGGATTGTCGTTTAGATCGACTTTTAGCGAGCCTAACCACTCTGCAGGCCACTTGTCTTCGCTTTCGAAATCCCACTTAGTCTTTGGTACTAAGAAGCCTTTTTTCGCTGCGGTAACAACGATAGACAGACCAACCAAACCACCGATAAGTGAAGGGAACTCTGCACCTAAGAAAACACCGGTTAACGCGTATGGAACGGTAAAAGAGACACCAGCGAATAGTGCAAATGGTAGAATATCCAGACCTTCACTCCAGCTTCTGTTCTTGCCGAAGAAACGTGTTAACATCATCGCCATTAATACTGGGATCATCGTACCTACGACTGCGTGAATGACAGCAACGTGCGCTGTGATATCTTGCAGGTACATTTCCCACGTTGCACCTTGTGCGGCCAACGACTCACTGATGTTATGGGTGTCTAAACCTTTGTTTACACCTACGATGATAGGCGTGCCTACCGCGCCGAATGAAACAGGCGTTGACTGAATCATCATGCCCATAAGGACAGCGGCTAGCGCAGGAAAGCCGATTGCAACCAGTAGTGGTGCAGCGATTGCTGCCGGGGTACCGAACCCAGATGCGCCTTCAATGAACGAGCCAAAGCACCAAGCAATGATGATGGCTTGTACACGGCGGTCAGCCGAAATATCGGTAAATCCATTACGGATTGTGGTGATCGCTCCAGTGTGTTTTAAAGTGTTGAGCAAGAAGATGGCACCAAACACGATCCATAGAACAGAGACAGTAATGCCCAGTCCTTGGAATACGGAGGCCAGTACGCGATTGGCTGACATATCCCAAAACATTAGTGCGATAGCGACGGTTAAACCGAACGCAACAGGCATGGCTTTTTTAGCAGGCCAGTTGAGACCAACCAATAAGATGGCGGCAACAACAATTGGCGAAAATGCCACTAGGGCAAGTAGGGTTTCACTCATTTGTACATCCTTCGTACGCTGACTTCTCGAACGGTGTCAATCCGCTGTAGAGGTGACTTTTTGTTGTAATGGTTTTGTTAATTTGGCGTGAATTTACTCCTTTATTTTTTGTTGATATAGGGAAATAATGAAAATAATTAATTCCAAAAGTGACATAATGGTATGAGAGCAGACGACTTAATCCTATTTTCTCAAGTAATCGAACTTGGCAGCTTTAGTAAGGTTGCAGAGGCAAATAACCTTACAAATTCGGTAGTTAGCAAAAGAATGGCGAGGTTGGAGGAAGAAATAGGGGCTCAGCTATTATATCGAACAACGCGCAAATTAACCTTGACCGAGGCAGGTAAGGTGTTACTCCACAGTGCTAAAAATGTGAAGCAGGCCACTCAGGAGGCTATGGATGCTGTTGCAGGCTTTGGAGAGAATGTGAGCGGTCATATAAAAATGTCCGTGCCGTGTATCTCTGGAGATTTGATACTTGCTGATGCTGTTGCCGAATTTTGTAACCTTCATCCGGGTCTGACCGTGGACATGTCATTGGATAATCGCTTTGTCGATTTAGTGGCTGATGGTTACGATTTAGTCATTCGAACTGGCTACTTAGCCGACTCTAGTTTGATCGCACGACATATTCTCGATTCCCAATGGGTGGTATGCGCGTCACCTTCTTATATTGCGAAAAATGGGAAACCGATCGAGCCGATTGATCTCACCACGCACAATTGTCTGCAATACGCTTACCAAACCACAGGTGCAACGGATTGGGAGTTTAAAGGAGAAGATGGCAATTACATCGTCAAAGTATCGGGCTGCTTTTCTACTGATAACGCGACCGCATTACGTAAAGCCGCTCTGGGCGGCCATGGTATTGCTTACGTCCCGCGCTGTTTGGTGTATCACGATATTCGTAATGGTCAACTGGTGGATATTTTTCCTGAATTAGTAGGTAAAAAGTTGGGTATCTACGCGGTGTATCCGTTTACTCGTCAACCACCGAACAAAGTGAAGCTGCTTATTGAGCACATTCGTGACCGATACTTAACGATATCTCATTATTTCTAGGTTCTTCATAGATTTAAAACAATGTCGTTGAAATCAAAATAGGGTGCTCTAAGGTAATCACCGCAATAAAACGATTGAAGATAAACAACTTAATAAAAACAACGGAGTAACACGGACGTTATGCATTACCCAAAAACACGTAAAGATTCTGTCGTGGACACTTATTTTGGTCACGACATTACCGACCCTTATCGCTGGTTAGAAGATGATCGCAGTGAAGAAACCGCTCAATGGGTTTCGGGTCAAAATTCGGTCACCTTCGATTTCCTTGGTCAGATACCGTACCGCCAACAAATCCGTGACTTAGTGGCGAAGAGTCAAAACTACGAAAAATATTCCCAGCCATTTGTTCGTGGTGACTACACCTACTTCTACAAAAACGACGGTTTGCAAAACCAAAGCGTATTGTATCGACGTAAAGGCGAGGGAGAAGCCGAGGTTTTCCTTGATCCAAATACTTTCTCCGAAGAGGGCACGACCTCTCTTGGCGAAGTCAGCTTCTCTAAAGACTACCGTTTGGTCGCGTATTCCATCTCGGAAGGGGGCAGTGATTGGCGTAAGATCTTTGTCATTGATACGGAAACCAAAGAACAGCTAGAGCCTGAGATTGTTGATGCGAAGTTTACGTCGATTTCTTGGCTGGGCAGCAAAGGCTTCTATTACTCAAGCTACGATAAGCCGCAAGGCAGCGAGTTGTCTGCTCGAACTGAGCATCACAAGCTTTATTATCATGAACTTGGTACACCTCAATCTGAAGATAAAGTGATTTTCGGTGAGTTGGATACGCAAGTTCATCGTTATGTGTCTGGTACGACGACGACAGATGATCGCTTCCTCATTATCTCTGGCGCAGAATCTACATCGGGTAATCGTCTGTTTTATATTGATTTACAGTCTGAGTTACAGGCAATTGTGACGCTGCGCGAGACAACGCAAGGAGACACCTACTTAATTGATAGCCAAGACGCAACCTTGCTGCTTTACACCAACCTAGACGCGCCGAATGGCAAAGTTGTCAGCTACAACACTCAGACAGAACAATGGGCTGACGTGATTGCTGAACAAGAACAGCCGTTAGAAATCAGCAAAGGTGGCGGTTATCTGTTTGCGACTTATATGGTAGATGTGCTTTCTAAAGTGCAGCAGTTTAACTACCAAGGTGAGTGGATTCGAGATGTACAATTGCCGGGAGAAGGCACGGCTTATGGTCTGGCGGGTAAAAAAGAAGAAACCACACTTTATTACACATTCACTAACTACGTGACGCCTCCGACGATTTTCTCATTTGATGTCGAATCTGGTGAATCGACACTGTTTCAGGAATCAAAGGCACCGTTCGATCGTAATGAGTATGAATCAAAACAGGTGTTTTACACCTCAAAAGACGGCACGCAAGTTCCGATGATCATCTCATACAAGAAGGGCATTGCACTTGATGGTAGAGCACCAACCATGTTGTATGGTTACGGCGGTTTTAACATCAGCCTTACTCCAATGTTTTCTGGCAATGTAGCCAACTGGCTAGAGTTGGGGGGTATATACGCTGTCGCCAACATGCGAGGCGGCGGTGAATACGGTAAAGCCTGGCACAACGCAGGCACTCAGCAGCAAAAGCAAAACGTGTTTGATGACTTTATTGCGGCGGCGGAATACCTGATTGAAAACGACTACACTAGCTCGGATCGCCTAGCGATTCGCGGTGGTTCTAATGGTGGTTTGTTAGTTGGAGCGTGTATGACGCAACGCCCTGAACTATTCAAAGTCGCGCTGCCTGCGGTTGGCGTGCTTGATATGCTGCGTTATCACACGTTTACTTCTGGAGAAGGCTGGAAGTATGACTATGGCACGTCGGAGCAAAGTGAAGCGATGTTCCAATACTTGCTTGGTTACTCTCCTGTTCACAATGTAAAAGAAGGCGTGCAATATCCTGCTACCTTGGTGACAACTGCTGATCACGACGACCGAGTTGTGCCAGCACATTCGTACAAATTTATTGCGGAGCTGCAAGACAAACAGCAAGGCGCTAATCCAGTATTGATACGCATTGATGTTAATGCCGGTCATGGTGCAGGAATGCCGCTGAGTAAGCAAATTGACCTCACCACAGACGTGTATGCATTTACGTTACATAATATGGGTATTGAGTCGATTTAATGCCCTAGTTGTTAGAAACTTCTGAGAATAAAAAAATGCCGCGACAGTGTCGCGGCATTTTTCATGGTTGGGGGAACTCAATTCATACTGTTTGCCAGTATTTGAGGCAGGTTGACTAAGTCTGACCCTTGAACCAACCAGTCTCGGCGGCCAAACCGAAAGGCAGCTACGCCATTCTTAAGACAAGATGAATTTATCACCTTTTCTTAATCCTAGTTTATGAATATGAAACTGTGATGAACCTAAGCCGCATTGTGCTGATTTTCACTGTTTTCAAGATCAAATGAGGCATCTATCAGTTTTTTCGTGTAGTCATTTTTAGGGTTTTGGAAAATCTTTTCGGCCGTACCTTGTTCCATGACCTCGCCCTTTTGCATGACTAGAACACGATCAGAGAGTGCTTTAACTACTGATAGATCGTGGCTAATAAACAAGTAGCCAATATTGTGTTTTTTCTGCAAATCTTTCAGAAGGTCAATCACTGTCAGTTGCACCGAGCGGTCTAATGCAGAGGTTGGCTCATCAAGCAGAATAAACGAAGGTTCAAGGATCAGTGCTCGCGCGATAGCAATACGCTGACGCTGGCCTCCTGAAAACTCGTGCGGATAACGGTTGATGGACGCGGGATCTAAGCGGACCTCACGGAGCACGTCGCGTGCTTTCTGCATACGTTCTTTTTTACTCAACATTGGTTGGTGGACAGTTAATCCTTCTGTGATGATCTCGCCGATAGTCATACGAGGAGAAAGCGAACCATAAGGGTCTTGGAATACCATCTGAACGTCTTTTTTCAGCTCAAAACGTTCTTTGTTTGTCAGCAAGGCCATATCTTGGCCTTTATATTCTATTTTGCCAGTTGAGGGCAGTAGACCTATCAAAGCTCGGCCGAGTGTAGACTTACCTGAACCGGACTCCCCAACGATCCCGAGGGTCTCTCCTTGTTTAAGCTCAAGAGAAATGCCTTTTACCGCTTCGAAGTACTCATTCTTGCTCGCAATAAAATGCGACTTTACCAAGAATTTGACTCGTATATCGTCGGCCTTTAAAAGCTGTGTAGCACTTTCGCTAATAGGCTCCTTACTGCCTTTAGGAATCGAGTTGATTAGCATACGTGTGTATTCGTGCTTTGGGTCCTCGAAGAGTGTTTGCGTTTCGCCTTCTTCGACGACTTCTCCTTTACACATCACAATGACACGGTCTGCAAAGTGTTTTACGACGCCTAAGTCATGAGTAATAAATAGGATTGCCATGCCCATCTGAGTCTGAATTTCTTTAATCAGGTGCAACACTTCTGCTTGAACCGTGACATCCAACGCTGTTGTAGGTTCGTCGGCGATCAAAATATCGGGCTCGTTAATCAGTGCCATCGCAATCATGATGCGTTGCAATTGACCACCAGAAAATTCGTGTGGGTACTTGTTGTACGCTTTTTCTGGGTTTGGCATATGAACCAATTCAAACAGCTCTAACACCTTTGCTTTTGCTGTTCGTCTGTCGACCGGGCGGTGACACATGATGGCCTCAGCGACTTGGATACCCACCCGCATGTACGGGTTTAGTGAGGTCATCGGCTCTTGAAAAATCATGCCAATGCGATCACCGCGAATACTTTGCATTTCACGCTCTGTTTTATCCAAGATGGAGCTACCCTCAAACATGATGGATGAGCTTTCATGAAAAATAGCGTTGTCTGGCAGTAGTTTCATCAGTGCATTGGTTGATACTGACTTGCCAGAGCCAGATTCGCCAACGATGGACAGCGTCTCGCCTGCTTTTAAATCGAAGCTAACATTCTTTACTGCATCGACGATCCCATCGTTTGTCGTAAAGCTGACTGATAGGTTGTTCACCGAAAGAATGGTTTTAGAAGACATCACAGATCCTTGTGGTTGATAAAGCAAATGATACTCAAGCAATGGACAGTACAAACCTAGCTGGCCTCAATGCTTGAGCTTTAGATTAATTATACAGGTGAGAAGGCGAAGCTTTTGCCGAACTCATTGCTTGCAAATGTAAGAACTGCTCATGCGCGCGCGTTACGTGCTCGAGTTCTATCATCCATTGAGCATTACGTTGGGCAGAGCAAAATGCCGCCATGTGAGCTAACAAGTCTTCGCTCTGTTGACCAAGTAGGTGACCTACGCGCTCAATTAGTTCATGGCTCTCTAGCTGCAAAAATTGAAATAGCGCGTAAGTTTGATTGAGTATTGAGAACGCATCATGTTGTAAGCCGAGTTTGTTGAGAATCTCTGATTGCGTCACGCTGGCATCTCTAAGCCCCGTAATGAGACATACAAACTGGCAAGGTTTAGTTTGTGCATTTTCTAGCGCTAAATGAATGTGGTTGGGTAGATTGTTGAGCACGTCGTCATATAAACGATGAGCTTCTGGCCAATGGCCTTGTTCCATCAGTTGCTCCGCTTTTAAGTAGCGCATCCAGCATTGCTCAATATTCATATCCATCTCCACAACATTTGATTTGTTTAGATATTAAATGAAATTGATTATCAATTGCAAGTGCGTGTTAATATCACTTATGTGTTCATAAAATGTCCAATCAATCTAGGGTGGAAGGTAAATCACTTAAAATTAAGCAAATAATCTCTACACTCAAATAACGAAAATAAGAAAAAAGGAAGTGGATATGGCAATACTAAGATTGGAAGCTAAGCAGCTATATTCTGTAGCAGATCTAGAGAATATGCCATGTAAGTCGACCAAGGAGTTACCTCCAATTGATGAAATCGTGGGCCAAGAGCGCGCGCAAAAAGCGGTCGAGTTTGCGATGTCCATCAAAGAGAAAGGGTATAACATCTACGCCATTGGTCAGAATGGGCTAGGTAAACGCACCATGATCTTGCGCTATCTGAATCGTCACCAGCACGATGCAGCAGCCCTGTTTGATTGGTGTTACGTTGCGAACTTTGAGGATACCCGTACACCAAAGGTATTAAAGTTGCCTTGTGGTATCGGAAATAAGCTACGTGTTGATATTGAAGCTTTAATGGGCAAATTATTGAATGCTTTACCCCTAGCATTCGACAATGAAATGTACTTTAGCCGCGCTGAGCGATTAAAAAATCAATTGGCAGCTAAGCAACAAAACGAGCTGGATCGTATTAGTCGAGAGGCAAAAGAAAAGGGCATCAGCCTAACACTGACTACGCAGGGGGATTATCAGTTTGTCGCCATGAACGGTGATGAGCTTCATACGGAAGAGTCTTTTGATGTACTAAGCAAAAAAGAACAAGAGCAATTCAGCGATGCTATTGATGAACTCGAAGTGCGATTGCGCTCGATGGTTCGTGAGCTTACGGAGTGGGAAGAGACATACAGCGATAAAATCAAAAAGCTCAATGATGAAGTGACGCTTGATGTGATTACTCACTTCATCAAAAAACTCAAAGTGGATTACGCGCAATATTCCGAAATCAAAACCTACTTAACTGAGCTGCAAAAAGATATTGTTGAAAACGCAGATATCTTCCTTGACCAAAGTGGCGAGCAAGGCGAAATTGCGACGGCATCCTTGGATAAAAAATTGCCACGTCGTTATAAAGTGAACGTCTTGGTAAGCCGTAAAAGCAGCGAATTTCCTATCGTTGTTGAAGAAAATCCCAACTATCATTCACTCTTCGGGTCGATTGAGACTGCCACTTTCAAGGGAACGGTGTTTACCGACTTCTCGCTGATTCGTGCAGGGAGCTTGCATAAGGCGAATGGCGGCGTTCTATTAATGGATGCTCAGAAAGTACTTGAACAGCCTTACGTTTGGGATGGTTTGAAGCGCGCATTGCGTGCTCGTCAATTGAGTTTTACGTCTCTAGAAAAAGAAGTCACATTGACGGGGGCGGTATCACTCGATCCTGAACCGATTCCGCTTGATATCAAAATTATCTTATTTGGTGATTACCGAACTTACCAATTACTCCAACATTACGATCCAGAGTTCAGCGAGTTGTTCCGCGTGACGGCAGATTTCGAAGACGAAATGAAACGTACGCCGGAGTCTGAGCTGCATTACGCGCGCTTTATCTCTAGCGTGGTGCATGACAATAATATGCTGCATTGCGATCGCAAAGCCATTGCTCGAATCATCGAATACAGCTCACGTTTGTCTGGCGACCAATCCAAGCTATCTCTACATTCGGCTAATATCGCCAACTTGCTTCGAGAGTCGAACTACGTGGCTCGTCAAGCTAACTCTAACATGATCCGTATTGGGCATGTTGAAGAGGCGCTCAATAACCAAGAAATGCGAGTAAGCCGATTACGCGATAACGTAATGGAAACCTTTATTAACGGCACAACGCTGATTCGCACCGAAGGAGAAGCCGTAGGCCAAGTGAACGCACTTTCGGTATTGAGCACTAGTGACTACATGTTTGGTGCACCGAATCGCATCACAGCGACGACGTGTTACGGTGATGGGGATGTTATCGATATCGAGCGAAGCGTGGATTTGGGAGGCAGTATTCACTCTAAGGGCGTAATGATTTTGTCTGCCTACTTATCTTCCGTATTTGGTAAAACGGCACGAGTGCCATTAACGACAACCATTACCTTTGAGCAATCTTACGGTGGTGTTGATGGTGATAGTGCCAGCATGGCTGAGTTATGTGCGGTTGTGTCTGCTTTTTCAAAGCAACCAAATCGACAAGACATTGCGATAACAGGGTCGATGAATCAATTTGGTCAAGCTCAGCCTATTGGTGGCGTAAACGAAAAGATCGAAGGATTTTATGATGTGTGTGTAATTAAAGGTCGTCATGACGGGCAGGGGGTCATTATTCCGCGCTCTAATGTTCACAATCTAATGCTTCGTTCCGACATCGTGAAAGCAGTCGAAAAAGGCGAGTTTAATATTTGGGCGATTGACCATGTTACTGAAGCTATCGAATTGTTTACGGGGAAAGTTGCTGGTGAGCCAACTGATGAAGGTTCTTATCCAATCGATACCATTTTTGGCCTTGCTCAAGCTAAGCTCAATTCGTTGAGAAAATAGGCTGAAACCGTCCTAAATGTGAATGTATCTCATCATAAGTGATCATAATTTATCATAACGACAATATCCCGACGCCACTGTCGGGATATTGTCAATAACAGATTGAAAATGGAGAGTTTTTGTACTAGACAAAAGTGTGATCGACCTCTAATATTCGCCACTTGTTTATTCGTCTGGGATTTATCCCGTCGCAAGGAAGCATAGATATTCAAACTGCCGAAAAGTAACGTTGTTATAGGCACTGCTCGAGTTTGTTTGGATATAGACATCACGCATACAACTGAGGCCCTGTCATGCAGTTATCACTGAAAAATTTGTCAGTACGAACGCAAATTTTGGTTCCGGTATTATTTACCGCGATTGTTTTGTTTATTGCTCTTTGGATTACTAAAAACAATCTTCAAGCAGAGCAAGATGTTATTGCTTCCAACCAAGAATCTTTGGTTTTTCACAAAGACACATTGGCGAGTATTGACGATCAAATTTACCCTCTGCGCATAAGCGCGGTTTACGCTATTTACGATGCTTCTCGTCGTGAGAATTTTCTAACCGAATTGAAAGAAGGCTTAAAGCAAGTTGATGCCGATTTAAGCGCAATTGAAGCCCGAAACCTATTCCGTGACGATGCCGTTAAAGTTCGCCAAGCAATTGAATCCTATGTGCGATATTCAGAGCGCTCAGTTGATTTCTTCAACCAATACGATCAAGGTTTGAAATCGGATAGCGAGTACCGTGCATTTGTCAAAGAGTATCGCAATGTTGGCCGAGAAATGGTCCAACAAATTAACACGCTATCAAAGCATGTAAACGAGCAAGCTGAACAATCTACTATCAGAAGTCATCAGCAAAATGAACGTGTGCAAAATAACGCTATGTTGACGGTTTTAGCGGTATTTGCTTTCTCATTGATAGGCGCTTGGTTCCTATCTGGCATGATTGTTACACCAATCCAAAAGCTGCAAGAAGTGATGCGTCAGTTAGCAATGGGTAATCTATCAGTACGTGCAGATGTCGATGGGGACAATGAGATCTCTAAGCTGAGCAAAGATGTAAACCAAACCGCAGAGCAGTTATACAACACTGTGGACCAGTTAACCCGTATTAGTGAGGAAGTTGCATCTGCATCGACCGAATTGGCTGCGGTAATGACGCAAGCGGAAGCGAACGCTCAACAAGAGTTGGCGGAGATCGAGCAAGTTGCATCTGCGGTTAACGAGCTTGCAAGCACTGCGAATAATGTGAGTGATAACGCGACCTCTGCTGACGCAACTGCGCGTGAAGCTGATGGACTTGCTCAATCAGGTTTGGCTATCTTCCAAGAAAGTGCGGAAGCAAGTGCGCAAATGTCTCAAGCATTGAACGATGCAGCGCAAGTTGTTTTGCGTCTAAAAGAGCAATCTGTACAGATCAACGATGTTATTGAAGTGATTCGCGGCGTATCTGAGCAGACCAACTTGCTAGCATTGAATGCTGCGATTGAAGCGGCGCGAGCTGGTGAATCTGGTCGTGGTTTTGCGGTAGTAGCTGATGAAGTACGCATGCTAGCGGCGCGTACTCAAGACTCGACACAAGAGATCCAAACGATCATTGAAGAGCTTCAAGCGCAGTCTGGGCTGGCGAATGACAGTATGCAAGTCAGCCTTGATATGCTTAGCCGCAACAACGAGCTGACGCAACAAGCGAATGAAGCGTTGGTTGGAATTACCGAGTCGGTCGCCAACATCAACGATTCAAACACGCAAGTAGCAACCGCAGCCGAAGAGCAGTCTCAAGTTACTCAAGATATCAATCGCAACGTGGTTAACATGTCGGAGCTTGTAAACCAAAATGTAGCGGGCATCAGCCAGAGTGCAAGTGCGAGTACTGAGCTTTCATTACTTGCAGAGAAGCAGAAAGAGCAATTAAGTTTCTTTAAGCTTTAATTCATCATCTACTTATCAAATCTCTAAATCCCTGAGTGAATGCTCAGGGATTTTTTTGTTTGTAATAATCGGATTTATTATCAATAAGTCTATCTAAAACAGTTAGTTAACAAGATTTTTTGCGGGCGATGTCACGTTTTGTGATATTGTTTTTACATTTTTTTCGTCAATTTTTTTTTGACGCGAACATTTTTTTTAACTCAACCGATAACTTGATGGTTGAGAGGTATTCATATCGCCATTTTAAGTGGTGTTTTCTTCTATAAGCGCTGTTTATTCAACACGTTGCGTGAAAAATAACAGCTGCTACTATGCCGCCAGTTTTCTCGTTGGTACAGAAAAGTCCTGTTTTTCTGGTGAGAAAACACATATAAAACAATGATATGGAAAATAACAATGAAATTAAAAACTTTAGCTGTAGCAGTGGCGCTAATGGCATCAGGATCTCAAGTTGTCGCTTCAGAACTATACAACCAAGATGGCACTTCTCTTGAGATGGGCGGCCGCGCTGAAGCGCGTCTTTCTATGATGGATGGTAAGGCAGAAGACCGTACTCGCATCCGTCTTAACTTCCTAGGCAAACAGGAAATCAATGAAAACCTATACGGCGTTGGTTTTTGGGAAGGTGAGTTTGTAACTGAAACTTATGATGTATTTGATTCTAAAGGTAACAAAGTTGGTGAGACAGACAGTCTTGAAACTCGTTACGCTTATGCGGGGCTGGGTGGCAAATACGGTGAAGTAACTTACGGTAAAAACGACGGCGCACTAGTGGTTCTTACTGACTTTACTGATATTATGGCTTACCACGGTAACACAGCAGCACTTAAACTGCCTGTTTCTGACCGTACAGATAACATGCTGTCTTACAAAGGCCAATTCGAGCAACTAGCTGTACGCGCTAGCTACCGTTTTGCTGATCGCACAACAGATGCACAAGGCTTTACAGACAACGAGGAAGATGGCTTCTCTCTATCTGGTGTTTACGCGTTTGCTAACACTGGTTTTGAACTAGGTGCTGGTTACGCAGATCAAAACGACAGCGATGAGTTCATGCTGGTAGCTGCATACTCTGTAGGTGACTTCTACTTCGCTGGTAACTACACTGGCGCGGATATGGATGTTGCAGGTAAGACTTTTGATTACAAAGGCTACGAACTAGCCGCTGCTTACACTATGGGTCAAACTGTATTCACTTCTACGTTCAACAAAGGTGAACTAGAAGACGCAGATACTGTAGAAAACCTAGCTGTTGATGTAACTTACTACTTCAAGCCTAACTTCCGTGGCTACGCATCATACAACTTCGATCTAATGGATAACGAAGGCGCTGATGAAAAAGATGAGCTAGCGCTAGGTCTACGTTACGACTTCTAAGTCATGACTCTTATCTAAGATACTGCCTTATTCTTAGTAAATAAAAACCCCTTACTGAAAAGTAAGGGGTTTCTTGTTTTCTAGCACTTCAAAGCTTCTTGATAAGCGATAGGGGTTATCAAATCTATCTTTTTAGTGTGAGCTTAGTACCATCAAATTTGAGGTGACTGAGGAGGTTTTTAGCGTTGTTTTTACCAACCTCATCAAACTCCATTCCGTAGCGAGCATAGTGCGTTGATTTTTGTAAATTACAAATACGACCTCGCAATGGCGCTAGCATACGACTCTCTCCGGGCATCGTTAGATCCAATGAAACGTGGTCACCAACCTGAAGTGGCCGGCTCATTGGTGATGTTACAAAACGACAGCCACTACGAGATAAATCTCTTATTTCGCATTCAGTTCGATAGGCTTCTAAACAAACGCGCGCTCTCAAATTTACTTCGTAACGCACTTCTTTGCGAAGCTGAAAGACCTGCATAGTGTTGGGTAGGTCTAGCACCAAAATTGGGTACGGATCGCCTAGTCGATGCTGTAATTGGGCCCGAAATGGGATAACGGCCCCTTCACCTCGATGAGAGTAGGCTTTTACATTGATCCAAAAGCCTTCTTGAAAATAGAACTTCAAGTCTTCATCGGAGATGTTCGGAACCTCTATCAATGCAGTATTATTTGAGTGACAGCCAACAAATGTGCTGGTTGTAATAAACTTTGTACCAACGGGGGTGGTGACGTTTAAGCTCACTTCACTGCCATGTTCGACCATTGCCATTGCATCGGTGCTATTTAATGTACTTGCCTGACGTTCTGGTGCCTTCTTGCTTTGCAGAGGTAGCTTGCCGTCTCTGGCAATTGGGCTCATATTTCTCATTATAATTGTCGTACCTGATGTAAGAAGGTAATCGCGTGAGGCGAAGCAGCACTCTCGCATGGTATCGATTTTATTCAGTGATATAGTTTGATTCAATCAATCTGTAACAAAAATTAGAGAGCAAGATATGCATAAAGTAACTCATGAGACCACGAATAGTACATTCTGGGTTGATTTAGAGCAGGGTTATAAAGCCAAGGTGATTTATCAGCTTAAGGGTAATGTCATGCACATTACATCAACGGTTGTTCCTGAAGCACTGCGAGGTAAGGGGTACGGAAAAGTGATGATGGAAGCGGTGTTGCCAGAAATTGAGTCACTCGGTTATCAAATCAAACCAGTTTGCCCATATGTTATTCACTATATGGAGAAGAACCAAACGTGGTCACATCTGCTCGCATGATGAGTAACAACCACCAACGCTACCAAACTATTGGCCAGGAACTCAATCTCGGTAATTACCGCTCTGTAGAAGTCATACAATCGCTATGGGGAGGCTATGGGGAGTTAGTCCGAGTTACTTATTCTACTGGTTCGGTGATCATTAAGCATGTAAAACTCCCTAAGCCTTCAGAGCATCCTAGAGGCTGGAATACGGACCGTTCTCATCAAAGAAAGTTGCACTCTTATCAGGTGGAACTAAATTGGTATGAGTATTTTTCCGGAGGGGTGGATACTCGCTGCCGAGTACCACAAGGTCTAAAAACGTTCCAATCGGAGAATGAATGGCTCATTGTGATGGAAGATCTCGCCGAGGTGGGCTTTCCAAAAGTCATCACAGATGCACAGCTAGACCATCTACAAGCCTGCCTCACTTGGTTGGCGAACTTTCATGCGCGATACATCGATGTTCGTTCTGATAAGTTGTGGCATACCGGTACATACTGGCACTTAGCAACCAGACCCGACGAGCTTGAAGCACTGCAAGACACTGAGCTACAAAATGCGGCTCAATTGATTGATCAAACGCTTTCGCAAGCTAAGTTTAAAACACTAGTACACGGTGATGCCAAATTGGCGAACTTCTGTTTTGATGAAGAAGAATCAAGCGTTGCTGCGGTTGACTTTCAATACGTTGGATGTGGGTGTGCAATGAAAGATGTGGCACTGTTTATGAGTAGCACCGTTAAGCCAGAACGTTGTGCAGAGATGGAAGTTTGGGTTTTGGATACGTATTTTGCTCAGTTGCAACACGCGCTAATGGTCTATCAACCGAATCTTGACCCTAATGAAGTCGAGCGTGAATGGCGTCCTTTGTTTGCTGTGGCTTGGGCAGACTTTCAGCGATTTGTGAAAGGTTGGAGTCCCGACCACTGGAAGATCAATCCCTACACAGAAGCATTGACTCGCAGAGCGTTGGCTTACTTACGAAAGTGAGTCGAAGTTTAAAAAGAAAAGCCTCCAATTAGTAGGAGGCTTTGTTTTATCTTTGGCCTGGTCTGATGCGCGCCATGTAATAGGTATTGATGAATTCACCATCACGGAAGGAACCGTCAATCGCTTCACCCTCAATTTGAAATCCATGCTTTTTATAAAGCCCAATGGCGGCGTCGTTATCGGCATTGACCTCTATCTGAATTCTTCTCACATTTAACCAGTTATCTGCTAGTTCAGTGACTGTTTCTATCAATTTGCTACCAATACCGAGTCCGTGGAAACTATCATGTACTCCAATGCCAAACGATGCCGTGTGCATCGTTCTTGGACGTAGAGAGTGGTGAAAGCCAATATTACCGACGACTTTACCATCAATTTCAGCGACATAGCTATAAACACCATCAGGTATGTTTGACAATCTTTCCACCCACATCGTGAGCGAAGGCTTTGGGAGTTGCAGGGTTTCACGTTGTGCTTTTGGTTGTGAATAGATTTCTACGAGTGCCGCTGCGTCTTCGACGGTCGTTGGACGTACGATAATTTCCATGCCTCTCTCCTTCGCTTTTTAGTTTTAATTTTTAATCTAACCACAGTTTTCTTATTTGGATAGTGTTTTTTTATGTTTAATGGATAAATACCTTTTAAATTAGCTTGTTATGATGTCTTTTTTTGAATTTTTAGTAGTGATTTATCATCGAATTGAGCGAATAGATTGCAAAGGTGTTGAATTATTGTACTGAGAATGGCGCGTACTGCAGAGTATCGTGGTGAATTTCATGTCGCAGTAAATAAACGCATTTAGTCAAACTGTGACGACGGCACTGTGCGTCAGTTGACTTGAATCAATAGAGGATGGAGTTACCTCCTATGAGGTATAGGGAAACGACACGTTTAGGGCTATTTATGCTTAACTTGATAAGGGAGTTTTGTTGAGGAAATAGCATGAAATCCTCTCAGTCTAAAATATCGCAAAGTCGGCGCCGATTTTTGCGTGATACAGCTCGGACTGCGGCTGGTGTTGGCGCAGCTGCGTGTGTATTGGGCTTACAATCGCTACAAAGCCAAGCTCGAGAAACCAAAGGTGTGCCTATTCGTCCGCCAGGTGCATTGCCGGAAGGCGATTTCGAATCAGCTTGTATTCGATGTGGCTTGTGTGTTCAGGCATGTCCTTACGATACCTTGAAACTTGCGACATTACTTTCACCCGTCGCGACTGGCTCACCTTACTTTACTGCACGCGATATTCCCTGCGAAATGTGCGAAGACATTCCTTGTGTTGTCGCTTGTCCGAGTGGGGCGCTGGATCCGAAACTAACCGATATTGATGATGCTCGAATGGGTACAGCGGTTCTTATTGACCATGAAACTTGCCTTAACTGGCAAGGGTTACGATGCGACGTTTGTTATCGCATTTGTCCGCTGATTGATGAAGCCATCACGTTAGAGATGGTTCACAACGACCGAACCGGCTATCACGCCAAACTTATCCCTACAGTGAATTCCGAAGTGTGTACCGGATGTGGTAAGTGTGAACAAGCGTGCGTGTTGGATGTCGCTGCTATTAAAGTTGTCCCGACGGATTTGGCGAAAGGCAAAGTGGGCAGCCACTACAATTTTGGTTGGAAAGAGATCGACAAACCACTCGAAAATATCCTCCCTAGTGAGACGCCTGTGCCGGAAGGTGCGCTTGAATCGCTAAAAGGAGGTAAGTAATGGCAAAGAATTTAGCTCAAAATGCTGGCAAAGAAGCGCTTGAAAAGCTTGGTTGGTGGCGCGCGCATCGGTTTTTGATTTTACGTCGGCTATGTCAGTTCACCATCATTGCGCTATTTATGGCTGGGCCGACGCTGGGAATTCTAACTGGTAATCTGTCATCAAGTATGTTGCTCGATACCGTGCCGTTAAGTGACCCGTTAATTGTGCTTCAAGCTTTGGCGACAGGGCATGTTCCGGAGTTTAATGCGTTGTTAGGCGTAGTGATTGTCGTGGTGTTTTACGCGATTTTGGCGCCGCGCGCATTTTGTGCTTGGGTGTGCCCGTTGAACATCGTGACAGACTTGGCGGCGTGGTCGCGTCGAAAGCTCAACATTAAAGCGAGCTATCGTTGGTCTCCCGTGATTCGTTATTGGCTGATCCCTGTTTTGATGTTGGGCAGTGCGCTGTCTGGCGCAATTCTTTGGACATGGTTAGATCCAGTGGCGGCACTGCATCGCGGGTTGGTGTTTGGTATGGGCGCAGGTTGGGTGTTGATCGCCCTAGTGTTCGTGTTGGATTTACTCTTGGTTGAGCATGGATGGTGTGGGCACTTATGTCCACTGGGGGCTACCTATGGCGTGATAGGCCGAAAAAGCCTGTTGCGCGTTACTGCTGTTCGCCGCGAAGATTGCACCAAATGCATGGATTGCTTTTACGTTTGCCCAGAACCAGAAGTGCTTCGGCAGCCTTTGAAAGAGGGAGATCGTCGAGTTATGGATCAAAACTGCATTAGCTGTGGTCGTTGTTTGGATGTATGTCCAGAACATGTGTTTGAATTTAAAAATCGCCTATCAGTAAAAGTCATTGATTAAGCCACTGAGCACATTTACTCATGATTTATTTCTCTTGATACTTGAACATCGCGCTTCACCAAGGAGTTAAGTGCGATGTTTGTCTTCATAACAATATCCCTCAGCCATATCTGCTTGCTCTGGGCTGAAAATAATAATGATATTGCGAATTTGTTACATTTAAAGCTATGATGATGCCTTCATATTTAAAGGAAACATCATGACTACCTCATCGCACGGCTGGAGAACGCCGCAAAATTTCCTCCTGTTAATTTCCATTATCGTGCCCATTGCTTTTTCTACCTGGATGGCGTTGTTGAACAACTTTGTTATCGAGAAAGCAAACTTTGATGGTGCCGACATAGGCTTATTGCAAAGTGTGCGTGAAATTCCGGGTTTTTTGGCCTTTACCGCCGTGTTTGTATTGCTGTTTATCCGAGAGCAACGCTTTATGCTCGTTTCTTTGGCGATGCTTACGCTTGGTACGGCATTAACAGGTTATTTTCCCACTTTGTACGGTCTACTTTTTACAACCTTGTTAATGTCCACCGGCTTCCATTACTTTGAAACACTCAAGCAGTCTTTGTCTTTACAATGGCTATCTAAAGAAGAAGCGCCAGAAATGCTGGGTAAGTTTATTTCTGTTGGAGCTTTGGCTTCTCTGTTTACCTACGGCGCCATTTGGGTTTCGCTCGAACAGCTCAAACTTGATTTTAAAACGGTCTATTTAATGGCTGGTGGTTTAGGTTTTGTGCTCATTTTGGTGATGGCATTTGCCTTCCCACAATTTAAGACAAAAGTGCCTCAGAACAAGAAGCTCATCCTGCGTAAACGTTACTGGTTATACTATGCGCTTACGTTTATGAGTGGAGCACGCCGTCAAATTTTTACGGTGTTCGCTGGTTTCTTGATGGTAGAAAAGTTTGGTTACTCCGCCGCAGATATTACGTTGCTGTTCCTGATTAACTATGTCTTTAACTTCTTGTTTGCGAAGCGAATAGGCCGTTTTATCGGCGTTGTTGGTGAGCGCAAAGCGTTGATGTTTGAATACGTCGGTTTGATCTTCGTGTTCGTCGGGTACGGTTTGGTGCAAACGGCAGAGTGGGCGGCAGCATTGTATGTTGTCGATCATTTATTTTTCGCGTTAGCGCTTGCGATTAAAACCTACTTCCAGAAAATTGCCGATCCTGCCGATATGGCGTCGACCGCGGGCGTTGCGTTTACGATTAACCATATTGCGGCGGTTGTAATACCTGTTACGTTTGGTGTGATTTGGCTGGTTTCACCTGCTAGCGTATTTTACATCGGCGCTGGCATGGCAGCAGTGAGCTTGCTGTTGTCACTCAATATTCCAGCGAAGCCGGAAGAAGGCAACGAAACTCGCTTGTTGAAGTGGAGTTAAGTTGGCACTCACTATCTAATCATTAAAGCGAATACCTGTAATTAGACTCGCTGAAAAGGGTGCTTATGCGCCCTTTTCTTTTGATCGCAAATAGATAATCCCCCCAATGGTTGTCAATGCATGCTACGTCCGTTAGGGTTTAGAACTAAGTATTTCGAAATAACTTGGGCATAACTGACGCGAAATAATAAGAGGGGAGCTATACAGTGCAGATACATGGCAGAGAGTTGGATTTAGATCTAGGAAGCCGTCACATCGTTATTCAGCGCCGCTATGAGGCGTTAGGTGCTGCAAACGACCTACTCATTGCTATTTGGTTTTTAATTGGTAGTTTTTTCTTTTTGAATGATTCGTTGATTGAAAGTGGTACTTGGCTTTTCATCGTGGGCAGTGCGCAGTTGATCATTAAGCCCCTGATAAAACTGATGAGTTTAGTTCATGTTGGTCGTTTGAATAAGCAACTTTCTGGCACATCAGCGAGCCGCTGAAATTACCGCTTCTTTTGAATACTTGCAAGCAAGAAGCCAGCAGGCAAGTTATCGAGGGGAAAGACGGAAGATAACGTGGTCACAACACTAACCACGTTATGTTCAGTTTGAAGCTTAAGAATTTAGAACGGATACCAGAACAGTTGTGTGTCGATAACACGCTTGCTGATCGCCGCAATCACTATCACCGCAATCCCAGCCATGCAGATCATATCGGCTTTGGTCAGTGGTTTTAAGCTGTACCAAGTGCGAGAGGAGTGGCGGCCAAAACCACGTAGCGTCATCGCGTTTGAGATTTGATCGGCTCGGTCTAAACTAGAGAAAATCAGAGGTCCAAGAATCTTCGCGACGTTCTTCAAACGAGTGAACAACGGAGCCTTCTTGCTCAGTTCTACTCCGCGTGCTTGTTGCGCGTGCATGATGTTAACAAAGTCCTTTTTCACTTCCGGCAAGTAGCGCAGCGTTAAGCTTACGGCATAGGCGATTTTGTAAGGCACACCTAAACGGTTCAAGCTGGCTGAAAACTCTGTCGGATGAGTGGTAAATACAAACACCAACGCGATTGGGAACATGCTGAAGTACTTCAACGTCACTGTTACTAGGTAAAACAATGTCTCTTGAGTGAGCGAGTAATTACCGGGTAACGAGAGTAAAACCGTTGATGAGCCCATGAACTCAGTACCTTGTTGCGGCGCTAACGCGAACATAAACAGGGCATTGATCAGTAATACCGTGCCTGTACCGAATAACAGCGGTTTGTAGACATGAAAGGGCACTTTGGTCATTTTCAATAAGCCTAAACCAAGCACGATCAACAGCGCGATGATTCGCAAGTCAAATGTGGTCAATACCACCGTTACCCAAGCAATGAAAAGCAAGAACTTAGTAATGCCATTCAACTTATGAAGTGGTGATTGGGTATCGATGTAGTTGATACCAAACTTCATCTTATTGTCTTTCATGCCACCGCTTTCTCTAGTTGGTTTACGTCGTCGCTTTTTTGTTGGCGGTGCGCTTTTTCTGCATTGATAAAATGCTGCATAAAGCCATTGGTGTCTTCGATGCCAACTTTCGTAGCCAACTCAAACAGACTTGTTGTGGTGAGGTTTGCTTGGTCTAGTAGCTCTGGACTGCTGAATACCTGCGTCATTGGTGCATCCGCGACTAATTTACTGTCTGCAATCACGATAGAGCGCGTGGTGTATTCCAGCACTAAATGCATGTCATGAGAGATGATCATCACGGTTACGCCCAACTCGCGATTGAGCTTTTCGATGAAACTCAGCATAGACGTGTAATTTCGATAGTCCTGACCTGCCGTCGGTTCATCAAGGATCAGAAGCTCTGGTTCCAAGACCAAAAAAGACGCAATGGTTACGCGCTTTTTCTGGCCATAACTCAATGCTTCGATTGGCCAGTGACGGTATTTGCTCAAACCGCACAGCTCTAGGACTTCAAGTACTTTAGCTTCTATTTGTTTCTCTTCAACGCCACGATTACGGAGGCCGAAGGCCACTTCGTCGAAAATCATGTGATGGGAAATCATGTGATTCGGGTTTTGCATCACCACACCCACTTTCTGGCTACGCTCGAAGATGGTCAGTTCGTTAAGATCTTGACCATTCATGCTCATTGAGCCGCTATCCGCTTCAATAACGCCCATAATCAGTTTGGTGATGGTCGATTTACCCGATCCATTTTTGCCAAGTACAGAGACAAACTCGCCACGCTTGATGTCAAAACTCACGTCTTCTAACGCGTTTTTCTCACCGTCGTAAGAATAGGTGAGGCCACGGACTTCAAGCAAAGTCTCGGCTGGCGTTTTAGGTGGTTGTGCTGTTGAACCATCAAACCATGCTTGCATTGCTGGTTTATATAGCTCCAATGGTAATGTAGTTAAGCTAGAAGGTTTTGCATCGCCCTCAATCGCGCAGCCTGCTTCTTTCAGTGCTGAAATATAAAGCGGTTCGCGGATGCCGTAATCTTCTAGCAGAGGCGACGCTAAAATTTCATCTGGCGTTGTATCGGCAATGATTTTGCCGTTTTCCATCAAGATAATACGGTCAACTGAGCAATGCAGAACGTCTTCAAGACGATGCTCAATGATTACGATGGTTTTGCCCGTTTCGCGGTGTAGATCATCGATGATCTCGATGGTTTTTTTACCCGTTTTAGGGTCAAGCGCAGCTAGTGGTTCATCAAACAAAAGGATATCGACGTCATCGACGAGAATGCCCGCCAAAGAAACACGCTGTTTCTGCCCGCCAGATAAATCGTGGGGAGAGCGATCTAACATCTGTTCCAAGTCGACCATTTTGGCCGTGGCTTTGACCAATGGGTACATGTCGATATTTGAAGTTAGCTGGTTTTCCAGCGCAAATGCAATGTCTTCGCCAATGCTCAAACCGACAAATTGGCTGTCCGTATCTTGCAGTACGGTGCCAACTTGCTCAGTGTATTGGTGCATGTCGAAAGGGGCGGTGTCTTGACCATTGATGGTCAATGTTCCACTGGTTTCCCCTTTGATTGCGTGTGGGATCAGTCCGTTAAGACATTGCCCAAGGGTAGATTTACCACTACCACTTGGACCGATAATGACGATTTTCTCTCCTTTCTCTATCCTTAGATTGATATTTTTTAGCGTCGGTTTGTCCAGCGACTCATATCTAAAAGAGAAGTTAGAAAATTCGATTGTCATTCGACATTAAGCCTCTGTTAAGTTACGGCTTTGCTTGTTACGTTTAGCGACAGATTTAAGAATGAAGAAGCCAACAATAGCAATAAGAATGGTGTTACCGATCGCGATAATAGAAAGCTGGGTAAACACTTTAGTGAACGGTTCTGCGTATAAAATCGTGTCGAGGAATGCAGAGCAACCGTAACCAAATACGTTGCCTAATAGCGCAAGTACTACGAATAACGCGAAGTCTTTCATATTGAAATCACCTTTCTCCAAACGGTAGCGCGTTAGAGAAGGGAATAGACCGATAATCAAACCAACAATACCTGAACCAAGTACCCAAGTGAGCCATACGCCCCAACCTGCAAATAGGTCAGTAACCCAGTGACCAATAAAACCAACCAAGAAGCCAACAAGTGGTCCAAATAGTACTGAGAACAATGCTAATACTGCCATTGCTGGTTTTAGCGTTGTGTTTGCAAACACAGGGATGCCAAACATAGGTAAGCCGCCGATACCGTAAAGAGCAGCACCGATTGCAATAACCACAACAGTTTTAGCGGAAAGATTCATAGATAACCTCAGTTCAATAGTCGATTTTAAAGAACGTTTAATTGTTTTGTCGGAAAGCGTTAGTTATTTGATTGTGTAACATATATTCAAAACAACCAAGCTGCTTATTGTTTGCTCTATTTTTCTTCAGGAAATGTGTGATTTGATTCACGCATCCCTTTGACTGGCTTTGGTTTTAGCAAGCATTAAAAATAAGGCGCGCATTATACAGAATATTAATAAAAGTGGGAATGCTATCTATCTGGATGGCTAGAATGAATCAGGGGCTGATCGTCAGCCCCTGATTACACTGTTTGATGTTATTTTTACCGATAAATGAATGCGCTATATGTTCATTAATGGTCGAGGTATAAATAGTTCTGCCAGCTCTTCATACGAATAAGAACTTTGCGCATCACTGATACGTGAGTAAAGCTGTCTGAATAAACTGCAACTTCAACCGCAGTACCCATTGGTAGGTGGTATCCACTCAAGTCGTCGGTAATTTTCAGCTTCGCAAAAACACGTCCGCTCGTGCGCAAGGCATCAGTCCCAAGCAGAGCGCCTCGCGCTTGAATTTGGCTTTCACCAATGGCTGGAATCACGTCAATGACTTCGCCACGGAACACTTTGCCCGGAATTGCGCGGAACATAAATTCTGCTTCAAAGCCTGGCTTCAAGCGTTGTAATGAGTTCTGTCTGAATGCCGCGGTGTACGTAATGTCTTCGGTATGTACGAAGGTCATTGCCGGGGCAAGTGGCAACGGCACAGCCATAACACCAGGACGCAAAGCCAATTGCGTAACGTAACCATCGGTTGGCGCACGAACGACGGTTTGCTCTAGGTTAAACTCTGCTTTACGCAGCTCGGCAAGAAGTTGCGCGACTTGGGTATTTTCGCCTCCGATTTCAGAGTCCAGAGCGATTTGCGCTTGTTCTTGTTGCAAAATCGCAACGTCTAACATGGCTTCTGCCGCTTTATACGCTTGGCGTCGAGTATCCAAATCTTGTTCAGTAAACGCGCCACGATCAAAGCCCCTTTGATATCGGCTGAATTCCCTTTGTGCTCTATCTCTGTCCGCTTGCGCTTTCAATACAGCAGCTTCTGCCTCTCTTAGATCCGACTCTAAGCCCAACGCACCTTGGCTTGCTTCTTTGACTTTCGCTTCCAGGCGAGCAACTTCTGCTTCAAAAGGCACAGGATCGATTTTGAAAAGAATATCGCCCGTTTTGAGCGGTTGGTTGGCCTGGACTGGCACTTCCACCACGCGGCCACGCACGCCAGAGACGATAGGCGTAGTCGGGAACACTTGGTTACCCAATTGAGTAAATGGGTGGTTGTAGTTCATAAGCAGCACGAGTGTGCCCACTAACACTACGCCGCCAAGTACGGCGGTTGGAACGGTCCATTTGTTTAGAGGAATATTGAAAATTTTAAAAATGGCAATACAAAGAGCTGCGTAAGTCAGAATCAGCAATAAGTCCATTATTCGTCCTCTTTACTTTGTTCAGGCAAAGGCTTTTGCTGAATCTTTTGTTGTTTCAACATCGATACTTCGTTTTTGAGTTCGTTGACTTCATCGATGAGTTCTTCAAGGCGGTGATGAATGTCGTGTGTTTCTTGTTCTAGTTGTTTAAAACCCCAGCCGCGTTCCTTGCGCCATAATGTTGCCCAGATCCATAAAAATGGCCACAGCGCATGCAAAGTGAAAAGGCTGACCCAGCCAGCGTAGTGAATTGCGTCTTGGTGCGGGTGCTCTCTCTCTTTGGCGATTTCATATGGAATATCATGAATGACAATGATTCCGTAAAAGATCACTAAAGCAACGAAGATGAGTAACCCAAGTGCAAAATAGTCTAGAAACATCTTACCTACCTGTGCTTATTGCGAAATGGAAAATCTACGTAAATTAACAATTTAAGTATTTGTCTTAACTACAGATGAATCAAGCGGTTTTTATGTAGGAATTATGTTTATGCGATGTAAGTATCCACTGATGTTTATTGGCAGTTAAGGTGTTGCTGAGTACTTATTTAAACAAACAGTGAAGTGATATAGGAAGGATAAGTAACAAGTATAACAAAGCCCCAGATGTCAACCGGGGCATGGTTTAAAGTTCGGTACAGACTTGGTTTCTGCCGTTGGCTTTGGCGCGATAAAGAGCTTTGTCTGCACGATAAAAAGTTCGCTGAGTATTCTCGCCTTCTCGATGCAAGGTAATCCCTATGGATACGGTCAGCCCCCGTTCACCAAGAATATCGTCCCAACCATATTGATAAATCCGTTCACGATAATTCTCGGCATGCATTTCTGCGCGTTCCAGTTGGGTATTCTCAAGGATCACGAGGAACTCTTCACCACCAAATCGTACGCACGATGCGCCTTTAAATCTGAAGTAGGACGCCAGTTCCTGTGACACACTTTTGATCGCTTTGTCGCCCACCAAGTGGCTTAGTTCGTCATTGATGGATTTGAAGTGATCGATATCGATGACCATCAATGCAAATGCAGTATCGTGCAGAAGTAGATCTTTTAGTTTAACTTCTAACCAGCGTCTGTTGTGTAAAGACGTAAGTGGATCGGTAAAGACGTCCTGCTGTAGCTGAGCAACAGTATTTTTATGCTGCTTGGTGGTTTCTTTTAGTTCTTTGTTTTCTAGCTCTGACAAAATGAGTTTGAGTTGTAACTCAAAGCGTGAAAGTCGGCGTAGTTGAGCAGACCCTAACTCACCGATCGGAATATGTTTTACAAGATCAGATTCGATTCTATGCGCTTTTTTTTCACAATTTAATGCTTCTTGATACAACCCTTGAGAGGCGTAAACTTGACTCATCGCGTTATAAAAATGCTGAGTAACGATAGGAGATAGCTGCTTTTGAATCCTTTTACTGATGGAGTCCAACGTTAAATTAGCTAAAGAGGTGTGCCCTACACCGTTTAGACAATACGCAGTCTCAATTTTGACCATCGTAGATAACCAGTATGTCGTGGCACTACCCGTTGTATACTGAACATTCGAAATAGCCAGCAACGCACTGGGGTAGTCTTCTTGCAGACGATGTAATTTGGCTCGGTAGAGGTGAATTTGTGCGGCGAGGTTTTTATCACTGACGAGAATGCTCAGTTCTTCACATTCACTCAATAGCTCTTTGGCGTCTGCGGTACGGTTCAAGCTGATATAACAGGCAAGCATGTACAGCTTGTAACGAAGGCGTAGGGATCGACTGCCAATAGCGTGATCGATAGCATCTATTTTTTGATAATAACGTAATGCACGTTGGTGATCCCCATAGGCATCGCACAAATTACCCATTCCAATAATGGCCAATACGTACTCATCAATATAGCCGTACTCGACGGCGATATTGGTTGAAGCAACATACTCGGTTAATGCCGCATTGTAGTCACCTACTTCAACTAAACGCTCACTCAAGCTTGCTTTCACAGAAAGAATATCTTCTACATCCTCTGGTAAAACAAGCAACTCAAGCGCTTGTTTCAATTCACTAATGCTGTCGTTGAGCTGTTTGATCTCTCTTCGATACTCGGCGCTAATGATATAGCAATGCGCTTTCTCTCGGTTTGTTGACGCAATATGTAACCCTATGTGTTCCCATAGCGTAATCGCTTCTTCACCTGAAACGGAAGAAGGATCGATACCTGCGTCAGTCACCTTGCTAAGCAGTTGTTCCATTCTTCATTACCTCAATATAACTTTCTTCGAGCTGTTCTAACGTGAATGGGAAGGTCAGGATATCTTGCAAATACAGTATCGGTTTAGGGCCTTTGATTCCGCGTCGCTTCCATGGATAGATGTCTAACATCGCTTGGACAGTGCGGTAGACCTCTTCTGCTGCTTGACCTTTTTCTGCAATTAACATTGCTAGCCTGTTACTGGAAATTCTCGAGATGAGGTCGCTGGAGGTTGTCAATGCATGAACGAGCTCGGTACAAACATCGAGAACTTCGGGGTTTGAATGCTGAATCATAATGATGGCGTGGTTAGAGCGTTTGAGCTCCGTTTTAAACAAAACTAACTGTTCCCACCAGTAGGTCTCAGAAACGACATTAGAGAACTGTTTTTCAGGGTCGTATTCGTGTTGAGAGCGAATATGATTGATCAGCTTACGTGCTCGCTGCTCTAGTTGGCGTTTAGAGCCTCTTGCTTTATCCATGCTGATTCGGTGAGTTTGTTCTTTGAGCATTTTGAGTGCGTGCTTACGGTATTTCTTGAACGCGTTAAACGCAGACTCAAAGTCTCCTTGTTCTTCAGCGACTCGTGATTGTTGGAAGCAAATTTGGCTGAGTAGCTCACCGTGGTCGAAACTGAGTGCAGACTCTTCTGCTGCAAGTAGCAACTTGGCAGCGCTGTCTGTATTTTGGCGCAAAAGCTCAAGTCTTGCTCGGCTAATAAAAGAGTGTGCTTTCATCCAAACGAGATCATGCTCAATGGCGAGCTGGTGGGCTTTTTGGGTGGCTTCTTCGGCCGCATCAAGGCGTTCTAGTCCAAGCAGTGCTAACCCTTTAAAGTCCCAGATCTCGGCTTGCCACGTACTGTCATCATGATCTTTTAATACTTCGGTTGCTCCATCCAGTACCGTAAGCATCTCGACAAACTTATTTAGTAAGTAATAGTCCCAAGCTAATAGGATGCGCGCTTTGCCTTCTAACCAAGCAATACGAACATTGTTTGCCACTTTAACGGCTAACTCATGAGTTGAAGCGGCAAGTTGGTGTTCATTAGTGATGCGCCATACATTACCAAGCCCAATTAGAGATTCGATTTGAATTTCAACATCATCAACAAGAGCAGATTGTTCGAGCGCATTAATCCAATATTGTTGCGCGGAATAATACTTTGCTTGGCCCCAATATTGGAGTGCAAAAAGATGGAGAATTTCCGGGAGATGATCGTCGGTTTCAAGCTGTGTTTGTTTGCTGTAAGCGTCTTTGACGAGTTTTAAGCCTTGTCGGTAATCCATTAGGCACCAACAGCATTGCGCCATGATGAGTAAGGCTTTGATCTCTCCGTCCACAAATAAAATTTGTTCCGCGCGGATACGATATTGCTGCGCAATATTAAAGGTATGTTTAGGGGCCGATTTTATTTGGCCTTTAAGCTTAGTGAGATCATCTTCTAGCTGAATTTGGTTTTTATCCAACGTTCACATCCATGACTATCGAACTGGAAATCACACCTAATATTAAGTGGTTAGATGCATGTTTCTTTACCAAAGCGATGCGGATAACGTTTTGGTAAACGATCAGGGGCCGTAATGTATACCGTTACAACCCCTAATTACTACATCTAAATTACCAATAGAATAGCTACGATAGGAGCTGTTTGATTGTCAAAGGTGCATCAGAGACTTCTAACCTTTGTGCAGCGGTAAGACCTTGTTTATCCTGATAGCACAAATTATGCCAAGCTCTGAATATATCTAAAAGAGGTAAAATACCAGCAGGTCGTAATTTGCGACGTGGCTCGTTAATGAAGCTTTCGAAAAGAATCTGAAAGCGGTTTTGATAAAACTTCACATGACGAGTTGTCGCAACGTTAAACCATTTTTCAGGCTCATTTTGATCGCCAGCGAGGTAGCAAATGCCTTTGTGGTTTTCGTTTTGACTAGAGATTGCCCAACGATCGCGCCACCAACTCATATAGGCGATATCGACTTTGCCAAAGGGAGTGCTCATGTCCCAACTAGCGTCCTCTTCTACGTACATCAAGTCGACACTTTTCTCTTTAATACGAGGTAAACAAACGCTCAGTGCAGCTGAACGTAGTAGGGGATCTTGAGGCATGTATAGAGATACACGTTTGTTTGGGCAGCACATATCAAGTACGTGCAAATAGTGTGCATACGAGGTGTATGGCGGACGGACTAATGCCCCTTTTGAAGGGTAATGAAATACAGATAGATTACCAAGAGGGTCTTCTACGTTACCGCGAGCCAAAATTGTTTGGTATTTTTGGTCAATTCGCTCTCTGAGGTGATGAGAAGGTTCCGCAAGCGGCTCACTTGCTTCCGCTACGTACTCCTGGGAAACAAAACGAGACACCTCATCGTAAGGATTATGATCGAGCGTTGCGATTGGCTCTTCATCAGCGGAATAATTGACGTGCTGGCAAAGAATATAGCCAGAATGCGCTTCGCCAGAAACAATCCAATACACACCATTATTGCTGTTCGGTTGCAATGCAATATAGTTTGAGGCCAATTCATAATGCGTTGCGTGGTTTACCCAGCGCGCATCAATGGTTGCCAGCTTGCGGCGGCAGCGGCTAGCTATATGGTCAACATGATCGTAAAAGGTTTTTGGGTTAATACTAAGCTTGCGGCAGATTTCTCGTACGGAATATCCCGTAAACAATAAACCCATCAAGTTCTCTTGAAATTGAAGCTTCTTGTTGGCACCAGACCACTTGTCGACAAAGGTACTTTGACACACTTTACAGCGGTAACGTTGGCGATCGCCACTGTAACCGAAAGCGTGATAGAGGTGTTTGTGAGTGTGGACAGAAAGTCCAAAGTTGTCGCAATCATCATTACGGCAAGCAGGCAACCCGTCACTGTGGACGTGCCGCAGGCGATGAAGTTCGTTCACGACATCGCGATTATTAAGTAAGGGGGGGAAAGCTCCACATTCACGGCATACCATCGCCGGACGCTTAGGGTTCGCATGTTGCAGAACGTAACGCTTTGCATCACTCAATCCAAAGTTGTCACACGCCAATGTTTTACAAAAGTTGAGTTGTAACCCATCTGCGTCTTTTGGCAGTTCGCCGTTAGACACAATCGCCCCCTCGGGATAATTCGGGCAGCCAGCATAACTCTGGCTGCAAATTATTACTTACTATTTGTTCTTAGATGTTGATTGCAGTTTCTAGTGCAACTTTCATCATGTCGTTGAACGACTTCTGACGCTCTTCTGAGCTTAGTTTTTCACCACGGATGATGTGGTCAGAAACTGTCAGGATAGTCAGTGCTTTCGCGCCTAGGTCAGCTGCTACGCCGTAGATACCAGCCGCTTCCATGTCTACACCTAGGATGCCTAGTTTTTCCATCTTCTCGAAGATGTCTGCTTCTGGTGTGTAGAACAGGTCTGCAGAGAATACGTTACCTACTTTTACAGGCACTTCCTGAGCGCGCGCTTGGTTAACTGCTTCTTCTAGAAGACCGTAATCAGCGATTGCTGCGAAATCGTGGTTGTTGAAACGGATACGGTTAACTTTAGAGTCTGTAGAAGCACCCATACCGATAACAACGTCCATTAGTTTCACGTCGTCACGTACTGCACCACAGCTACCTACACGGATAACGTTTTTCACGCCGTATTCAGCGATTAGCTCGTGTACGTAGATACAGCAAGACGGGATACCCATGCCGTGGCCCATTACAGAAACTTTTTTGCCTTTGTAAGTGCCAGTAAAGCCGAACATGTTGCGAACGTCACAAACTTGTTTCACATCTTCTAGGAACGTTTCAGCGATGTATTTAGCGCGCAACGGGTCGCCTGGCATTAGAACTGTTTCAGCGAAATCACCTGGTTGTGCGTTAATGTGTGGGGTTGCCATAAGTGCTCTCCAAAGTTTTGTTTTGATAAAACGCCTCTATTATAGAACGCTATTACCAATTCTGTTGAACTTGTTCGTTTTCGTTGAGGCAATAATATCGGGACGTACAGTAGCCCCTTGAGAGCTTAGTCACAAAAACCACGCATTTAGAAACTGCAACTACTATTGATAACCAAATCTGTTGAAATCAAAAGAGCAATCGATTTGCTTTTGAGCAGTTTGTCGATTGCGCGCACAAATTCTTTGTTTTTGGGCCAAACTTTTTTCTGACAGCTGGTTGATCGAAATACTTTCGAGTGAAGTAAAACGATTAAATTGTACAACTTATTTTCTTGTACAATCTGGAAAGGCTTGCTATAAGTTATACAACAAAACTTTTTGTATAGGGGTGCGTCATCATGGAATCTTCAATCAAAGTAGGTATCAGTTCGTGTGTTTTGGGTGAACGAGTGCGTTTTGACTCTGGTCATAAGGTGAGCAACTTTGTGACTAAAGAGCTCAGCCCGTATTTTGACTTTGTTTCGGTATGCCCTGAAGTCGGCGTAGGTATGCCAGTACCCCGTCCAACAATTCGTCTTGTTTCTAATGAAGAGCGTGTTGCATTGGTTGAAACCAAAAATCCAGAAAATGATCATACCGACAATATGCTCACTTACTCGGCCAATAAAGTAGATGAACTTCAAAGCGAGCAGCTTTGTGGTTACATCGTTTGTGCCAAGTCACCAACTTGTGGCATGGAGCGAGTCAAGGTTTACAGCAAGAACAGTGCTGCGAAAGAAGGTGTTGGCTTGTATACACAAACATTGATGCAAAAAATGCCTTGGTTGCCTGTTGAAGAGGATGGCAGACTTAACGACCCTGTATTGAAAGAAAATTTTATTACTCGAGTATTTTGTCTAAATGACTTTTACGACTCGATGGATGGTGAGCCTACTCGTGGCAAAATCATCGACTTTCATTCGCGCTACAAACTGACGTTAATGGCACACCACCCAGAGTCATACCGCTCCCTTGGCCGCTTAGTCGCTGATGTCGCTAATTATGAAATTGAAGACTTTTACCAAGAGTATCGTTTAGGACTGATGAAGGCGTTAACGAATCGGGCTAGCCGCAAAAATAACACAAATGTGTTGATGCATTTACAAGGGTACTTCAAACGCTCACTAACTAAAGAAGAAAAAGAAGAGTTAGCGACAGTGATTCACGACTACCGTATCGGAATGCTGCCTCTGCTAGCACCACTTACATTGATTAAGCATTACTTAAATACTTACCCAGACGAATATTTAGCAAAACAGAAGTTTTTAGAACCGTATCCGCAGGAGATGAGATTACGCTATGGTTTGTAGTTCAGAAGAAAAACTATACGCGATCCGAGATGTCGCAGAAATCACGGGTGTAAAACCAGTTACGCTGAGAGCTTGGCAACGAAGATACAACTTGATCCAACCTCAGCGAACTGAAAAAGGACACAGACTCTATCGCCAGCAAGATCTCGATACGATTCGCGAAGTCCAGAGTTGGCTCGCGAAGGGGATTTCGATTGGTAAAGTGAAGGGGCTGCTAGGAAAAAGCGCCGATGTCGAAGTCAAAAACGAGGTTCGCACACTCGAAGAAGTTGAAAACATGCTGCTTGCGCTGTCTACCCTGAATCGAGGAAAAGCAGAGAGTTTACTTGCCTCTGTTCTTAAAGAGTACCCACTAAAACTCGTTATTGATCAGTTCATTAGCCCAGTATTTGATGCGCTAGATATGGTAAAAGGATCGCTGCGATCTTTGCAGGTGGGGTTATTTCAGACTTGTTTGATCACTCGACTTGCCCTTGTTATCGATTCTGAAAACAAAGCAGCTTCCAAAGGAAAGTGTCTGCTCATTAGCTTTGAACAAAACAGAGAGGCCGAGAGTTGGATTCAAGCAGCGAAGCTTTGTGAACAAGGGTATCACACGACTTTGATCGATAAGGTTGATGATGTTTCTGGTCTACTAGATCACGAGGTCGTTGAAAATGGTTCGTTTATCTACCTTTTCTCCAATAAAGCACTAGCTGCTAAACAAGTAGCGTCCATCAAAATGCTTCACGCACAGCTAGGTGATCGGATGGGGTGCTCTGAAGTGATAGAGAAATTACACCTAACTTAGTAGACAAAAGATAGGAGCTACCATGATTTTAGTATGGTTTCGACGTGACTTACGTACGTTAGACCACACGGCACTCAAAGCGGCATTGGATTCAGGTCAGCCTGTCGTCGCTTGCTTTATCGCGACGCCAGAGCAGTGGCGGGAGCATCACATGGCGCCGATGCAGGCAGACCTCATTGCTCGTCGCTTAGCTTGTCTTAACGAGGAGCTTGAAAGCCTTAATATTCCCTTTTTGTACAAAGAGGTACCGTCGTTTTCCGATTGTACAGATGTGATTAGTGGGTGGGCGGAAACACTTGAAGCCACGTCTGTCATGGCAAACATTCACTATGAGGTGAACGAACGAGAGCTCGATACACAAGTAAGTGAAGCGTTAGCTTCTCACGATATCGAATTTGAACTGTTTCATGACAAATGTGTGCACGCGCCAACGACGGTTCTTAATAAGCAAGGCGAATGTTTTAAGGTGTTTACGCCATTCAAGCGTGCTTGGTTAACGCAGTTCCATATGCCGACGGTAGTAAAACCTCACGAGCAAGCGCCACTCAATAAAAAGGTACTCGAACAATTAGAGTCGGCTCGATTTAATTCAAGCTTCACATTTAGCTATGCTCGAGAATCCAGTGAAGACTGGCTGGCTTCGACTAATGATATTTTGATGCAGCTTAGGGAATTTGCACGGGAGCGCAGTGACGCGTATCAAAGCGAGCGAGACTTTCCAGCTATTGATGGCACTAGCCAACTGTCTCCATACCTTGCGATTGGCGCGCTATCACCAAGGCAGTGTATTGCTCGTTTGTATGCTGAAAATCAACAAAATGACCTTACAGAAGGGAAAGCAACTTGGTTAAGTGAGATCATTTGGCGTGAGTTTTATCAGCACCTATTGGTTTTCGAACCAAAACTCGTCAAAGGCAAAGGATTTATCGATTGGGAGGATAAAATCCAGTGGTCCTATGATGAGAAAGCCTTTGAGCGATGGAAGACAGGAACAACAGGATACCCAATCGTTGATGCAGCAATGCGTCAGCTCAATCAAACAGGTTGGATGCACAATCGATTACGTATGATTGTCGCGAGCTTTCTTACCAAGGACTTACATATTGATTGGCGATGGGGAGAAGCGTACTTCATGAGTAAGCTGGTGGACGGCGATTTTGCAGCGAACAATGGTGGCTGGCAATGGTCTGCTTCTACGGGCTGTGACGGGCAGCCATACTTTCGTATTTTCAACCCGATAAGCCAAGGCGAAAAGTTCGATGCTAATGGTGAATTTGTGCGCCATTGGGTACCAGAAATCAAAAGTGTACCGAACAAATACATCCATAAACCTTGGACTTGGGAGGGCTTTTCTTTACTGGAATATCACAAGCCGATGGTTGATCACAAGACAGAAAGAGAGATAACCTTACAGCTCTTTAAAAGTGCCAAGGAATAGAGTGAAATGCTTAGCAAAAAGCGATCAATGAGTTTCGCAAAACGTACCCTGCTATCTGTGTCGTTATCTTTAGTGAGTGGTCTATCATTCGCTAAGATGTACGAATTACCAGAGGATGGAAGCCGTTTAATTGGTCGCCTTGAAAACCACGTCGTTCAAGAAGGCGAAACCATGGCAAATATCGCTAAGCTCTACGATGTGGGTATGCTAGGTTTAATGGCCGCAAACAAAGGCGTGGATCCCTTCTTACCAGAAGAGGGGCATGTTCTTACTATTCCGACACAGCTAATCCTCCCAGACGTACCTTATAAAGGTATCGTTATTAATCTTGCCGAGCTGCGCTTATATTACTTTCCGAAAGGAGAGGATATTGTTCATGTATTTCCTGTCGGAATTGGCCGAATAGGGCGCGATACCCCAGTAATGACAACGCGTATCAGCCAAAAACGACCGAACCCTACATGGACTCCTCCAGCCTCTATTCGTGCCGAGTACAAAGCAAAGGGCATTGATCTACCAGCCGTTGTTCCTGCGGGGCCTGATAATCCACTTGGTATGTTTGCATTGCGTTTAGCTTACGGGAATGGCGAATACCTAATTCATGGTACCAACAAGGACTTTGGGATTGGTATGCGAGTCAGCGCGGGTTGTATTCGTATGGACCCAAGTGACATTGAGTGGTTATTTGACAAGGTTCGTAACGGCGAAGACGTTAATATCATTAACCAGCCTATCAAAATGACACTTGAGCCTGACAGAAGTGTGTTCTTAGAAGCACATGAGCCTTTGACTCGTAGTAATGGCGAGAAAGATGAACTGAAAGTGCCGAAAGAGTTAAAGTGGTGGTTGGATGAATTCGGTATGAAAAACGTGAAGGCTAAAGCAGCAATCGCTGCACAGAATGGGGTTCCTATCGAAATAACCGCGCCTTAACGGGCGTTAAGACGCGGTATTAAATCTTACTTAGTGTAAGACTGAGCGATGTTATCGATACGCTCGTTAGCACGCTCAGCTTCTTCTTGAGCAGCCATTGCTGCTGCGCCTGATTTTTGAACGTCAGATTGAAGAGCTTGTACGTCTTGGCTTAGTTGGCTAACTTGGTTGCTTAGTTCGTCTAATTTTGCTGCATTTGCTGTAGCTGCGTCATCAGAAGAAGCACAACCGGCTAGTAGAAGTACTGAAGTTGCTGCAGCTGCGATCAACGTTTTGTTCATATAAGAACTCCTTGCTTATAGTGAAAGTCTCGCTACTAACTATTATTTTATACAGTAGCGAGGTTAAATGTGGTTACATTTTATCAGTACATGATGTAGCAAAAGTCAAAAAAACCCAAGAATTTCATGGAGTACCTGACGTCAACTTTTACCTGAACTTAACAAAGTTTAACTACCTATCCTTTATTTCGTTCTCACAACAGTTTTCATAGCAGGTGTATTTGCCACGTTCCTGATATCAATAATTTAGACGATATTGACACAAATGAAAGTTTATTGGCCCAAATAACTGCTATTTAAGTCGTTTTGTTGATGGATAGAAGGCATATTTGAACGGCTTTTCTCTAAACTTCCTGTCCAGCTGCTCATCAAAAAGGCTAGTCTTTACTCTGAACTGAGCCACAAATGATGTTTTACCGTTACCACAGGGAATTAGTTTGTGTGATCTCTATCTATACTCCTATGATTTGCGGTATTATACCGAGCTTTATTTTTTTGCTGCGTTAGAGCGGAAACGACACTACAGAGCGCTCAGACGCTGACTGATTTATTGGAGAATACTTTGCAATTTAAAGATCTAGGCCTAGACAACCGATTGTTGAAGAACCTAAAACACTACGATTTTAAAAAAGCGACTGACATTCAGCAGCAGGCGATTCCTGTTGCGATTGCAGGCAAGGATCTATTGGCATCTTCGAAAACAGGTTCGGGCAAGACTTTGGCGTTTGTATTGCCAATGCTTCATAAGTCTTTAAAGACAAAATCGTTTTCTGCGAAAGACCCGCGCGCGGTAATCCTTGCTCCTACTCGTGAGCTAGCGAAACAAGTATATGGTGAGCTTCGTTCTATGCTAGCTGGCCTATCTTATGAAGCAGCACTGATTTTGGGTGGTGAGAACTTTAACGATCAAGTAAAAGCTCTGCGTCGTTACCCGAAATTTATCGTGGCGACACCAGGACGTTTGGCTGATCACTTAGATCATCGTTCGCTTTATCTGGATGGTTTGGAAACGCTGATTCTTGACGAAGCAGACCGCATGTTGGATTTGGGTTTTGCACCAGAGCTTCGTCGCATTCATAAAGCAGCCAAGCATCGTCGTCGTCAAACGTTGATGTTCTCTGCGACATTAGATCATGCAGACGTCAATGAAATCGCGGCTGAAATGCTCAATGCGCCAAAGCGAATTGCTATCGGCGTTTCTAACGAAGAGCATAAAGATATCACGCAAAAATTTTACTTGTGTGATCACCTAGATCATAAAGAGGCAATTTTAGATCGTGTTCTTTCTGAGGCTGAATACCGTCAAGTTATTATCTTTACGGCAACGCGTGATGATACTGAGCGACTAACAGAAAAGCTGAACGAAAAGAAACTGAAGGCTGTAGCACTAAGTGGTAACTTGAACCAGACTCAACGTAACACCATTATGAGTCAGTTTGAGCGCGCAGTGTTTAAGATCCTTGTAACGACTGATGTTGCTTCCCGCGGTTTGGATATTGCAACTGTGACACACGTCATCAACTTCGATATGCCAAAGCATACCGAAGAATACGTACACCGAGTTGGTCGTACTGGTCGTGCTGGAAACAAAGGGGATGCAATCTCTCTTGTTGGTCCAAAAGACTGGGATAGCTTTAAACGTGTAGAAGCATACCTACAACAAGATCTTGAGTTTTCAGTGTTCGAAGATTTGAAAGGTAAGTTTAAAGGCCTTAAGCCACCTAAACCAGATTTTCGCAATAAGAAAGCGACCGCAAAGAAAGCTCGCCCTCAAGCGAAAAAGTCGGCGAAAAAACCAGCTAAGCGTGACAAGAGCTTCTACAAAAACGTATCTGTGGGTGATGATGTCTTCATCCCTAAGAAAAAACCAGCGGCACCGAGCTCTGAAGAGTAAAAGCTGCTGTAGTTTCCCATTGATTTTAGTTCTTAAAAATCCGAGTGTTCGCACTCGGATTTTTTATGTCTGTCGCTAGGTGAAATAGCGCCTTTCCATACTCACTCGTTTGTCAGCTTTTATATTTGTCTGGTTGTATATAAACAGCATAGAACGCTAATTTAGGAAGTTATTAAGTTTTATTACCTCGGTCAAAGCAAACGTTTTTCCTCACACACTAGATAAAAATCTCACATGATTATGAAAATGATAATTGATCTCATTTTTATTTAAGGGCAGAATACGCGCCATTGTATTAATCCTATAAATGAATTCGCTCTCTATATGAAATTTACTCATGTTTTTTTAGGGCTCATAATTACCTCTAGTTCTGGCTTTGCTGCTGATGATTTCAACTGGCTTCGAGATGATGCTCGTAAAGATGAGCGAGTTCTTACCTACCTAACAGAACAAAACCACAAAACTGAACAGCACCAAAAAAGTTATCAGACGTTGACAAAAAACTTACTCACGCAGTGGGATACCATGGTGGCAGACAAAGGTGATAAGCCATGGTCGATCATGAGTGGAAGAGAGTGGACGCTAACGCGTCGCGATGGTCGTTACTTACTATTATCCCGTGCGAGTCAACATGCACCAGAAAACGTGGTGTTCGATTTCGATAAACGACAATCTGCGCATCAGTACTACCAACTTGGTCAATGGCAAGTGAATGGTGACACATTACTTTTCACGGAAGATATCGACGGCAGCGAACAATATCGCGCCGTGGTTGTTGATTTACTCTCCGGTCAATCTACGGAACTGGTGACGCACGTCGATAGTGGCGTATTGTTGTCACCTAACGGGAAAGTGGCATTCCTTGTTGCAAAAGAAAAGCGTACCCAGCGACCTCATCAGATCTTACGTATCTCCACTGAATCTTTGGCAAAAACAGTCCTATGGAATGAACCCAAGTCAGATTGGTTACTTTCTTTCTATCGTGCGGCAGATAGCCGTTATGCTGTGCTGCAAAGCAACAACGAGTCAACAACAGAGCAGAAGCTTGTCGACCTAGAAACGGGCACTGTCTCAGATTCATTGCGAAAGCCTGAAGTGGGTGTGGAATATTACGCGGATGTGGCGAAAGGTTACATTTATCTGAAAAGCAACCTTGAAGGAAAGTTCGCCCTTTACCAAGTCGAACTCGCACCGCTTGGCGCAACATGGCAACGCTTCACCAATCCTCGTGAGCCGCTTGAACAGTTCTACCTTTATGATGCAGGAGTTGTGGCACTTAGCAAGCCAAACAATGTGTCGACTTTGACGGTGTATTCTTACCAAGGTCAGGAAAAAGTGATACTGCCATTGGAACACGATGGTAATGTCGCTTGGCTAAGCACGTTGGGCGATTTTGAATCAAACAAGATTCGTATCCGAAGCATGTCGATGACTACGCCTCCTCAGTGGGAAGAGTTCGATGTAAAAACGCTGAATAAATCCTTGTACTCTCAAGATGCTTACCAAGACTTTGATAGTCAGCGTTATGTATCCCAACGTATTTTTATTAAGCACGACGGCGTTTCTGTCCCGGTCTCTTTGGCGTATCGCAAAGACAAATTGCACCCACAATCTCCTGTGATGATTTACGGTTACGGCGCGTATGGTTTTACGATGAAACCGTACTTTATGCCTCAGGTTATCAGTTTACTCGACCAAGGTGTGATTTACGCTATCGCCCATGTCCGTGGCGGTGGGTACTTTGGCGATGAATGGCACGAGCAAGGCCGTGGTGTGCGAAAAGCCAATTCTATTGGTGATTTTGTCGCGGCCGCGAAGGCGCTGCAAACATTCGAACGTGGCAATAGAGAGGTTTTCGCCATCGGTTCTAGTGCTGGTGGCACGTTGGTGGCCGGAGCGGTTAATCAAGATCCTAAATTGTTTTCAGGTGCCGTACTTAAAGTGCCTTTTGTTGATGTGGTTGCAAGTATGTCGGATACCTCACTTCCGCTTACCACACAGCAGTATGGCGAATGGGGTAACCCAACCAAACCTGAACAATTGGCGTTAATGAAGGCGTACGATCCGATTCTCAATATCCATAAAGACGCTTACCCACCCATGTTGGTTCAAGTCGGTTTAATCGATCAGCGCGTGCCATATTGGGAAGGCGCAAAGTATCTCGCTAAAGTTTCAGCGTTAAGTGAGCGCAACGGGCCGTACTTGTTGCAAACTGATTTTAATTCGGGCCACCAAATGGACCCACGACAAGCGCAAGAACAACAAGCAAAAGAATACGCATTTCTACTATCACTCATTAAAACATCTAAAGCGGAGCAGTAAATGAAGCTTACCCCAGTGTCAGCGGCAGTACTTTCGGTACTTGCTGCCAGTCAAGTGCACGCCGAATCTAAGGTTTTCTCAATGGAAGAGGTGGTGGTAACCGCCAATAAAATCGATCAGCCATTGTCAAAAGTGGCAGGTAGTGTCGCGGTTATCACAAACGAGCAAATCGAAGAAAGAGGCGAGACCGAGCTATATGACGTGCTGCGTAACGAGCCTGGTGTAAGCGTGACGGGCGGTGCTGGACGTCCGCAAAACATTACCATCCGTGGTATGACGGGTAACCGCATTATGATCGTTCGTGATGGCATTCGTTCTGCGGATGGCTTCGGTGCGAATGACATTAATGATGCAGTTGGGCGAGATACTTTTGATTTATCCAATTTTGAATCGCTGCAAATCATTAAAGGGGCAAGTTCTTCGGTGCATGGCTCTGGCGCGATCGGCGGTGTGGTGATTTTAGAATCCAGTCAGCCGGGTGATTTCTTAAAAGACAAAGACTTCTACACCGATGTTTCCGGTACTTACACCGATATCAGCAACAAGTACAAAGGCACGAGTAATCTAGCTTTCCGTTCCGGTGATACAGAGAGTTTGTTTAACGTTTCATTCTGGCAAGGACAAGAGACACGTAACTTTGATGAAGAGTTGTATAACCGCGACCTCGATGGTTACAGCGGTGCTTATACGATCAACCACTTTTTCAATGAAGAGGTGATGTTGAAAGCCAAAGCGGAACTCTACACCCAGAACCAAGAGCGTTTGGAGGGTTCACCGTCCATTCAACCTGATGGAATTTGGCATATTGAAGACTTTGCTGAGGATGAAACCACGGAAGAGTACAGCGCTTATATTGGTGCAGAGGTGACTCCGATTAATCCAACTTGGTTCGAAGAGTTGGATACCAAAGTTTACTGGCGTCACACCGAAGTGGTGGAAGACACCAACCGTTTAATGCGCCAAGTGGATCACAATAGTTTGATCACCAAGCGTCGCGAGCTAGAACACAAAACCTTCATTGACGAAACAATTGGCTTCCGTGGCGATTTCACCAATACGATTTATGCAGCAAATGCTGAGCACCAATTGGCTTACGGTGTTGAGCTTTCTACAGACTATTACGAACGCACAGATAGCGACTCCAAGATTGATTGGAACGGAGTAACACCTTCGACCAAACAACCTTTCGCTCCTGCTCGTGCTTATAACATTGGCTTATATGTCCGAGACATGGTGGAACTGGATAAATGGACCATCACAGGTGGCCTACGCTTTGATGCGCACCGTCTCACGCCAGACGGTGCGGGTGAAGTGGGCGGCTTCCCATTAAAAGACATGGATAGCTCAGAGGTATCTCCAAGTCTGTCGGTTTCTCGTGAAGTATTTGCCAACAACATTGCTTATGTATCTTATAACCATGGTTACCGTGCTCCGGAATACGATAAAGCGTATGGCTTCGTAAGCCACGACTTTGTGCCGCTCACGCCGTTTGTCATTGCACCAAACATGGATCTAGAAGCTGAAACTTCCGACTCATTTGAAATCGGTAACAAGTTCGATAACGGTCGTGCGTATGTCTATGCGTCTTTGTTCTACAACAAGTTTGAAAACTTCATCGACGTTGTGACCACGGGCTTTGACTCAAGCAATGGTAATTACATTAAACAATACCAAAACCTCGATGGTGTCGAGACGTATGGCGCAGAGCTTTCTGCGGGTTACGCGCTCACCAAACAATGGGACATCAGCACTAAGTTTGGCTACGTAGATGGCAAAGACGCGGAAGGTGAATACGTTCGAAGCATTACGCCATTCGAAGGTAACGCTCAACTGAAATACGCCGACCAAGACTTCAATGCTTACGTGGCTTGGAACTGGGCCGCGGCAATGGATCGCGTTCCTAAATGCCAGACCACACTTGGTCTAGCGACAGAGTGTGCGCAGACAAGCGCGTGGAATACGTTTGATCTTGGCGCAACTTACTACGTTTCCAAAGACCTTCGTGTTAGCGCAAATATCGTCAACCTGTTCGACAAAGAGTACATCCGATACCAAGACGTAGCGGGTATCGCTGAGGAAAGTAAGCGTTACTCAACTGAGCCTGGGCGCTACTTCACGCTAAATGCAAAATACGAATTCTAGGACGAAATCATGAAGCTAAAACCATTGGCGTTTTCGCTGCTTATTGCTTGTACCCCTGCGGCGCAGGCTGCAGAGTGGGATTATCCCGCAACGGACTCTGCGGTAACGAATGAAGCGCAAGCGAAAACTTATCTAGACAGCCACTACTCAGAAGCTGGCGAGTTTAAGTTCCGTTACAAAACCCAGTCTCAGCTTGGTGAGCATTACAATTTTGATGTTTGGGTAAACGGTGAATATCAAGCACAGCGCACCCTCGTAGTAACAACCGATAAAAATCATCACGTTGTGCGAGTGTTTAAGAGCCTTGAAGATACGATCATTCGCAACGGTAAACCAACGGTTGCAATGGAATTGGAATCACCTCGCCAACTGCAAGCACAAGAGCCACCTGCTTTGAGCTCTGGAAGTCTGGTTAATGTTGAGGTTTCTTTATTCAACCCAGATCTTCGCACCATGCAACAGCAAGCGGCACCAGAATCGACGTGGTCAGCACTGTCCGATTACCCTCAGCCGATCGAGTACGTCACCAAGTCGATTGAGGTTTTAAAGTCCGGCGGTAAGTTCTACCTCTCTAACCCAAGATTAAAGCAAGTGGATGCGACGGGTTTATTTGCAGCCCCAGCACCTGGTGAAGCGCCTGTACTCGATACGTTGGACTTCCTCAGCGCAGAAGGGGTTCAAGCATTTGACAGTGTTGATGAGATGCAAAGCACCGAGTTTGGTGACAATGCGTTCCCACAGTTGATGGCTTTTTATCATCTTGATAGCTCGATCCAATATCTGACAAGCCTGACTTACGACTTGTTTGACGAACCGCTTCGTTTTGATGCTCGCGGTTTATCAAAAGATAACTCTACTTACTATTACGGCCCGAAAGCTCTCATGCTGGGTGTCGGTGGTGTTTCTCCGGATGCAGTCGATGCTGATGTCGTGATACATGAGCTTGGACATGGCATTCATTACCAAATCGTACCGGATTGGGCGTACGGTCACACTGGTGCTATCGCAGAAGGTTTTGCTGATTACTGGGCGGGCAGCGCGAGCTACCGCATTCAATATTTGGATGCTTCGCGTCGTGGTCAAGAATTCGAGTTAGACACGGTGTTCAACTGGGACGGTGTGTTCGGAACACGCAAAACAACTCGTAGCTTATGGAACCAAAGAGCGCGTTACTTCGAGGGCTCAGAATATCCGGCGCACGTTAGTGTGGGCGGTGAACTAGGTGACGAGCTATGGTCAACGCCACTGTTTCAAGCGCTTAAAGCATCGGTTGAACGATACGGTGATGATACCGATAACGTGTTCCGCGAGTTTGATGCCATTGTACTTGAAGGCATGTACGGCATTGGTCGTGGCGTGAAAATGCATGATCTTGCGGAATCGACCGTGTTCGCCGCAAACACCTTGTTCCCAAATAAAGATTACGCCCAATTCCTGACGGACAGCTTCAACAGACACAACTTACTTAAAGCGCCTCTTCGCGTTCGCTATGACGCTCGATACATCGCACAAGGTCAAGACGTTGGTTTGAGCCTGAGCCAAACTGGCCGTGAAGCGAGCATCAAAGGGCAATGGCAGCTAAACAACGCATCTGTTTTCGACTTTGATGAAACGCTTTCTGACTCGACCTCAATGAAGGTGGCGTTACCAAGCGGTCTAAAATGTGGCACGCAATTCGATTCCTCTATTTCATTGGATTATCAATTTTCTGAAGGCCTAAAGACTCACCAGTGGAGTGAAAAGGTGATGCTGGTTAATGGTACGCCAGAGCTCGATATCCAGCCTCAACCAGTGAACTCCGCTTTGCCGGAACAGGGCGACAGGCTGTTCTCTCAGACGCTATCGGACAAGTCACGCACGATTGATGATTCGTTTGCGGTTTACCTGAACATCGAACATGACTCACTGCAGGATCTGCAAGTGACGCTTGTGTCTCCACAAGGCAAATCGGTCGTGCTACTTAGCCATCAATCAAGCAATACCAAAGGATTTAAAGGTTACTTCACCGCTCAGTATGACGAGGAGTTACAAGCACTTGTCGGTCAACCGAGTTGGGGTACTTGGCGTCTCGAAGTGTCTGACCGCGTATCAGGGAACTCTGGGGGGTTGAAAGAGTGGGGTGTGAGTCACTTTGCTCAGTATCAGTGTAGTGCTGATACCACTAAAGAAAGCAGTGGCGGTGGTTCAGGTGGCAGTGGTTCGCCTTGGACCTTGTTAGGACTTTTCCTGCTTTCAATGGTGAGAGTGATTCGCTCTCGTTAATTAAAATCAAAAGAAGATAAAATCTATGAAGTTTCAATATTCTTTCGTTGCTATGTCACTAGCCCTTGCTGGCTGTGGCGGAGGTTCTGGTGGTGACACGTCGGCACCGACCTATGATGTAGCTGGCACCATCGTTTCTGCAGGTACACTTCTTGATACGCCAGTATGTATCGATTTAAACCAAAACTACGTTTGTGATTCCACTGAACCGAGTGCTAAAACGGATAATGCCGGTAAATTTAGCCTGACTTCAAGCGACAAAAACGTACTAACCAGCACCATTCTTGCTCAAGTTGATCAAGGTTCAAACCAAACGTTGCGTCTTGCGGCTCCGGGTCAAAATTTAGCAACGGGTAACACGGTCAATGGTGTAACAACGTTGCTCGCGGGTCTTGTAATTGACGGTAAAACCGTTGCTCAAGCTGAAGAGATTGTGAAAGCGCAACTCGCCGATGCCGGCGTTTCTCTTTCTGGTACGGTGATGTCTAACGCAGAAGCTAGCGAGCTAGACAAGCTAGAGCAAAACACGGTTGTGCTATTAGCTGCGATGCAACCAAAGCAAATGATCAAAGGCGTAGCGCTGCTTGCTCAAAGTCTTAGCTTCCAAGGTAAATCGTTGGCCTCTGATCTTCTGTCTGAAGCGGAAGTAAGTGCATTTGCTGAAGAAATTGTAGCGGTTGCTGAACAAACGGTTGGTAGTAACGATACGGGCGCCGTTCTTTATTTTGCTGAAGGAGCAGCAGACGTTGCTGAGGTTCAAGCGTCTTACCCTGGTCAAGATGCAGAATACGGCTTCGACAAAGAGGACAAGCAAACGTCGACAGGCGCTGGCTTTAAGTTCGTTAAGCTAGATTCACAAGGTGCAGCTTTAGCTGCAGATGCGACTGAGTGGGCTTGTACTATGGACGAACGTACTGGTCTTGTTTGGGAAAACAAGAGTGCGGATGCGAGCTCGGTTCAATTTAAAGATCGCCTATTTGCGTTTGAGTCTGAAACATTTAAGCCGTATTACGAAGATCTTGAAGTCGTTGGTTGTGTGGATGCTGCTGATGGCATCTGTTCAACAAGCCAATATGTTGAACATATAAACAAGCAATCACTATGTGGCATTAGTGACTGGCGCCTACCAACATACCAAGAGTTCTACGATGTTCTCGACTTAGGTGAGACAGAGAAAGACGCCGACGGCAATGTCTATGGTATGACGACAGCTTACTTCCCTCAACAGGGTAAAGGCAGCCCAGATGCTAATTCAGGTGCTATTTGGCTAAGTGATTTCACATTTAATAATTACTCTCCTGCTAACTACGAAGGTGCACTTCAATTTGCAGTGATTGCAGCGAAGGGCGCTGACCGTGGCCACGTAAGCTTTGTTGAAATTTATTCTGACAAAGTAGAGCGTGACACAGGCACGTCATTCCAATTCCCAATCCGTCTAGTAGCAGTAAAGGGCCAATAAGATGAAGAAATTAATAACTGTACTATCTCTTGCTTTGGCTTCTCAAACTGTAATGGCTGCACAAGAGTGTTCTACTGACTTTGCTAAAACGGCACCTAACACGCGTTATACATATTCTGAGAGCGGTACCGTAACTGACCTGAAAACAGGTCTAACATGGATGCGTTGCCCTGTTGGTTCAACGTGGAATACGGCAAACGACGCTTGTGATGGCGCTGCGACTAAGATGTCATGGCAGTTAGCGCTATCAACCGCTGAGCAAATCCGCAATGAATCAGGTAATCATGCTTTATATGATTTCGCTGGCAAAAAGAATTGGCGCATACCAAACATTAAGGAGTTAGTCGCGTTGACAGAACGTGCTTGCCATAGCCCTGCGATGAACGGCACTGCATTCGCAAGTGGCTACACGCTAGAGGTGGGTGACTATGCTGGTTACATCTGGAGTAACACACCAAACGGTGATGGCTCAAACGTTATGGTGTTTGATTCATTTAATGGTGAGGTTTACAACTGGAACCCACTAGAGTCAACGAACATTTCCTCTGTTCTGCTGGTTACTGACGAGGAGTAATCACCCCGTTGGATTTTCACGAATCCAGATGTTAATAAGCTCCGCCAGTGCGGAGCTTTTTCTTTTCTAACCTTTGGAACTTATCGTGTTGAGCAGAGTATTTAAACTTGGAACTGCTTAAGCTGATGTTTTTGGTTTTCCGCTAAGCCAGACAGTTCTTGCGCTGCCGCGGCTGATTGAGTGATCCCAGTGACGTTCTGGCTCACTAGTTCATAGATGTTCGTTAAGTTGTTGTTGATATCAGCCGTGACCTGTTTCTGCTCTTCTGATGCGGTCGCAACTTGAGTGTTGATTGAGTTCAGATCGGCGATAGCATTACTGATATTAGCAAGTGATTGGCTAACTTCTTGTATCAGAGCTTGGTTGTCTGACAACATGGCTAAGCTGGAATGCATACTTTCATTTGCGTGACCAGATTGTTGCTGTAGCTCTTCTATAATGGTTTGGATCTCTTTGGTGGACTCCTGAGTTCGCGCTGCCAGCATACGTACTTCATCGGCCACTACCGCAAAGCCTCTGCCACTTTCGCCCGCTCGTGCAGCTTCAATCGCTGCATTCAGTGCAAGTAGATTCGTTTGCTCAGAAATACCTTCAATCACTTCGATCACGCGACCAATGTGTTCTGATTGATCTTTTAGCGAAGTCACGACGGCAGCGGCTTCGTTAAGTTGTTCCGCCATCTTTTCACTTGCGCGAGTACTTTCCCCAAACATGCTTATACTTTGTGAGGTTAACGTACGTGCTTGATTTGATGCACTATCGGCTTCTTGTGCATTGGTCGATACTTCAGCTGCGGTCGACTCTAGCTGATTGATCGCCGAGGCTACTTGCTCAACTTCTTGCTTTTCTTGATCCGAGTTGACGCTGCTTTGAGTCATAACAGTTGCTAACTCGGTTGATGCTGATGCCACATCTTCACTAATGCGAACCAATGCGCTTACAGTTTCACGCAGTTTTTCTATGGTCTGGTTTACATCCCGAGCCAACTGAGACACTTCGTTTTTCCCGATGGCTTCGGCCTTAACTAGTAGGTTTCCCTTCGCGACTTCCTGCATCGTTACTTGAAGGTTACGAATCGGCGCAACGATGTAGCTGGCGAGTACCCAACTAATAAGTGAAGCGGCACTCAAGATCACCGCAAGCGAGACGGCGCTGTAAGTTAGCGTGGTTGAATGTTGTTCGCCATTCGTTTCGACTTCATCGGTGACGATTTGATTCAATTGTTTAGATAGTTTGTCGATGGCGTTGATCATCGCTTCGCCAGCTAATCGATACTCAGCCATTGCAGATTCGTACTTTTGATTGAAATCAGAGGTGGTGTAATCAGAAGAGTGTTTAGTGGTGAGCAGAGGTGTCATGGTAACGCGAGTGAAATCAACATAGTGATTCATGGCTTTACGCATAGCATTGACTTCATTTTGAACGCCAGGGAGATTGTCGATGGAGTTAAGAAAATCGCGGTTTTTGTTTTGTCGCTCAGAAAGCTCTTGGTTGAGAGACTGAACATCTTCGGCTCTAAATAGACTATAAATGGCTTTGATGCGCATGGCGTAAGTGTTGTCTACGATGCCGCTAAGTTCCTCTTTGTGAATGATTAGCTTATGGGTGGAAGCCGAAACCTTATTGAATGCTTGATCGAGTTTACCGATTCCGACACTCAGTCCAATGATGAGTAATATAACTGTGAATAGAACAGGCAGAAAAACCTGAAGTTTAATAGAAAGCGTACTAAGAAATTGACGCATGAGATTGACCCTCTATCGGTTTGATTATTATCTTTTTTATAAATAAGCATTTCGATTTTAATTGTTACATTTGCCAAATCAATGAGTTACTCATATCTAATTGTTATGAAATGTACCAAAATCGATGGGGTTATCATCTTGAACATGAGGCAACTTATAAAAACGTTACGTTCAAATTGAGAGAGGGATAAGTCGCGGAATTAATAGTTAGAAATGACAACGTGTCATAGAGGGTTCAACTAAGTGAAACACAACTGTCATATTCAAATTCTAAAGTGAGCACCGTTCAAGTGAAACACAACGGCAATAAAGCCACTTAAGGAAATTGTGATGAAAAAGACAGTAATCGGTGCAATCGCACTTCTAGGCGCAATGGCAGTGACTCCTGTTTCTGCTAAAGAAACTATCTCTGCAGTGGGTTCTAGCAGCGTAACTCCACTGATGGAAGTTTTCTCTGAAACGTACATGAAGAAGAACCCTAACGTATTTATCGAAGTTCAAGGTCCTGGTTCTTCAGCTGGTGTAAAAGCAGCGAAAAATGGTTCAGCAGACCTTGGTATGTCTTCTCGTAATCTAAAAGACTCTGAAAAAGAATCAACACTAATCGAAGAAGTGGTTGCTCGTGATGGTATCGCAGTGGTTGTTAACCCACAAAACAAACTGCCAGGTCTAACAGCCGAGCAAGTGACTGCAATCTACAAAGGCGAAGTATCAAACTGGAAAGAAGTCGGTGGTGCAGACAAGCCAATCGTAGCCATTACTCGTGACACAGCTTCTGGTACTCGTGGCGCATTTGAAGACATCATGTCTCTAAAAATGAAGATTTCTGGTAAGAAGGTATCAGCTATCTCTCAACGTGCTCAAGTTGCAAACGGTAACGGCGCACTGAAAACAATGGTTGCATCTAACCCATACGCAATCGGCTACATTTCTCTTGGTACTGTAGACAACACTGTTAATGCGCTAGCAATCGACGGCGTTGATGCAACGGTAGCTAACGTTAAAAACGGTTCTTACAAAGTAGCGCGTCCATTCCTTGTTCTTTACAAAGAAGGCAAGCCATCAACAGAAACGCAAAAATTCCTAGACTGGATGCTAACTGACGAAGCGCAAGCGCTAGTTGACCAAAAAGGTTACATCTCAGTTAACTAATCCCATCGGGACTCTAAAGTTTGCTCAGCCCAACGTTTCGGGCTGAGCCTTTTCTATCCATTGTGTTCAACGGCATTGCCCAGAACCGTGAGATTTTTAAATGACCATCGCAACAAATAGTGAAAAGCTTATGAATACTGACGCTAGAGCTATCAGCAAGTCAGGCCTACGCGAGAAGCGTCGTGTAGACTGGAAAGAGCGCATCTTCCACGGCTTGTTCCTAACGAGTGCCGTAATCGGCATTGTTTCATTGGCCGTTATTGCATACTTCATCGTTCGAGAGAGTATTCCGGCATTCCAAGAAGCAGGCGTATCGGGCATTGTCTTAGGACAAAACTGGTTACCACCTGCGCTTTACGGTGTCGCCACCATGATTGTGGCATCTATCGTATCGACGGCTGGTGCTGTCATTGTTGGGGTTCCAATTGGTGTTCTGACCGCCATTTTTATCGCTGAAATCGCACCAAAGCGATTAGCAGACATCATCCGTCCAGCGGTTGAGCTGCTAGCCGGTATTCCTTCAGTGGTCTACGGTTTCTTCGGTCTGGTTATTATCGTTCCATTGATTCAGAAGGTATTTGATGTACCTGCAGGTAATACTATCCTTGCCGGTATCATTGTTCTTGGTGTGATGATTCTACCAACGGTAATTACGGTATCTGAAACGTCTATCCGCGCTGTCCCTCGTACTTATAAAGAAGGTTCTTTGGCACTGGGCGCATCGAAAATCTACACCATCTTTAAGTTGCTCGTTCCAGCGGCTCGCTCAGGCATCATGACAGGTGTGATACTGGGTATCGGTCGTGCGTTGGGTGAGACCATGGCGATTATCATGGTTATGGGTAACGCGCCGGCAATGCCAGAAGGCATCCTTGATTCGGCTCGTACACTAACTGCAAACATCGCTATTGAAATGTCTTACGCAAGTGGTGTTCACGCGAACGCACTTTACGCTACAGGTGTAGTACTTCTGGTCTTCATCATGTCGTTGAACGCTGTACTACTGTACCTAAACCGAGAAAAAGCGAAGTAATCGCTCGTTAAAGGTGACTTTTATGGATCGCGCAAAACTGAAAAAAGCACGCCAGTTCAAAGATAATGTCTTTAACGCATTTGTCTGGATCTCGGCAGCACTAACGGTAGGTTTTTTGTTCTGGATTATCTGGTACATCCTATCAAACGGTCTACAACACGTAGATTGGAACTTCATTACTGATAACTATACGCGCACAGGTGAAGAGCACGGTATCTTCCCAATGATTGTGGCGACCATTTACATGGTTATCGCTTCTATCGCAGTGGCAGCGCCACTCGGTATCATGACGGCAATCTACTTGACCGAATACGCGAAAGTGGGCAGTCGTTTGGTGAAAATCATCCGATTCTGTACCGAGTCATTGGCGGGTATCCCGTCGATCATTTTCGGCCTGTTTGGTATGACTTTCTTCGTGGCGATTCTTGGCCTTGGCTTCTCGATTCTATCGGGTGCATTGACGCTAAGTATCCTAATCCTGCCAGTGATCATCCGTACAACGGAAGAAGCGCTGATGGCAGTGCCACAAACTTACCGTGAAGGCTCTTATGGCCTCGGTGCTTCTAAGATTTACACTATCTGGCGTTTGATTCTTCCAAGCGCAATGCCAGGTATCTTAACCTCGGTCATTCTAAGTATTGGTCGTGTCATTGGTGAGTCTGCTCCAGTATTCCTGACAGCAGGTATGGTTGCACGTATTCCGGATTCTTTATTGGATTCAGGTCGTACGCTAACCGTTCACCTATACAAACTGACTACCGAACTGTTTACCGTTGAAGAATGGAATCAGGCTTACGGTACGGCAACAGTGCTTATCGTAGTTGTTCTCTTGATCAACATGGTAACGAAACTGATTGCTAGACGTTTTAACACCGCAACTTACTAACAACACTAATTAAGAACGCACGTTAAAAGACACGAATTCAAGAATTAAGAGATTAAGACAATGAACAAATTTGATATTGAAAACCTAGACCTATTCTACGGTGACAACCAAGCACTGAAATCGATCAACTTACCAATTCCAGTTCGCCAAGTAACTGCACTTATCGGCCCGTCAGGTTGCGGAAAATCAACGCTTCTACGCTGTTTGAACCGAATGAATGATCTAATCGAAGGCGTGAAAATTACAGGTAAATTGGCGATGGACGGCGAAGATATTTACGGCAACATTGATGTTGCTGACCTTCGCATCAAAGTCGGCATGGTATTCCAAAAGCCAAACCCATTCCCGATGAGCATTTACGAGAACGTGGCTTACGGCTTACGTGCTCAAGGTATCAAAGACAAAAAGACAATTGATGAAGTGGTAGAGCGTTCGCTGCGCGGTGCTGCACTTTGGGATGAGGTGAAAGATCGCCTTAAATCACACGCATTCGGTCTTTCTGGTGGTCAGCAGCAACGTTTATGTATTGCACGTACAATCGCGATGGAGCCGGATGTGATTCTGATGGATGAGCCAACGTCGGCACTTGACCCAATTGCGACACACAAAATCGAAGAACTGATGGAAGAGCTAAAGAAGAACTACACCATCGTTATCGTGACTCACTCAATGCAACAGGCGCGTCGTATCTCTGACCGCACTGCGTTTTTCCTAATGGGTGAACTGGTTGAGCACAACGATACGCAAGTGATCTTTAGCAACCCTCAAGACGACCGTACTCAAGGCTACGTAAATGGTGATTTCGGTTAATCCACCGTATTTACAAGCATAACTAAATAACTATAAGCGATGGTAACTTTGCCCCTCTTGATGAGGGGCCTTTTTCTTTTTAAGTCGTAGGCTTAAAACATCTACCAACACAAAAATCTTGTAAATGAGTACAACTTTCCTCCCCAGTTTATAAAGCATGTAACTTATGTGAAACATGGCTTTAAAAGTGCTGAAGAGCTCTCGAATGTAACACTAAGTCTGATAATTTTGCGAATGACTTAACAGCTCAAATTTGAACGTATTGATTGCATATCATGGCCTAAGTAGTTTTTTATCGAGGATAAAAAAGTAGATTAGGTTGGTAGGGTGAGTTTAAGAAGTTTTACAAGAAAAGTGTCTTCAACGAGGGACCATCGGTTGCTAGCGGAGGCAATCTTTGATCATTTAGAGAGTCTGTTCTCCCCTCAAGCCCTCGCTATTTTTGAAGATCCTTCAATTAACCCTCGTCATTCGATGAGCTTCTCTCGCGGAGAGCTTTACCCAACCCAAAACTATCCTGAGACATTCTGGGAGTGGGCAAGTCAGTTTGACACCTCTGAAAGCATCATACCTCTGGCGATCAACACTTGTAACTGGAATCACACCCGAGATTTAGGCGGTGATAGTTACATCATGATGCTCGACAACACGCCTATCAAACGTACCTACCTACTGATTCAATCTGTACATGCTCGCACGGCACATAATATCTATGAAGAAAGTTACGACGCAATGCAACTCGCAGCGGCGCGTTGGCAATGTATTCGTGCTGAAAAAAATGCCTCGAAAGAGATCAGGCACAGAGATATTCGTGAAGCGCAATATGTTGATGAGATTAGCCAACGCGAGCGCTTTATCGAAAATATGAAGTTAGTTCAGCAAGTTGCACTCGAAATCTCTAATCCTGATTCTTTAAAGGACTTGTACTACAAAGCCGTCGAAGCGTTACGTGAACGACTTGGGTTTGATCGCTCTACACTGATGCTTCTCGATATGAAAAAGCGCAGCTTCAGTGGTACATACGGCACGGATGAGTCAGGAATTACGATTGATGAATTTCACACACAATACGATTTACACCAACTTAGCGAGGAGTATATCACCGCGTTATCTAGCCTTGAGAGCAACTTAGTGATTGTAGAAGACGCGCCAATATACACAGCAGGCAAGGTCATCGGGCAGGGCTGGAATGCGATGTTGATTTTACGCGATGGCAATGAACCGTTTGGGTGGTTCGCGCTAGATAACTTTATTCATCGTAAGCCGATAACGGCATATCAAAAACAGATGTTGGACTCGTTTGGTTCACTCTTCTCTCAAATTTACATTCGTAAGCGCCAAGAACAAAACGTACGCATGTTGCATTCAAGCATGGTTGAGTTATCACGTTGCACTACTGTCAGTGGAGTATGCAAATCGGCCGTCACTTTCGCCATTAAAAATCTTGGTATTGATCGAATGGCGGTGTTTTTAACTGATGAAAATTGCTCTTACATGCAAGGAACGTGGGGTACCGATATTCAAGGTAATGTGGTGGATGAATCTTACTTCTTTGGCGAAACCCAAGATTTCTCTCTTATAAATCTGGCTCGCTCAATGCCAAACGAAGTCGCATTTGAAGAATCAGTGCCTATTTATCATGACTGTAATATTGTTGGCTTTGGTTGGGCTGCGATGACGGTATTGACTTCAAATAGCAGTGGTCCTATCGCCTTTATCGCTGTTGATAATTTGCTGACACGTGCGCCGTTAACTTCTCAGTTACGTGAAGTGATTCGTATGTTCGCGTCCAGCTTAGCTGAAGTATTGCAACGTACTCAAGCTCAAGAGGCGATTCGCGAATTAAACGAAAACTTAGAGCTGGAGGTTCAGAACCGAACAAAAGAGTTGGAGGAAGCCAATCGACAGCTTGAGGTACTTTCTAAGCTCGATCCTTTGACGCGTCTTGGTAATCGCCGCATGTTAGAACATGTGATGCAAAAATATTGTGCCCTAGAGTGTGAAGACGACATGTCGTTTGGCCTGATCCTGATTGATATTGACCATTTTGGCTTATTCAATAATCACTATGGTCATCTCGAAGGCGATATCGCATTGATGCGAATTGGCTATATCTTGGATCATCATACCAAAGGTGAAGATGAAGTTTTTTGCCGTATCGGAGGTGAGGAGTTTGCATTGCTCATGATTGGTTCTGAGCAAGAGGAGGTTCGACTGAGAGCAGAGTGCATTCGTCAGTGCATCGAGGGCGAGGGGATAAAGCATCGACATAACCCAGAAGGGGAGTTACTCACCGTTTCAGTCGGTTACTCCTGTTATAAAGCGAAAGGCAAAGACTTTAATTTCGACCATTTATATCAGTTGTCGGATAAGGCACTCTATCAAGCGAAGAATCATGGGCGAAATTGTGTAAGGCGATACGAATACGAGCCCCAAGTGTTTGTTGAGTGAGTGATGTTCATAAGAGCAACTTGATAGGGAAGGGGGCGGCGGTTGGTGCTCTAGATAAAACCGCTAAAGCAAATTTGGCCGGATAAGAGAATGGGCAGCTCATGAGAGCTGCCATTGTTATCTAGTTATTTATAGCTTTTCGAGCTGGTGGTCGGTTTTTGTTACGTTTGCTTTGCCAAGGTTTTGAATTTTCGCTAGCAGCGAATCAGGGTTCCAAGGTTGTTGGTTAGCACTAAAATACGCTTGATTCATGGCATTAAGCTCTTGCTTAATTGCTTGTACGTCGCCAGGGTTTAGCCTGTCTTGATGAGTGGTTAAATACTCATTTACAGAGCGTTCAATTTTCGCAGCATCGCCCTCTTCGATGACTTTTTTTAGCGCGTCGATGCAAAGTGGTTGTTCAGCATTTGAAACCGTTCCACTCGCTGTTATTGACCGCTTTTTCCATGCCCAAATAGCGATTCCCAATGTCATTATCCAAAGCCCTAAGAAAACAAAGGTTAATGTTCGCCAGAGACTGTTTACATCGCCGCTTGATTCAGGACTAGGGGCTGACACTAAAGGCGCTGAAAGAGGCGATTCCGGCAACGTGATTAGCCCAGTGTCATTTTTCTCTACGTCTAATGTTAGCTCTGGTAACGTTGTTTTCTTCGCTTCATCATTTTGACTGTCCCACCAGTTCAAGTCGTATCCTGGTAAGGTATATTTCCCGGCCTCTGTAGGAATAATGACTTGCTTCACCGTCATGGTAACGGTGCCATCTCTCGCGCTATCGAACTTAGGTTGTTCGGGATACACGCGCAGTGAACTCGGGTAACTAATATTGACTCGTGGCAGATATTCGGCTTGTGTACCGCGAGCCTTAACTTGAATGGTTCGAGTGAGTGAAGAGCCTTGTTTTACTGTGTTGATCGCGTTAGTCGACAGTAGATTACCTTGATCGTCTTGCCAGCTCTGTGTCATTTCTAACGCTGAAGCAGGAAGCCATTCACCTTTAAATTCGCTCGGAATCGGTTTGACCGTGATTGGCATGCGTTCCGCTTTGGTGTTGATAGGCATTATTTTGGTTGAGCCCGTCAAGCTGTCGCCATAAATATAAGAACCGGTCAGTTTAGGACCTATCAAGGTATAAGTGCCTGGTTGATTGGCCGTTAAGCGAAACGACTGCTCTATGATCGCTACTTCTAACCCATTTAAGATCTTCTGTCTTTGTTGTAAGCCACCCAGTGCCTCAAGCTTCATGCCTTTAATCTGCGGAGGTACTATTTGCGGGTTATCTAGGCGTCGAGTGTCCGCTTTAATTAGAAGTTGTATACGTAATGTTGCAGATTGCTGAGGGTAGAGCGTACTGTTGTCGACCGTAATATTGAAGCTAAATAGATCATCAAGATTGGGGTCTGTTTGGCTCGCGTTGACACGCAGTTTGATCGGCTCCGTTCTCATACCATCAGCGGAAAAACTTGGAATAGTCAGAACACCTTCTTTCATTGGTGCAATTGAGATACTCCACTCGGTACGCACTGATTTTCTTCCGTTAATGTTATTGCTAGAGCGGCCATAACGAGGTTGACCCAAGAAGAAGTCTTTCTCTAGAACACTGAAGTCGATTGAGTCTGAGCTGAGCTCAGTATCTGAAATGATTCTGAGGTTAATCACTTCATTCTTGGCTACTTGTGTTTTATTCACACTAGCTTGAAGTGTCTGTGCCATCACCGAGAAACTGGATATTAGGCTGGCCACAAAAATAAAGACCAGTTTTACGCCTTTGTTCATCACAGGCTTACCACTCCTTTTGAGATTGTTGTGGAGGTTGTTTTTGTTGCGCTTGAAGTTGCATTTGCGCACGGATCAAAAAGCTTGGGTCGCGAGCACTTTCTACTGCTTCTAGTCGACGGAACTCAGGATCATCCTGATGCATTTTTTCGGGATGCGCTTTAGCCTGTATTGGTTCACCTTGATCCTTCACTTGCTTGTCATCTCGTTGCGGTTGATGTTGTTCCGTTTTTTGTTTTTCTTTTTTATTTTCAGAATCTTGCTGATTTTGTGACTGTTGTCCTTGCGCTTCTTTCCCTTCGTTTTGAGACTTTTGTTG